>NZ_AOHQ01000145.1:0-167611 GCF_000416385.1 Mycobacterium sp. VKM Ac-1816D
CACCGCCGAACACACATTGACCTCGGCCCTCCAACACACATTGGAGGGCCGAGGCATTTGTGCATTCGGATACGTTCCGAATTCGAATGCCATTCAGTCGAACAAGAACAATTCTGTTCGGCGCTTTTCCATATCGAGTAGAGACCTTTTCCGGTCTAATCCGCCGCCATAGCCGGTGAGACTTCCATTCGTGCCGATGACGCGATGACACGGCACGATGATGCCGATGGGATTGTGCCCATTCGCCAATCCGACGGCGCGGAATGCGGTCGGTGAACCGACCTGGCGCGCTATTTCACCGTACGTTCTGGTCTGGCCATAGGGGATGGTCAGCAAGGCGTTCCACACGCGGCGCTGAAAAGCGGTGCCCACTAGGTCGAGATCGAGATCGAACTCGGTCAATGTGCCGGCGAAATAGGCACCCAGCTGCTCGGCGGCATCTCCGAATGCGTCGTCGTCGACCTCCCATCCTTCCCTGGATGGTTCATAGGTCTGGTCTTGCATCCGCAGGTGTCGAAGCCGCCCGTCGACGCCGGCCAGGGTGAGCGGTCCGACCGGGCTCTCGATCTGGCGCGCGCGGATCACTGTCATCGCTTCTCCTCCTGCTGAGGGGGCCACATATTCACCGCATGATCCAGGGTCGTCCACAGATGTTGAGTCGCGTAGGCCCGCCACGGGCGCCATCGGGAACTGAAAGCTGTCAGAGCATCCGGCTTCTCGGGCAGCCCCAGTGCTCTGGCCGCGAGTTTGATGCCCAGATCCGCCACCGGGAAGGCGTCGGGATCACCGAGTCCGCGCATGGCGATCAGCTCGGTCGTCCATGGGCCGATACCTGGCAGCGCGGTCAACTGCGCTCGGGCGCGGTTCCAGTCGGCACCGCTGTCGAGGACGACCGAGCCGTCGGCCATCGCCGCGATCAGCGTCGTCAGGGTGCGGCGCCGGGACATGGGCATCGCCAGAGACTCGGAGTCGATCTCCGTCAGCTGGGCGGTGGTGGGGAAGACGTGGGTGAGACCACCCGCCGGATCGGTCACCGGCGTCCCGTGTGCGTGCACCAGACGTGCGGCGTGCGTACGGGCAGCCTTCACCGATACCTGCTGGCCGAGCACCACGCGGACGGCCAACTCCTCTTCGTCGGGTGTGCGAGGGATCCGTTGTCCCGGTGCCTTGGCCACCACCGCGGCCAGCGACGGGTCTGCGCTCAGCGCGTCCACGACGGCGGCCGGGTCGGCGTCCAGGTCGAGCATGCGGCGACACCGTGCGATCGCCGCGGACAGGTCGCGGAAATCATCGACGACCAGCCGGCACTGCACATGGTCGGGGTGCGGGGTCAACGCCACGATGCCTGCGCCGGAGGGCAGCCGCAGGGTGCGGCGATAGGCACCGTTGCGTACCTCCTCGACACCGGCCACCCCGCTGGCGGCCAGGTGGCCGAACAGGCCCTCGTAGGCGAATGGTCCGCGTACCGGCAGCCGCAGCGACAATGTCTGGCTCCCGGCACGGTCGCCCGTGTCGCGCACATGGGCTCGCCGGCGTAGCGCGGTGGGCGGCAGTGCACAGATCTCGCGGATCGTGTCGTTGAACTGCCGGATGCTGCTGAACCCAGCGGCGAAGGCGACATCGCTGAACGGCAGGTCGGTGGTCTCGATCAGGACGCGGGCAGTCTGGGTTCGCTGTGCTCGCGCCAGTGCCAGCGGGCTGGCGCCCACCTCGGCGAGCAGCATTCTCTCCAGCTGCCGGGTCGTGTAACCCAGCCGCTCGGCCAGCCCGGTCACCCCGGCGCGGTCGACGGTGCCGTCGGCGATCAGGCGCATAGCGCGGGCCACCACATCGCCGCGGACATTCCATTCCGGCGAACCCGGGGAGGCGTCCGGGCGGCATCGCTTGCAGGCCCGGAAGCCGGCTCGCTGGGCGGCCGCCGCCGTCGGATGGAACTGCAGATTGCGGGCCAACGGGGCGCGCGCGGGGCAACTCGGGCGGCAGTAGATGCCGGTCGAACGCACCGCGGTCACGAACCAGCCGTCGAACCGGGCGTCCTTGGACTGCACTGCCCGATAGCAGCTGTCGAAATCCTCGTGCACTCCTTCAGCCTTACACCTGGGCACCGACAGCACTGGCGGAAAAGCGACATGGCAGTCCTGGTATCGGACCCGTTCCTGAGCGCCTCCTCAGCGCCGCGTCGGCACACTGGACTGGTCCCAGTTGCCGCGGTCACCGCCGCCCGCCGGCCGGGACCGGTTCGGAAGTCCACCGGCCACCATCGCCTCAGACCAAGGAGCAGCACACCCATGACCTCCCCCGAAGAGGCCATTGAACTCGACGGCGTGGCCGGGTGGTCCGTCGACATGATGGAGGCACTCGGCGGTCCCGGCGCCGGCCTGGCAATCTTCGTCGAGAACCTGTTCCCTCCGATTCCCAGTGAGGTCATCCTGCCGATGGCGGGATTCGCCGCCCGACTCGGTGAACTGTCCCTGGTGGGTGCGATCTTCTGGACCACCCTCGGCTCGGTGTTGGGAGCGTGGATGCTCTACGGCCTCGGCGCCTGGCTGGGGCATGACCGGATCCGTCGCATCGTCGCACGGATGCCGCTGATGGACGCACAGGACGTGGACAAGACCCGGGACTGGTTCGCACAGCACGGGCACAAGGCGGTGTTCTTCGGTCGCATGCTGCCGTTGTTCCGCAGCTTCATCTCGATCCCCGCGGGGATCGAGCGGATGAATTTCGCCGTCTTCACGATGCTGACGGCATTGGGCAGCCTCATCTGGAACTCGGTGTTCGTGCTGGCGGGCTATCTGCTGGGTGCCAACTGGCATCTGATCGACCCCTGCGCCGCCACCCTGCAGTACATCGTGCTCGGTGCCGCCTGCGCGGCGGTCGGCTGGTTCATCTGGAAGCGGTTGCGCAGCCGTCGCGAACTCGCGGTCGAATCAGCGGTCTGATCGCAGATCGTCGGGTTCCTGGGGCAGCGGCGGGGAGAACGTCGCCGAGGAGGGCGGCAAGAGCACCGTCGGCGGCGCGTGCATGGGCGCGGGTTCGATCTTTCCCACCTCTGGAAGCCCGCGGGCGCAACCCGAGGCCGACGCGACGAGTGCCGTCGCCAACAGAGCCGCCACGACCACCCGCATGGACACATTCTGGCCCATCCGGATCGTGCTGAGGGTTTTGGACCCGCCGACTGCCCGCCCGCTGCTATAACCGAGGTCTGAGGCCACGGAGGTGCGGCGATGCCCGGTAACGCGGTACTGATCGGGCGGGTGGGCGCCCTCGCGGTGGCCCTCGGTGTCGGGGTGGCCATCGCCGGTACGGCGGGGACTGCCGCGGCCGATACCACCGAATCCGGGGGCGGTGGCACCCAAACCGAGTCTCGACCGGAACGTGAATCGACCGCGTCCGGCAACGCTGACGGTGCGCCCGAGTCCGGTAAGGCGGATCCCGGGGACGCGAGTCCACGTGACACCGAGCTGGAAAATGCCGCGAGCGATACCGATACCGATTCGGATTCGGCACCGGCTGCCGGCACAGGTGATGACGATGCCGCGCCCGCAAGGACGTCTGCGGGGCGCCTGCCGCGCACACTCACGGTGCGCACGGCCGATCTTCGCGAGCCCGCCGACGACTATGACGACGACGACTATGACGACGATGAGCCCGATCCAGGACCGTCGCCGGCCGATGTGGCCGCCCTGACGGCCCTCGGCGCGGCCCGGCGCGAGGTCGGATCGGCGTCGTCGGAATCGTCGGCGGGAGTGCTGGAGATGACCGATCGCTCGACCCCACAGACGGTGGTGGTCGCGGCGGCCAGCCCCCTGGGCACACCACAACAACTGGCTGCCGAACAGCTGGCCCAGCGCATCGCCGGATCGGTTCCGGTGCAGCTGGCAAGACTGTTCCTGAAGGCAGGTTTCTACTCCGCGGCGCAGCGCCAGTTCGACCGTGTCGATGGACCCGACCCGGAGAACCTTCGCCGCCTGGACGCCGCGGTCGACGCGTACGCCATGGGTGCGGCCTTCCAGCAGCAACTCCTGAACTCCGCCGAACCGACGGTGGTCATGCAGGTCGCGCCGCCGCACACCTGGTACGGCCAGAGCGTCGGCGCATCGCGCATCCTGTACGACAATCCCGACACGATCTACCGCTTCATGGGCGTCAACGGGGCCTCGTCCTATGTCATCCGTGGAACGTTCGCCGACCTGGACAACCTGCCTGCCGACACGAGCTTCAGCGTGCTCACCGGCCTGACCGGCAACACCGCTGCGGTACTGACCAAGGACCAGCTGGTGATCGAACCCGACGGTAGCTTCACCATCACTGCCGATGCGTCGCCGGCAGGCGGACGCACCAACCATCTGCAGTTGACCGCCGAGACCACCCTCATCGCCACCCGAAACACCCTGTCGGACTGGGCGCGTCAGACTCCGATGAGTCTGGAGATCACCCGGGTCGGCGGGCCGCCGAACAGTCTGTTCGGCCAACTGGGAGGATTCGCCATCCCGGGCATCGGCCCCGCGGTGGTGCGAAACCCCGTGCTGACGACGCTGGTGTCGCTGATACCGCCCCTCCCGTACGTGCCCACCCTGCTGCGCGGGACCATCGCTGCGGTGATCATGTTGCTGGGGGTGCAGCGGGAAGAAACCTACATGAGGGTCGCCACCACCGACCCGGGTACCGGTGAGCGCATCGATCCCAATGTCCTGAAGGATCCGGCCCGCAACGCCGAGTTCCTCGCGACCCAATTGCAGAGCGCGGGGTACTTCCAACTCGCCGATGACCAAGCCCTGGTTATCACCGTCCGGCCCGATGGTGCAGGGTATTTCGTCGTCCCGGTCACCGATGACTGGACCGTCACCGACGATTACTGGAATGTGCAGACCAGCCTGAACAACGCGCAGGCCGTCGCCGACGACGCGGACGGGACGACCTACACCCTCGTGCTGTCGCCGACCGATCCCGGCGTGGCGAACTGGGTGTCCACCGGTGGGCTGAACCAGGGAACGATCTCCATCCGCTTCCAGGACCTGGACCCCGACGCGGCGATCCTGCCTTCGGTGGACGCGCGATTGGTGCGGTTGGAGGATCTGCCCGCCGAAATGCCGCCCGGCACAAGGTGGGTCACCGGCGGCGAACGCGCGGCTCAGTTGGCCGGCCGCAAAGCGGCATATGACCTGCGTTTCGCGCCCTACCCGCAGGCCTGACGCGCCCGCCTAGAATCCAGGTGTGTCCCACCTGGTGCAGAACTATCTCGACCGCGTCCGCCTCGAGTACCAGGCCGTCGATGATGGCGAACTGGCCGACTACATTCCCGAGCTCGCCCAGGTGGACCCGGCCGGTTTCGGTCTCGCACTGTCATCTGCCGACGGCTATGTCTACCAATCCGGTGATGCAGCAAGGGAATTCACCATCCAGTCGATATCGAAACCCTTCACCTACGCATTGGCGCTGGATCGGTCGGGGGCGGCGGCCGTCGACGCGAGGATCGGCGTGGAACCCTCGGGTGAGGCGTTCAACCAGATCAGCGTGGACCCGGACACCAAGCGGCCGAAGAACCCGATGATCAACGCCGGCGCCATCGCCGCGGTGTCGCTGGTGCCGGCCGACTCGGCCGACGAGCGTTTCGCCCTGATCCAGGATTACTATTCTGCCTTCGCCGGACGTCGCCTCGAACTCGACCATGACGTCTACGCCTCGGAGAAGGCGACCGGCAACCGAAACCGGGCGATCGCCTACATGCTGGCCAGTTTCGGTGTGCTCGACGACGATCCCGACCAGGTGCTGGATGTCTACTACCGGCAGTGCTCACTGAAGGTCACCGCGGTAGACCTGGCCCGGATGGCGGCCACCCTCGCCCGCAGTGGGGTGAACCCGCTGACCGGGCGGCGGGTCACCGACGCGACGGTGGTCCGGCGCACGCTGTCGGTGATGGTGACCTGTGGCATGTATGACGGGGCGGGGGACTGGGTCTCGGAGGTGGGCCTGCCCGCCAAGAGCGGAGTGGGCGGTGGAGTTCTCGCGGTGCTGCCCGGCCAACTCGGCATCGGGACGTATTCGCCGCTGTTGGACCCCAAGGGCAACAGCGTCCGCTCGATGATGTTGTGCCGCAGGCTTTCCGAGGAGCTGGGCCTGCACTTCCTGACGGTGTCGCGTGACTCGCGGGCCACCATGCGGGCCAGCTATGAACCGTGTCCTGGCGTGCGGGTTTTCGAGACCCACGGTGACCTGTTGTTCCCGGGGGCCGAACAGGTGGTGCGCACCATCGAGCGGGCGTGCAGCGATCTCGACGTCGCCATCCTGGATGTCTCGCGCATCGACGATATCGACTCCGCGGCCCGTCGGATCTTCGCGGGGATGGGTGCCGAGCTTCGGGCGCAGGGAAAGCTGAGCTACCTCGTCGACCCCGATGGCATCGTGGCTCCCGACGACGCGGCGATCCGCGCGGAGTACGAGGCGATCCGTTTCCGCACCGTCGAGGACGCCGTCGAGGCCGCCACCGCGGGACTGCGGTCCCGCTAGTCGCAATGCTGGTGCGGCGTGGCCAGCCGGGTCGGCTCCTCCATGCCGCGCAGGGTGATCTGCTCGCCCAGTGACCAGTGCGCACGCTCTGGTTCGGAGGCGCCCTCGACGGTGGCCGAGGAGGCAACCAGATGCCCGGGCACCGACTTGGAGTACTCGCACAGTCGGGCGGCCTCGTTGACGGGCCCGCCGATCACGGTGTACTCGAATCTCTGCTTGGCGCCGACGTTGCCTGCCACCACCTGGCCGGCGGCCACGCCGATACCGGCATCCACCTCGGGTACCTCCGAGCGCAGCCGGTCGGCCATCGCGCGGGCAGCCGCGAGCGCTTCGTCTTCGGCGTTGTCCAGTGACACCGGCGCCCCGAACACCGCGAGCACGGCATCACCCTCGAACTTGTTCACCAGCCCGTGATGGTTGTCGACCTCGTCGACGACGACCGCGAAGAACCTGTTGAGCACCTCGACGACCTCGACGGCGGGACGGCTGGCAACCAGCCGTGTCGAACCGATGATGTCGATGAAAATGACTGCGGCATGGCGTTCCTCGCCGCCGAGCTCGGGCCGTTCCTTCTCGGCGAGCAGCGCGACCTCGCGCCCCACATGTCTGCCGAAAAGATCGCGCACCCGTTCGCGTTCGCGCAGCCCGCCGACCATCGAGTTGAATCCGCGCTGCAACTGTCCCAGCTCGGTGGCATCGAACACCACGAGATTGGTCTCCAGATCACCGCGCTCGACGCGGTTGAGCGCCGAGCGCACCACACGGACCGGCGTCGCCGTCAGCCACGCCAGGATCCACATCAGGATGAAGCCGAACACCAGCGCGAACAACGCCAGGATCATCACCGCGACGGCGAACTGGGTCGGCGAGACGATCTGGATGGAGAGCGTGATGATCGCGGCCAGCAGGATGCCGAGCACCGGTACCCCGGAGCCGAGCGCCCAGACGGTCAGGGTGCGGCCCATGATGCCCGGGGCGAAGCGGCGCGGCGGTGGGCCGACCTCGAGGGCCTGGGCGGCCACCGGGCGCAGGGCGAACTCGGTGAACAGATAGCAGCTGGCCGCGACGACGATGCCGGGGAAGCTGATGCCGAGCAGCACCTTGGGCACGTAGTTGGAGTCCTGGAGCCCGTAGAGCAGCGTCAGCAGCACTGTGCCGCCACCCCACAGCGCGAGCAGCACGCGGGTCAGCCGCCACGGGGCGAAGAACGTGTTGCTCTGGTCCTCGGCGGTGGGCACCCGCTCTTCGATGGCCCACCGGACGGTCCTGATGACCCGATTGGTCGCCCAGACGACACCGACGACGAAGGCCAGCACGATGTAGGCCGGTGCGACCGCGAAGGTGATCCACAGCACCTCGTCGTCGAACACGCTGGGCACCGGGAAGGTCACCGTGACGACCAGGATGGCCACGCCGACGCCGACGAGGTTGGCGCCGAGAGCGAAGGTGGTGAGGATCGCCTGGATCCGCACCCGCCGGCGGCGCTGGGTCTCCGAGACACGGCCGAGGATCCAGGAGCCGTACTCCGGGGTGTCCGGTACCCGGCCGCTCTGTTCGGTGACCTTTTCCAGCACCTGGCCGAGTTTCCGGGCACGGTTCTTCTTCGCCGTCATCGTGGCGCAAGCCTAGTGACTGCGGCAGGCATCTATGGTGGTTCGGTGCGCCTCGTCATCGCCCAGTGCACCGTCGATTACGTCGGCCGTCTCACCGCCCATCTGCCGTCGGCCCGTCGGCTGCTGTTGTTCAAGGCCGACGGTTCGGTCAGCGTGCATGCCGACGACCGTGCCTACAAGCCGCTGAACTGGATGAGCCCGCCGTGCTGGACCGAGGAACGGTCCGATGACACCGGCGCCGCGCTGTGGGTGGTGGAAAACAAGGCCGGTGAGCAGCTGCGCATCACCCTTGAGGAGATCGAGCACGATTCCAGCCATGAACTCGGCGTGGATCCGGGTCTGGTCAAGGACGGTGTCGAGGCACACCTGCAGGCGCTGTTGGCCGAGCACGTCGAGCTGTTGGGGGCCGGGTTCACCCTGGTACGCCGCGAGTACATGACGGCGATCGGGCCGGTGGATCTGATGTGCCGGGACGAGACAGGCCGGTCGGTGGCCGTCGAGATCAAACGTCGGGGTGAGATCGACGGTGTGGAACAGCTGACCCGATATCTGGAACTGCTCAACCGCGACACCCTGATCGCCCCGGTGAGCGGTGTGTTCGCCGCCCAGCAGATCAAGCCGCAGGCGCGCACGCTGGCCGAGGATCGTGGAATCCGCTGCGTGATATTGGATTACGACAAGATGCGCGGGCTCGACAGCGACGAGTTCCGGCTGTTCTGATGGCGCGCTGCTCGTAATGGGACGCCGCAATCGGTCCCGCCGCGATCCGGACCGGCAGCCGCCCGCCGTGGCGACCCGTCGGGTCGAGGTGGGCCCCGATGGCACGGACCATGAGGTGCGCCCCGTGCCGGCCTCGCGCGCCGACAAGACCTACCGTTGCCCGGGCTGCGATCACGAGATCAGGCCGGGTACCGCGCATGTGGTGGCGATCCCGGTCGACGATGTGGACGACCGCAGGCACTGGCATACGGCGTGCTGGGCCAATCGGGCCAACCGCGGCCCCACCAGACGCTGGTCTTAGTGATCGGCGGTGGCGCTGGGCTCCACCAATTCGATGAGGACGCCACCGGCGTCCTTGGGGTGGATGAAGTTGATCCGGGAGTCGGCGGTGCCGCGCCGCGGTGCGTCGTAGAGCAGGCGGATGCCTTCTGCGCGCAGCCGCTCGGAGAGCGCCTCGATATCGCTGGTGCGGTAGGCCAACTGCTGCAGTCCGGGGCCGTTGCGATCGATGAACTTGGCGATCGTGGACTTCTCGTCCAGCGGGGCGAGCAACTGGATCTGTGCGCTGCCCTTGGGGGCGCCGCGGACCGACAGCATGGCCTCGCGCACGCCCTGCTCCTCGTTGACCTCCTCGTGCAGCACGATCATGCCGAGGTGGTCGTGGTACCACTTGGCCGCCGCGTCCAGATCCGGGACGGCGATCCCGACGTGATCCACGGCGGTCACCAGTGCGCTCGCAAGCGCCGGACGGGCATCGGCGTGATCAGTGGTCATAGGGTAAAGGTAACCTGATTCCGCGGTTTTTAAGCCTGTGGGATAGGCCACATACATCTATTGCAGAACCCTTTGGAGGATGACATGACGACCTCGGTGATCGTTGCCGGAGCACGCACCCCGGTAGGCAAGCTCATGGGGTCGCTCAAGGATTTCTCGGGTAGTGACCTCGGCGCCTTCGCCATCAAGGGAGCGCTGGAGAAGGCCGGTATCGATGCAGGGATCGTCGACTACGTGATCATGGGCCAGGTGCTGACCGCGGGTGCCGGCCAGATGCCGGCCCGTCAGTCCGCCGTTGCGGCCGGCATCGGCTGGGATGTGCCCGCCCTGACCATCAACAAGATGTGCCTGTCGGGTATCGATGCCATCGCGCTGGCCGATCAGCTGATCCGCGCCGGTGAGTTCGAGGTCGTCGTCGCGGGCGGCCAGGAGTCGATGAGCCAGGCTCCGCATCTGCTGCCCAAGAGCCGCGAGGGCTTCAAGTACGGCGACACCACCCTGGTCGACCACATGGCCTACGACGGTCTGCACGATGTGTTCACCGACCAGCCGATGGGTGCGCTGACCGAGCAGCGCAACGACGTCGACCAGTTCACCCGCGCCGAGCAGGATGAGCTCGCCGCCCAGTCGCACCAGAAGGCCGCCGCGGCGTGGAAGGACGGCGTCTTCGCCGACGAGGTTGTGCCGGTGCAGATTCCGCAGCGCAAGGGTGACCCGATCGAGTTCGCCGAGGACGAGGGCATCCGGGCCAACACCACCGCCGAGTCCCTCGGCGGGCTGCGCCCGGCCTTCCGCAAGGACGGCACCATCACCGCCGGATCCGCCTCCCAGATCTCCGACGGTGCGGCCGCGGTGGTCGTGATGAGCAAGGCCAAGGCCGAGGAGCTCGGGCTGGAGTGGCTGGTGGAGATCGGTGCGCACGGTGTGGTCGCCGGCCCGGACTCGACGCTGCAGAGCCAGCCCGCCAACGCCATCAAGAAGGCCATCGCGCGGGAAGGCATCACCGTCGATCAGCTCGATGTCGTGGAGATCAACGAGGCCTTCGCCGCGGTCTCGCTGGCGTCCACCAAGGAACTGGGCATCGATCCGGCCAAGGTGAACGTTAACGGCGGGGCCATCGCGATCGGTCACCCGATCGGTGCGTCGGGGGCGCGGATCACGCTGCACGCCGCGCTCGAACTCGCCCGCAAGGGCTCCGGCTACGCCGTGGCGGCGCTCTGTGGCGCCGGTGGCCAGGGTGACGCCTTGGTGCTGCGGAGGCCCTGACCGCTGAGAATGCCCTCAGCATGATCAACGACGCTACGTAGTAGCTGGCGTGCCGGTCGGGCAGAATGGCCGGCATGGCAAACAAGTATGACGTCCGCAGCGCTGCGGGCCTGTTCCGGATCGTCGCCGTCGCCGAAGCGCTCAGCTGGGCGGGCCTGCTGGTCGGGATGTACTTCAAGTACCTGGCCGGGACGACCACCGAGGTCGGCGTGAAGGTCTTCGGGCCCATCCATGGCGGCATCTTCGTGGCGTTCGTCGCGGCGGCTGTGCTGGTCGGGATCAACCGGAAGTGGAACGTCATCACCTGGGCGCTGGCGTTGCTGGGCTCGATCGTGCCGCTGGGTAGTGTGATCTTCGTCATCTGGGCCGACAAGCTGGGTCGCCTCGATGGCAGCGTCAGCGGTCCCACCGAGCTCACCGATAGCGCAGTCACGCCTCGTTCGGCGGCGTGACAAAATTGGGGACGTGACACGACCTCGCCCCAATATCGGACCGGCGCTCGCCGGCGCATTCGATCTGTCCGCACTCAAGGCGCCCCCGCCGGGCCGCGAGGATGCCGCAGGCGCCCCGGCCGGCGCGGTCGAGGTGACCGAGGCCAACCTGGAAGCCGAGGTGCTGGTCCGCTCCGGTGAGATCCCGGTGGTGGTGCTGCTGTGGACACCGCGCAGCGATACCAGCGTGCAGCTCGCCGACACCCTGGCAGCGTTGGCCCAGGCCGATGCGGGCACGTGGTCGCTGGCGACGGTCAACGTCGACACCACCCCGCGGGTGGCGCAGATGTTCGGCGTGCAGGCCGTGCCGACGGTCGTGGCATTGGCCGGCGGCCAACCGATCTCGAGCTTCCAGGGGCCGCAGCCTGCCGACCAACTGCGCCAGTGGATCGATTCCCTGCTCAGTGCCGTCGCCGGAAAGCTCAGCGGGGTGCCCGAACAGGCCGAGGAGGTGGATCCGGCCCTGGAGCAGGCGCGCGCGTACCTCGACGCCGGCGAGTTCGACGCCGCCTTGGCTGCCTACCAGGACATCCTCGCCGCCAAGCCACAGGACCCGGAGGCCGCCGGGGCCGTCCGCCAGATCACCTTCCTGCAGCGCGCCACCACCCGCGCACCCGACTCGCCTGCCCTGGCCGATGCCGCGCCCGGTGACGTCGAGGCCGCGTTCGCCGCTGCCGATGTCGAGATCCTGCAGCAGAACGTCACCGCGGCGTTCGACCGCCTGATCGCACTGATCAAACGCACCGCCGGTGATGAGCGCACGGCCGCCCGCACCCGGCTCATCGAGCTGTTCGACCTTTTCGACGCAGCGGATCCCGAGGTGATCGACGCTCGCCGCAAGCTGGCCAACGCGCTCTACTAGCGCGCCGAGCAGACGGGTGTACCCCCTATTTCTTCGGAAGTAGGGGGTACACCCGTCTGCTCGCGGGGGAAGGCAGGCCGGGAGGTCAGGACACGGGTTCGAACCACAGCGCCGACAGCGGAGGCAGCGCCATCACCGCCGAGGCGGGCCGGCCATGCCAGGGCTCATCGGTCGCCTCGACCGCACCCAGGTTGCCGATCCCGGAACCGTGGTAGACCGTGGCATCGGTGTTGAGCACCTCGCGCCAGGTGCCCGCCTTCGGCAGGCCCAGCCGGTACTGCCCATGCTCGTTACCGGAGAAGTTGAACACGCATGCCAGCATCGAGCCGTCGTCGCCGAAGCGCAGGAAGCTCAGCACGTTGTTGGCCGAGTCGTTGGCGTCGATCCAGGAGTAGCCCTCGGGCACCGTGTCGCGCGACCACAGCGCCCGGCGCTCGCGGTAGAGCGCATTGATATCGGTCACGAGCTGGGAAATGCCGGTGGAGAAGCTGTTCTCCGACAACTGATACCAGTCGACCCCGCGTTCCTCGGACCACTCGGCGCGCTGGCCGAATTCCTGGCCCATGAACAGCAGCTGCTTACCGGGGTGTGCCCATTGATAGGCCAGCAGGCTGCGCAGCCCGGCCGCCTTGTTGTGGTCGTTGCCGGGCATCCGTCCCCACAGCGTGCCCTTGCCGTGCACCACCTCGTCGTGGCTGATGGGCAGCACATAGTTCTCGCTGAAGGCGTAGAGCATCGAGAACGTGATCTCGTGGTGGTGGTAACTGCGGTGGATCGGGTCACGCTTGATGAACTCCAGCGTGTCGTTCATCCAGCCCATGTTCCACTTCATCGAAAAGCCCAGGCCGCCAAGGTTGGTCGGTCGGGTGACACCGGGCCACGAGGTGGACTCCTCGGCGATGGTGACGATGCCGGGGGAGACCTTGTGCACGGTGGCGTTCATCTCCTGCAGGAACTGCACGGCCTCGAGGTTCTCGCGTCCGCCATAGATGTTGGGGGTCCAGCCGTCCGCCGGACGCGAGTAGTCCAGGTAGAGCATCGAGGCCACCGCGTCGACCCGCAGACCGTCGACATGGAACTCCTGCAGCCAGTACAGCGCGTTGGCCACCAGGAAATTGCGCACCTCGGCGCGCCCGAAGTCGAAAACGTAGGTGCCCCAGTCGAGTTGCTCGCCGCGGCGGGGATCGGAGTGCTCGTAGAGCGGGGTGCCGTCGAATCGGCCCAGCGCCCAGGCGTCCTTGGGGAAGTGCGCGGGAACCCAGTCGACGATGACGCCGATGCCGTTCTGGTGCAGCGTGTCGATCAGATACCGGAGGTCATCCGGGGTG
Source organism: Mycobacterium sp. VKM Ac-1816D (assembly GCF_000416385.1). Lineage (NCBI taxonomy): Bacteria > Bacillati > Actinomycetota > Actinomycetes > Mycobacteriales > Mycobacteriaceae > Mycobacterium > Mycobacterium sp. VKM Ac-1816D. Next base: position 13,565 of record NZ_AOHQ01000145.1, read on the forward strand.
CCGAGCTTGGGCATCGGGGCGTAGTACGAGGTGACCTGGTAGCCCCAGGACCCACCGAAGGGGTGCGCGGCCACCGGCAGCATCTCGACATGGGTGAAACCCCGTTCGACGACGTAGTCGACGAGTTCGACCGCGAGCTCCCGATAGCTCAGGCCCGGCCGCCAGGACGGCAGGTGCACCTCCAGGGTGCTCATCGGCTCGAACACGGGGTTCTGCATTGCCCGCTGGGACATCCAGTCCTGATCGGCCCAGTCGTACTCACTGACCGTCACCTGGGACGCGGTCTGCGGCGGCACCTCGGCGGCGAATGCCATCGGGTCGGCCCGGTCGACGACCGATCCGTCGGCCCCGTGCACCCGGAACTTGTAGAGACCGTCGGCGGGAAAGCCGGGCCAGAAGACCTCCCACACCCCGGAGGAGCCCAGGCTGCGCAGTGGCGCCTCGTTGCCGCCCCAGAGGTTGAACTCGCCGATCAGGCTCACGCCCTTGGCATTTGGCGCCCAGACGGCAAACGACACACCCTCGACAGGTCCGTCGGGGGTCTCGTAGGTCCGCGGGTGTGCACCGAGCGCCTCCCACAGCCGCTCATGACGCCCCTCGGCGAACAGGTGCAGGTCCATCTCGCCCAGCGTCGGCAGGAAGCGGTATGCGTCGGCGACGGTCAGCGCAGGCGCATCGGGGTATTGCACCTCAAGGCGGTAGTCGATCAGCTTGGTGATGGGCAGCGCCACCGCGAACAGGCCGGCGTCGAGGTGGGTCAGCGGATAACGCTGTCCGCCGATGAGTGCGGTCACCGATTCGGCATGCGGACGCAGCACCCGGATGACCGTGTGATCGTCGTACTCGTGGGCACCGAGGACGGAATGCGGATCGTGATGCTCTCCGGCGACGAGCCGGCCGAGGTCCGTATCGGACGGCCGCAGATGGCTGTCGGAGACGGGATTGGTTCGGGTCACGGTGTTCTCACTCCCTACGCAGCAGGTTCAGTCGGGCGTCCTGCGGTATCAACGGCATGTTCAGCACATGCGCGACGGCGCGGCCGGGTTCCAGGCGGACATAGTTGCTCTGTCCCCAGTGGTACTCCTCGCCGGTGATCTCGTCGCGCACCCAGAACCGGTCGTAGGCCTCCATACCCAGCGCGGCCATGTCTAACCACACGGTGCCGGCCTCCGGCCCGAACGGGTTGAGGGTCACGACTACCAGTACACAATCTCCGGTGACCGGATCGAACTTGCTGTAGGCCAGCAGCGCGTCGTTGTCGACATGGTGGAACGCGATGGTCCGCAACTGCTGTAGCGCCGGATGCAGCCGACGGATCTCGTTGAGCCGGGCCAGGAACGGCTCAAGCGAGTTACCGGACGCCAGCGCCGCCCCGTAATCGCGGGGCCGCAACTCGTACTTCTCCGAGTCCAGGTACTCCTCGCTGCCCTCGCGGACCGCTTGGTGTTCGTAGAGCTCGTAGCCCGAGTAGACCCCCCACACCGAACTGAACGTCGAGGCCAGCACCGCCCGGATGGCGAACATGCCGGGGCCGCCGTGCTGCAGGCTCTCATGCAGGATGTCGGGGGTGTTGACGAACAGGTTGGGCCGCGCGATATCGGCGTACTCGGCGATCTCCTGGCCGTACTCGACCAACTCCCACTTGGCGGTCCGCCAGGTGAAGTACGAATAGGACTGGGTGAAGCCCAATTTGGCCAGACCGAACAATCGCGCGGGCCGGGTGAAGGCCTCGGCGAGGAACAACACGTCGGGATCGTCGTTCTTGACCTTGCCGATCAACCAGGCCCAGAAGTTCGGTGGCTTGGTGTGCGGGTTGTCGACACGGAAGATCTTCACCCCGTGGGACACCCAGTAGCGGACCACGCGCAGCACCTCGGCGTACAACCCGGCCGGATCGTTGTCGAAGTTCAGCGGGTAGATGTCCTGGTACTTCTTGGGCGGGTTCTCGGCATAGGCGATGGTGCCGTCGGGCAAGACCGTGAACCATTCCGGATGAGCCTGGGCCCACGGGTGATCAGGTGCGCACTGCAGCGCCAGGTCCAGCGCCACCTCCAGGCCCTGATCCCTTGCCGCACCGACGAACTCGTCGAAATCGGAGATGGTGCCCAGGCCGGGATGCACGGCGTCGTGACCGCCGGCGCTGCTGCCGATCGCCCACGGCGAACCGACATCCCCCTCGGTTGCGGTGACGGTGTTGTTGCGTCCCTTGCGGTGCACTGTGCCGATCGGGTGGATCGGCGGGAGGTAGACGACGTCGAATCCCATCCCGGCCACCCGCGGCAACTCGCCGGCGGCGGTGGCGAACGTGCCGTGCACCGGCCTGCCCGCGTCGTCCCAGCCGCCGGTGGACCGCGGGAACAACTCGTACCAGGAGCCGAACCGGGCCAGCGGCCGGTCCACCCAGATACCGTATTGCTGACCGCGGGTCAGCAACTCGCGCAGCGGAAAACGATGTAGCAGATCCGCGATGCCGGGGGACAGTGCCGCTCCGGCCCGAACGAACGGATCACCCGGCCGGCGCAGCGCACCGGCGGCGTCGAACAGCGGCTGGCGGTGCTCACGCGGCATTCCGGCGGCGGCACGTTCGAGCAGTTGGGCGCCGACGATCAGATCGTTGGAGAGCTCCGCTTCACCCTGACCCGCGTCGAGCTTGGCGATGATGCCCTTGCGCCACGTCGCGATGGGATCTCCCCAGCCGTCGACGCGGAAGGTCCACATCCCGACCTGGTCGGGGGTGAACTGGCCGTGCAGCACATCGGGCGTTCGGCCGGGGCTCATCGGCAGCATCAACGGCTTGATCCGCGGCGGTGTCACCGGTGCGGGCGGCTCCGCAGCGGTGCCGGGCGGGTCGTCGACCAAACGCGGATATGCGGTGCCGTGATAACGCACCACCAGTGTCGCGGCCACCGCATCGTGTCCCTCGCGCCAGACGGTCGCCTTGATCGGCACGACCTCTCCGACCACCGCCTTCGCGGGAAACCGGCCACCGGACAGTACGGGCGCGACATCGTCGATCTCGATCCGACCGGTCACCCACCAACTCCTCACTGATCGCCGCCGACCGTCTCGGTGACCGCGATCCGTCTCGATCCGCTATCTGACTCGACGTGCTCGTTACCGACCCCTGGGTACCCAACCTAGTGTCAGGAACACATCGCTGCGCGTGATGGCGAAACTCCGGGGCGTCCGGTGAAGCGGCGCCGCACGGCCAAGCTGCCTGCCACCGGGCCGATTGTCAGTAAGGTGAATCGACGTGAAAGCCCTGAGACGATTCACCGTCCGAGCCCACCTTCCGCAGCGGCTTTCGGCACTGGAGCGGTTGTCGGTCAATCTGAGATGGTCCTGGCACACGCCGACGCAGAAGTTGTTCGCCGAGATCGACCCGGCATTGTGGGAGCGGGTCGGTGCCGACCCGGTGGCACTGCTCGGCGAGGTCAACCCGCAGCGGCTGGACGAACTGGCCGCAGAGGAGGGTTTCACCCGACAGGTGGACGCCTGCGCCGACGATCTGGACAACTATCTGAGCCAGCCGATGTGGTACCAGAATCAGGTTGCCGACGGTCGGGAGTTCCCCAACGGGATCGCCTATTTCTCGATGGAGTTCGGCGTCGCCGAGGTGCTGCCCAACTATTCCGGCGGCCTGGGCATCCTGGCCGGTGACCATCTCAAGTCCGCATCGGACCTGGGCCTTCCGTTGATCGCGGTCGGCCTGTACTACCGGTCCGGGTACTTCCGGCAGTCGCTGACCGCCGATGGCTGGCAGCACGAGAACTATCCGTCGTTGGATCCCCAAGGCCTGCCGCTGCGGCTGCTGACCGACCACGCCGGGCAGCCGGTGCTGATCGACCTGGCGATGCCCGATGGCGCCCGGTTGTACGCCCAGGTGCTCATCGCCCAGGTGGGCCGGGTACCGCTGCTGCTGCTCGATTCCGATATCGGCGAGAACGAGCATGATCTGCGGGGGGTCACCGACCGCCTGTACGGCGGTGATCAGGAACATCGGATCAAACAGGAATTGCTCGCCGGTATCGGCGGCGTCCGCGCGATCCGGGCCTACACCGAGGTGGAGGGGCTGCCGGCGCCCGAGGTGTTCCACATGAACGAGGGGCATGCCGGGTTCCTCGGGGTCGAGCGCATCAGGGAATTGATCGAGGCGGGGCTGGACTTCGAAACCGCGCTGACGGTGGTGCGGTCCTCCACGGTGTTCACCACCCACACGCCCGTCCCGGCCGGTATCGACCGGTTCCCGGTGGAGATGGTGCGCCGCTACTTCGGCGGGGTGGACCTGAACTCGCGGTTGCTTCCCGGTGTTCCGCTGGAGCGGGTGATCGCCTTCGGTGCCGAGGAGGATCCGGAGAAGTTCAACATGGCCCACATGGGCCTGCGGTTGGCTCAGCGCGCCAATGGCGTCTCCCTGTTGCACGGCGAGGTCAGCCGGGAGATGTTCAGCGGGTTGTGGCCCGGTTTCGACCCGGCCGAGGTGCCGATCGGCTCCATCACCAACGGTGTCCATGCGCCGACGTGGGCGGCGCCGCAGTGGGTGGACCTGGCGCGCGAACTCATCGGGGAGGACCTGGGGTCGCTCAGCGAGGCCGAAACCTGGCAGCGGCTACAGCAGGTGGATCCCGGACACCTGTGGTGGATCCGTTCGCAATTGCGCTCACAGTTGATCGACGACGTTCGGGCCCGGCTGCGCCGATCGTGGCTGGAGCGCGGCGCGTCGGAGGCCGAACTGGGTTGGATCGCTTCGGCATTCGATCCGGAGGTGCTGACCGTCGGATTTGCCCGACGGGTGCCCACCTACAAGCGGCTGACCCTGATGCTGCGCGATCCGCAGCGCCTGGAACGGTTGCTGCTCGACGCCGACCGACCCGTCCAGCTGATCGTCGCGGGCAAATCCCACCCCGCCGATGACGGCGGCAAGTCGTTGATCCAACAGATCGTGCGCTTCGCCGACCGCCACGAGGTGCGCCACCGGATCGCCTTCCTGCCCGACTACGACATGTCGATGGCCCGGCTGCTGTACTGGGGTTGCGATGTGTGGCTGAACAATCCGCTGCGCCCGCTGGAGGCCTGCGGCACGTCCGGCATGAAGAGTGCGCTCAACGGCGGGCTGAACCTGTCGGTCCGCGACGGGTGGTGGGATGAGTGGTACGACGGCGAGAACGGTTGGGAGATCCCCACCGCGGACGGACTGGCCGATGAGACCCGCCGCGACGATATCGAGGCAGGGGCCCTCTACGACCTGCTGGAGAGTTCGGTGACGCCGCGGTTCTACGAACGCGACCAGCACGGTGTGCCGGTGCGCTGGGTCGAGATGGTGCGCCACACCCTGCAGGCGCTCGGGCCCAAGGTGCTGGCGTCCCGGATGGTGCGTGATTACACCGAGAAGTACTACGCGCCCGCGGCGAAATCACTGCGCGCCACCCTGGAACCCGATAGCGAGGACGTGCCCTTCGGGGCAGCCCGGCAGCTGGCCGCCTACCGAACCCGGGTGCAGCAGCAGTGGCCGCATATCCAGATCACCGATGTCGACAGCTACGGGTTGCCCGACACCCCGCTGCTCGGCAGCGAACTGACCCTGACCGCGACCGTGGACCTGGCTGGTCTGCAGCCGAACGAGGTTGCGGTGCAGGCGGTTCTGGGACGCGTCGACGGCAGTGACAACCTGCGCGACCCGGTCACCGTGGCGATGGCGCACACCGGCGGTGCCGACGGCGGACGGCAGGTCTTCTCGACCACCACGCCGCTGCCGGTGGCCGGGCCGGTCGGCTACACGGTGCGGGTGCTGCCGCAGCACCGGTTACTGGCCGGGACCAACGAACTGGGACTCGTCACGCTGGCATGAGCAAGATCCTTGAGGTCGCGGTCCCCGGTGGGCCCTATGCGTTGGCGGCGGGACCCGACGGGGCGATGTGGGTGACATGTGCCCACACCGGCCAGATCGCCAGAGTCACCTCCGAGGGTGAGCTCACCGTGTTCGACATCGCGCCCGACAGCAGGCCTCAGATCATCGTGGCCGGACCCGACGGAGCGATGTGGTTCACCCGCGGCGGTGATGACCGCATCGGCCGGATCGCGACGGACGGGACCCAGAGCGCCGTCGAACTCGGCTCGGGCAGTGCGCCTTTCGGGCTGTGCGTCGGACCCGACCGGGCGCTGTGGTTCACCACGATGACGTCCGGCACGATCGGCAGGCTCGATCCGGCCGACGGGCGGATCGACGAGCATCCGGTCGGTGGGATGCCGGCGATGATCACCGCCGGGCCCGACGGCGCGCTGTGGTTCACCATGAATCAGCGCAGCGCCGTCGGCAGGCTCGACCTTGCGGGCGAACTCACCGTCCGCGAACTGCCCACCCGCGCCGCCGGTCCGGTCGGCATCACCGCAACCCACGACGACGCGGTGTGGTTCACCGAGATCCTGGCCGACAAGATCGGCCGGATCCCGACCGACGAGGCGATCCAGGAACTCGACCTGCCCGGGAAACCCCATGCGGTGGTCGCCGACCCCACCGGCGGAGTGTGGGTCAGCCTGTGGGGTGCCGACCAGATCGCGAGGGTCGATGCCGACGGTGAGTACGACACCATCGACCTGCCTGCGGGCAGTGAACCGCACGGACTGGCGATCGAGGACCGTGGACCGGCCGGAACCGCCCTGTGGGTGGCACTCGAGCAGGGCAGCGTGCTGCGGATCCCGCTGAGCTGATCGGCGCACCCTCGACCCCCAGACCCGTTACGCGCCAGCCGGTCTAGGCGAATCGTTTGAAACAGCGTTCGGTATCACCGAGCACCCCGACCCGGAACGCGTCGATACGGGAGAACCCGGACGGCACCGACTCACCGTTGACGTCGCTGGCAACCAGTCCGTTGAGCAGGATTCCCGATACCGCCTCGTCGACATCGCCGGCGGTGAGCGCAATCGTGTCGCCGTCGGGGGTGTTGACCTCCTTGACGAGTTTGGCCGTGGCGACCCCGGTCAGGCAGGCGGTGCGCAACGCCGCCTGCGCGGTGTTCAGCGCCACCCCACCGTGTTGCTGCTGAACCGACTGCATGTACCGCGAGATCAGCACGGAGTACGCGGTGTTGTCGCCGGTGGCCAGCCCGGCGTCCTCATCTTCGGACGGGGCGCCCAACACCTCCATGGCGGGCAGATCCACGGAGATGGTGTTGGTCGCCGGGCAGAAGGTCGCCGGCGCATCGGAATCGGCATCCGGGCAATCGGGCCGGTCGAAGGTGAGGATCGGATGCTCGGCGGGATCGAACAGGATGTTCATCGCGTCGAAGACCGAACGCACCGAATCGGCGGTGATCTGCAGCTCGCCGGATTGATCTTCGGGGAGCAGAACCGGAAGGTCACCCCGGCGTTGCTTGATCTCGGCCGGATCCATCGCCGCGCAGGAACCGGCGCCGTCGGTGAACCCGAACTGGAATGCTGAGACCCGTTCGAACGCCGAACCGTGTTCGTCCTCACCGGCATCGGAGTCGTCGACGGTCATCAGCGGATCGCGGAAGCCGATCATCGTGCTCATCAGGCTGTTCAGACCGTCGCCGGTGGACAGTGTGAAACGAGGTGAGTTGTCCTCGGCGACCCACCGCATGTACACGCCGGCAAGGCAATCGGCCTGCTGTTCGGAGACCAGCGTCGGGGTGTCGTCGGCGACGATGCCCGCCTGGGCCTGGATCGCGTGCCCGTACTCATGGGCCAACACCATCGTGACGGCCATATCGCCGTTGGCGCTGCGCAGTGCGGGCAACAGGACCCCGCGGTCCCAGCCGATGGTGCGATCGTCGTCGCAGTACGCGGCATTGACGAGGTTGTAGGTGTCCTCACCGCAGAACGCGCCGTCGAAACCGTCTGAATCCCAGGAAAGGATCTCGGACACCGGGGTGAACTCGCCGTCGAACGTCTCGCCGTAGGTCTGCTCCCAGAACTGTTCGATATCGCTGATCGAACTGGCGGCGAGCATATCGATGTCACCGCCGTCGGTGTTGTTGACCTGGCGGGTGGGTTCGGTGGCGTCATCGCGCAACCCGGTGGGCCCGTCGGTGGCAGGCATCCCCGCCACCCGGAACGGGTCGGCGAACACCGACACCGCACTGCCCTGCACCGGTTCTGAGCATGCGCTGACGATCAGCGCCACGCCCAGCGTCAGTGCCGCAGCCGGGACCCACCGCAGACGCCTGCGTCCTGTCGCCGTCATCGCGAAATGCATCTGCCCGCCTTTCCGGTGCGCCCGGGCGGGGCACGTTTCTGGCTAGCAGAATAGTGACAATCAGCCGTTGCGCAGGCGAATCAGCGCGGCCCGCACCCGCTCCGGGTCGGTGGTGGCCCAGAACGGCGGCAGCGAGGCCCGCAGGAATCCGCCGTAGCGCGCGGTGGCCATCCGGGAGTCCAGAATCGCGACCACACCGCGATCGTCGATCCGGCGCAGCAAGCGGCCCGCCCCCTGGGACAACAGCAACGCCGCGTGGCTGGCGGCCACCGCCATGAATCCGTTGCCGCCGCGGGCGCCGATCGCACGCTGCCGGGCGGTCAGCAGCGGATCATCGGGCCGGGGGAAGGGGATCCGGTCGATCAGCACCAGCGAGAGGGTCGGGCCGGGGACATCGACGCCCTGCCACAGCGACAGCGTGCCGAACAGCGAGGTCTGCTCGTCATCGGCGAACTGTTTGACCAACGCCGCGGTGGTGTCCTGGCCCTGGCACAGCACCGGGGTGGACAGCCGCTCGGCCATCACCTCGGCGGTGGCCTTGGCCGCGCGCATCGACGAGAACAGCCCGAGCGTGCGGCCGCCGGCCGCGGTGATGAGCGCTTCGATCTCGTCGAGTTGCGCCGCCGATCCGGTGCCGTCGCGACCGGGTGGTGGCAGATGTTTTGCCACATAAAGGATTCCGGACTTCGCGTGATCGAACGGCGAGCCGACGTCGAGCCCGCGCCATCGACCGGGCGGGTCGCCGCCGGAGAGGCCCCAGGCGGCTGCCATCCCGTCGAAGCTGCCGCCGAGGGTCAGGGTCGCCGACGTCAGTACCGCGGTGGCGCGGGCAAACAGCCTGGTGCGCAACAGACCCGAGACCGACAGTGGGGCCACCCGCAGCACCGCACGCTTACCCGCGGCGACCCGGCTGTTCTCCTCGTGATCCAGCCACACCACATCGAACCGGTCGGGGATGGCGGGACCGAACGAATCCAGCATCCGGGCGGCGATATCGCCGATCTCGGTGACCGCGGTGACGGCCTCGGTGCGCGCCGCGGCGGCCTGCGGGTCCGACGGGGTGGTGTCGATCGCCGAGCGGATCACGAACGCCGCATCGCGCAGCGCGGTCAGATAGGTGGCCAGTTCGTCGTCGAGATGATCGATGCGCCCGGGTTCGGCGTCGTGGATCATCGAAGCCAGATTCGCCCCGGCCGCCTCGAAGCGCTCGACGAGCTCATCGGCGACCAGCCGCCCGATCCGGCGCTGGGCGGCGCCCAGCGCCGTGGCCGACAGCTCACCGGTCGCCACACCGGTCACCCGGTCGGCCAGTTCGTGGGCCTCGTCGACGACCAGCATCTCGTGCTCGGGCAGCACCGAGGCGTCGGCGATGGCGTCGATGGCCAGCAGGGCGTGGTTGGTGACCACGATGTCGGCGGTACCGGCCTTGGCCCGCGCCTTCTCCGAGTAACAGTCGGCGCTGTAGGGGCAGCGCGATACCCCGATACATTCGCGGGCCGACACGCTGACCTGACTCCAGGACCGGTCCGGCACACCGGGGGACAGTTCGTCGCGGTCCCCGGTCTCGGTATCCGACGCCCAGGCCGTCAGCCGCTGCACATCGCGGCCCAGCGCGGTCGCGGCGACCGCGTCGAACAGTTCCTCCTGGGGCAGTTCCTCACCCTCGGAAGCGGAGCCGTTGTGGATCTTGTTCAGGCACAGGTAATTTCCCCGGCCTTTGAGCAGGGCGAAGGTCGGTTTGCGGGGCAGTCGCGGCGCCAGGGCGTCGGCCAGCCGTGGCAGGTCACGGTCGACGAGCTGACGCTGCAGCGCGATGGTCGCGGTCGAGACCACCACGGGCGACCCCGCCGATACCGCCCGGGCGATCGCGGGCACCAGATAGGCCAGCGATTTGCCGGTGCCGGTGCCCGCCTGGACGGCGAGGTGCTTACCGGTTTCGAAGGCTTCGCTGACGGCCTGGGCCATCTCGACCTGACCGGCGCGCTGGGTGCCGCCGAGGGCGTCGACCGCGGCGGCCAGCAGATCGGTGACGGTGGTGCTTGCGGTCACCTGGCGGAAACCACGCGGGTGGCGACCGCGGGTTCACCCCGCGAGAGCTTCAGCCCGTCCCAGGGCAGACTGGTGAGCCCGGCGGACATCAGGGCGCGCGCCGCGCCGAGATCGGGCGTGCCGACCGGCTCACCGGCGCGTACCAGCGGGATGCTCAGCGGCCGCGCGGTCAGCCCGGTTTCGATGGCGGGTCGGTGACCGGCCGGGAAGACGAGCTCTTCGGTGATGGTCCCCGACGGTTTGGCCACCCGCAGCGACTCCTTGGCCCCGCCCTGGGACCCCTTCTGCGCGCTGCGCTTCTGCACCGGGATGCCGTCGACCTCGACCAGCTTGTAGACCATGCCCGCGGTGGGTGCGCCGGAGCCGGTGACCAGCGAGGTCCCGACGCCGTAGCTGTCGACCGGCTCGGCGCGCAGTGCCGCGATGGCGAACTCGTCGAGGTCACCGGACACCACGATGCGGGTGTTGCGGGCACCCAGCTCGTCGAGCTGACGACGGACCTGGCCGGCGACCACGCCGAGGTCGCCGGAGTCGATGCGCACCGCCCCCAGTTCGGGCCCGGCGACGGCGATGGCATTCGCCACGCCTGCGGTGATGTCATAGGTGTCCACCAACAAGGTGGTGCCCACGCCGAGGGCGTCGACCTGCGCGGCGAATGCGATGCGCTCCGATGCGTCCTGTGCGGCGCGGTCGGCGGTGCCGTCCGGCCCGGTGTGCAGCAGCGTGAAAGCGTGGGCGCTGGTGCCCAGCGCGGGTACGCCGTAGCGCTGCTGGGCTGCCAGGTTGGAGCTGCCGTCGAAGCCGGCGATCCACGCCGCCCGGGCGGCGGCGACGGCGGCCTGCTCGTGGGTGCGCCGCGATCCCATCTCGATCAGCTGGCGGCCGGCCGCCGCCGAGACCATCCGGGCAGCGGCAGAGGCGATCGCGCAATCGTGGTTGAGCACCGACAGCGCGAGCGTTTCCAGGATGACGCACTCGGCGAAGCTGCCCCGCACCGAGAGCACCGGCGAGTTCGGGAAGTACAACTCGCCCTCGGGATATCCGTCGATATCGCCGCCGAACCGGAAGCCGGCCAGGAACTCGCGGGTCTGCTCGTCGAGGAAGTCGGCGACGCCGGCCAGTGCGTCCGCATCGAAGGTGAAGTGCGCCAGTGCATCCACGAAGCGTCCGGTGCCGGCCACCACCCCGTAACGGCGGCCGTCGGGCAGTCGCCGGGCAAACGCCTCGAAGGTGCAGCGCCGGTGCGCCGACCCGTCGCGCAGTGCCGCGGCGAGCATGGTCAGCTCGTACTTGTCGGTCAGCAGCGCGGTGCTCACGGGGTCGTTCACGTCCCCAACCGTATCGGTCCGGTTCGGATTCGGGCGGGAAGTGCCACCCCGGTAGTCTGTCGGGCATGGTTACCCCAGCGCGGACTCGGCCGGGTACCCGTGAGGACGAGGCCACCGAGAGTCGCGATGCGACCGACAGCCCCTGGGTGACGATCGTGTGGGACGACCCGGTGAACCTGATGTCGTATGTGACCTACGTGTTCCAGAAGCTGTTCGGCTACTCCGAGCCGCACGCCACCAAGTTGATGATGCAGGTGCACACCGAGGGCAAGGCCGTGGTGTCTTCCGGCAGCCGGGAATCGATGGAGGTCGACGTGACCAAGCTGCACTCGGCGGGCTTGTGGGCGACCATGCAGCAGGACCGCTGACCGGTGCGCAAATGGAAACGCCTCGAGGGCGCCGACGGCCCGCGATTCCGGTCATCGCTGGCCGCGCACGAAGCAGATCTGTTGCGTAATCTGGTCTCCTCGCTCACCGGGATGCTCGACGACCGTGAATCCGCCGCTCCGACCGACGAACTCAGCGAACTGACCGGCATCAAGACCGGCCACTCGGCGCCGCCCGAGGACGAGACGATGAAACGGCTGTTGCCCGACTTCTACCGGGCCCGCACCGAGCACCCGGCGGGTTCGTCGGCGGCCGACAGCCTCAACAGTGCGCTGCGCAGCCTGCACGAGCCGACCATCATCGACGCCAAACGGCAAGCCGCGCAACGCCTCCTGGAGACACTGCCGGACGGTGGCGGCAAGTTCGAGCTGTCCGAGGACGATGCGCAGGCGTGGGCTTCGGCGGTCAACGATGTGCGGTTGGCGTTGGGCTCGATGCTCGAGATCGGCCCCGGCGGACTGGATCAGTTGCCGGTAGGGCATCCGATGGCCGGACACCTGGACATCTACCAGTGGCTGACAGTGCTGCAGGAGTACCTGGTGCTCGGCCTGATGGGACAGACCCGATGAGCGGGTTCGGCGCCATCACCGATATCGCAGGAATCCGCGTCGGGCATCACCACCGCATCGACGACGATGTCACCCTCGGGTCGGGCTGGGCCGCGGGCAGCACCGTCGTGCTGGCACCGCAGGGCACCGTCGGCGCGGTCGACTGCCGCGGCGGCGCACCGGGGAGCCGCGAGACCGATCTGCTCGACCCGGCCAACAGCGTGCGTCACGTCGACGCGGTGGTACTCACCGGTGGGAGCGCCTACGGGCTGGCGGCCGCGGACGGCGTGATGATCTGGCTGGAGGAGCAGGGCCGCGGTGTCGCGATGGACGGCGGTGTGGTGCCGATCGTCCCCGGCGCGGTCATCTTCGACCTGCCGGTCGGCGGCTGGGGATGCCGGCCCACCGCCGAATTCGGTTACGCCGCCGTGAAATCCGCGGCCGACTCCGGCGACCGGGTTGCGGTCGGCAATGTCGGCGCCGGTGCCGGTGCGCGCGCCGGCGTGCTCAAGGGCGGACTGGGCACCGCCTCGATCAGGCTGCCGGAACTGGGCGTGACCGTGGGAGCCGTCGTCGCCGTCAACTCCGGCGGCAACGTCATCGATCCGGCCACCGGGCTGCCGTGGATGTCCGATCTGACCGCGCAGTTCGGCCTGAGTGCCCCGCCGGAAGAACAGATCGCCGAGTTCGCGGCCCTGAACACCAAGAGCAGCCCCCTCAACACGACCATCGCCGTCGTGGCCACCGATGCCGAGCTGAGCCCCGCGGGCTGCCGTCGGCTGGCGATCGCCGCCCAGGACGGACTGGCGCATGCCATCAGGCCAGCCCACACCCCGGTCGACGGCGACACCGTCTTCGCGCTGGCCACCGGCTCGGTGCAGGTGCCGCCCTCGGAGAAGGTGCCCGCCGCGATGTCCCCGGAGACCGCGCTGGTGACCGCGTTGGGGGCCGCCGCCGCCGACTGCCTGGCCCGTGCCGTCCTCGTCGGCGTGCTGGCCGCCGAATCGGTCGCCGGAATACCGACCTACCGCGGTCTGTTGCCCGGAGCGTTCGCATCTGCAAAAGAGACGGAGTCCTGACGTGCTGGTGATCCGCGCCGACCTGGTGGACGCCATGGTGGCCCACGCGCGCGCCGACCATCCCGACGAAGCCTGTGGCGTGATCGCCGGACCGGAGGGTTCGGACCGCCCGCAGCGGTTCATCCCGATGGTCAACGCAGAGCGGTCCCCGACCTTCTACCGGTTCGATTCCGGTGAGCAGCTCAAGGTGTGGCGCCAGATGGATGACAACGACGAGGTCCCGGTCGTCATCTACCACTCGCACACCGCGACCGAGGCCTACCCGAGCCGGACCGACATCTCCTTCGCCTCCGAACCAGACGCCCACTACGTGCTGGTGTCGACCCGCGACCCGGAGGCGCACGAACTGCGCAGCTATCGCATCCTCGACGGCGTCGTCACCGAAGAACCAGTCAGCATCGTCGAGAACTACGAATCCTGAGAGAGGCCACCGTGTCCGTAACCGTGTCCATCCCGACCATCCTGCGCACCCACACCGGTGGGGAGAAGCGCGTCGAAGCCGACGGCGAAACCCTGCAGGCCGTCATCGCCGACCTGGAGTCCAAGTATCCGGGCATATCCGACCGTCTGATCGACTCGGACAACGCGGGCAAGCTGCACCGCTTTGTCAACATCTATGTCAACGACGAGGACGTCCGGTTCTCCGGTGGATTGGACACCGCGATCGGCGACGGCGATTCGGTGACGATCCTGCCCGCCGTCGCGGGCGGCTAGGCGTGCGTTACGACTCGCTGCTGCACGCCCTCGGGAACACCCCGCTGGTCGGCTTGCAGCGGCTGTCGCCACGGTGGGAGGACGGCGTCGACGGTCCGCATGTGCGGCTGTGGGCCAAGCTGGAGGACCGCAATCCCACCGGGTCGATCAAGGACCGGCCCGCGCTGCGGATGATCGAGCAGGCTGAACGCGACGGCCTGATCACGCCGGGGGACACGCTGCTGGAACCCACCAGCGGCAACACCGGGATTTCCCTGGCCATGGCGGCGCTGCTCAAGGGTTACCGGATGATCTGCGTGATGCCGGAGAACACCTCGATCGAGCGTCGACAACTGCTCGAGCTCTACGGTGCGAAGATCATCTACTCGCCTGCCGAGGGTGGTTCCAACACCGCCGTCGCACACGCCAAAGAGCTTGCCGCGCAGAATCCCTCGTGGGTGATGCTCTACCAGTACGGCAACCCGGCCAATGCCGCCGCACACTACGAGACCACCGGTCCGGAGTTGCTGGCCGATCTGCCCGAGATCACCCATTTCGTCGGCGGACTGGGCACCACCGGAACCCTGATGGGCACCGGCCGTTTCCTGCGTGAACAGGTGCCCGGGGTGCAGATCGTGGCCGCCGAACCGCGCTACGGCGAGGGTGTCTACGCGCTGCGCAACATCGACGAGGGTTTCGTCCCCGAGTTGTACGACCCGGAGATCCTGACCACCCGCTACTCGGTCGGCGCCTTCGATGCGGTCAAGCGCACCCGTGAGCTGGTCCAGGTGGAGGGCATCTTCGCGGGCATCTCCTCGGGCGCCATCCTGCACGCCGCACTCGGTATGGGCGCCAAGGCCATCAAGGCCGGCGAGCGCGCCGACATCGCCTTCACCATCTGTGATGCCGGGTGGAAGTATCTGTCCACCGGTGCCTACGCCGGTAGCCTGGACGATGCGGAAGACGCATTGGAAGGGCAACTCTGGGCATGAGCGAGTGGGCATGAATCTCTCCGACACCCGGTCACCGAAGAATCGGCCGGCCTGGGTGGTGGGCGGCGTCACCGTCGTCGGTTTCGTGGCGCTGCTCTACGTCATGGAGATCATCGACACCGTTCTGGGCCATCGCCTGGACCAGGACGGGATTCGCCCGCTGCAGACCGACGGGCTGTGGGGCATCCTGTGGGCGCCGCTGTTGCACGGCGGGTGGCCCCATCTGATCGCCAACACCGTGCCCGCGCTGGTGCTCGGATTTCTGATGACGCTGGCCGGCATGGGTCGATTCCTCGGCGCCACCGCCATCATCTGGGTGCTCGGCGGGTTCGGCACCTGGCTGATCGGCAATATCGGCGCGCACTGCCCCTATGTGGGCGTGCAGTGCACGACGAATCACATCGGCGCGTCCGGGCTGATCTTCGGCTGGCTGACGTTTCTGATCGTGTTCGGATTCTTCAGCCGCAAGGCCTGGGAGATCGTCGTCGGGGTGATCGTCGCGCTGGTGTACGGCGGCATTCTGTTCGGGGTGCTGCCCGGTGCGCCGGGGGTGTCCTGGCAGGGACATCTGTCCGGCGCGATCGCCGGTCTGATCGCCGCTTACGTGCTGTCTGGCCCGGAGCGCAGGGCTCGTACCACGCGCACCGGCCCGGCCTCGCTGCGCTCCTGAGCCGGTCCGCGGGCCATGTCCTGCATCACGGTGCGGACACAAAATGAATCTTGTCGCTGAATGCGGTCATGCTTTCGTCGTGCCGCTGACCGACATGGCAAGCTAGTGCTGTGCGAATCACCGTACTGGGTTGTTCCGGCAGTGTTGTCGGCCCCGATTCGCCCGCGTCCGGATATCTGCTGACCGAGCCCGACACCGCGCCCATGGTCCTGGACTTCGGCGGCGGGGTGCTCGGCGCGCTGCAGCGGTACGCCGACCCCGGCTCGGTGAACGTCCTGCTGTCGCATCTGCACGCCGATCACTGCCTGGATCTGCCCGGCCTGTTCGTGTGGCGCCGGTACCACCCGTCCCCGCCCAAGGGGCGGGCCATGTTGTTCGGTCCTTCGCATACCTGGGAGCGGCTCGGCGCGGCGTCCTCGCCCGAGGGTGGCGAGATCGATGATGTCTCCGATATTTTCGACGTCCAGCCCTGGGTCGACGGTCAAGCGGTGCGGCTCGGAGCCCTGACGGTCGAACCGCGGCTGGTGTGTCACCCCACCGAGTCCTACGGAATGCGCTTCACCGATCGCGATGGCATCACCTTCGCCTACAGCGGCGATACCGGCATCTGCGATGCGGTGGTCGAGCTGGCGCGCGGTGTCGACGTGTTCCTGTGCGAGGCTTCCTGGACCCATTCCCCCGAGCGGCCGCCCAATCTGCACCTGTCGGGCACCGAGGCCGGTCAGATCGCGGCGCGTGCGGGCGTCGGGAAATTGCTGCTGACCCACATCCCGCCCTGGACGTCGCGCGAGGATGTCATCAGCGAGGCCAAGGCCGAGTTCGACGGCCCGGTGCATGCGGTGGTGTGCGGCGAAGTCATCGACGTGACCCGCCACTGAGCTCCCCGTCGGGCTGCCGCGTTAGGGTTGCACGGTGTCCAGACGAGAAGACGGCCGGCTTGACGACGAGCTGAGGCCAGTGGTCATCACCCGCGGTTTCACCTCCCATCCGGCGGGCTCGGTATTGGTCGAATTCGGCCAGACCCGCGTCATGTGCACGGCCTCGGTGACCGAGGGAGTGCCGCGCTGGCGCAAGGGCTCCGGGCAGGGCTGGCTGACCGCGGAGTACGCGATGCTGCCGGCGGCCACCCATGAGCGCTCGGGCCGCGAGTCGGTCAAGGGCAAGGTCGGCGGTCGCACCCAGGAGATCAGCAGGCTCGTCGGCCGGTCGCTGCGGGCGTGTATCGACCTCGGCGCGCTCGGTGAGAACACCATCGCCATCGACTGCGATGTGCTGCAGGCCGACGGTGGTACCCGCACCGCCGCGATCACCGGCGCCTATGTCGCGCTCTCCGATGCCGTGACCTACCTGGCCGCAGCCGACAAGCTGTCGGATCCGCGCCCACTGTCCTGTGCCATCGCCGCGGTGTCGGTCGGTGTGGTCGACGGCCGGGTCCGGTTGGACCTGCCCTACACCGAGGATTCCCGCGCCGAGGTCGACATGAACGTCGTCGCCACCGACACCGGAACCCTGGTGGAGATCCAGGGCACCGGTGAGGGGGCCACCTTCCCGCGCTCGACGCTGGACAAGATGCTGGACGTGGCGCTCGCCGGTTGCGAGGAGCTGTTCGCCATCCAGCGGGCGGCACTGGAGCTGCCCTATCCCGGCGTGCTGCCCGAGCCCAGCGGTCCGTCCAAGAAGGTGTTCGGAAGCTGATCCGGTTACTGGTTGCCTCGCGCAACGCCAAGAAACTTGCCGAGCTGCGCCGGGTCCTCGACACGGCCGGGATCAACGGCGTGGAGTTGGTGTCGCTGTCCGAGGTCCCCGAGTTCGATGAGGCACCCGAGACCGGTGCCACCTTCGAGGAGAACGCGCTGGCCAAGGCCCGCGATGCGTTTGCCGCGACCGGGTTGCCCTCGGTCGCCGACGATTCCGGGCTGGCCGTCGACGCACTCAACGGTATGCCCGGGGTGTTGTCGGCGC
This sequence comes from Mycobacterium sp. VKM Ac-1816D, assembly GCF_000416385.1. NCBI lineage: Bacteria > Bacillati > Actinomycetota > Actinomycetes > Mycobacteriales > Mycobacteriaceae > Mycobacterium > Mycobacterium sp. VKM Ac-1816D. Next base: position 31,488 of record NZ_AOHQ01000145.1, read on the forward strand.
GGTGGTCCGGCGCACACGGTGACGACCGCGCCAACCTCGAGCTGCTGCTGGGACAGCTGCGCGATGTGCCCGACGACCGGCGCGGAGCCGCCTTCGTCTCGGCGTGCGCGCTCGTGTCCGCGGCAGGGGAGACCGTGGTGCGCGGTGAATGGGTGGGCACGATCGCCCGGGAGCCGCGTGGTGACGGCGGCTTCGGATATGACCCGATCTTCGTACCCGCAGAATCCTCGCGGTCGGCGGCGCAGCTGTCTGCTGCGGAGAAGGATGCCGCTTCACATCGTGGCCGGGCGCTGACGTTGTTGCTCCCGCAATTGCGCGCGCTGGCCTGAGCACCGGCGGTTCCGACCCGGTCCACCATCGGGATTTTGTATAGCGCAGCTAACGTGTAATGCTCCCGGGCGTGGTGTCAGTCGATCGGCCGCGGCCTTTCCGGAGAGTCTCGGCGGCCCATCCCGGTGTGCTGATCGCGGTGCTGTGTGCCGCCGGCATCAGCGTCTCGTTGATGCAGACACTGCTCATCCCGTTGATACCCGAACTGCCAAAGCTGCTCGGCACCAGTGCTTCTGATGCGTCATGGGCGATCACGTCGACGCTGCTCACCGCGGCGGTGGCCACCCCGGTGTTCGGCAGGCTCGGGGATCTGTACGGTCCGAAACGCATTCTGATCGCCTGCGCGATGGTGTTGATCGCGGGCTCGGTGATCGCCGCGTCGAGTAGCACCCTCATCCCGTTCGTGATCGGTCGCGGTATGCAGGGCCTGGGTATCCCCATCATCCCGCTGGGCATCAGCGTGCTGCGGGCCTCGGTGCCCGCCGAGCGGGTCGGCAGCGCCATGGGGCTGATGAGTTCGTCGCTCGGGGTGGGCGGCGCACTCGGGCTGCCACTGTCGGCGGCCGTTGCCCAACACCTCTCCTGGCATGCGCTGTTCTGGTTCGCCGCGGGCATCGGTGTCGTGTTGCTGGTGCTCTTCGCCACGCTGGTGCCTGCGGTGCCTGCCAGTTCGACCGACCGCCTCGACCCGCTGGGCGCGCTTTTGCTTGCGGGGGCACTGGTGACCCTGCTGCTGGGCATCACCAAGGGGCGCGACTGGGGCTGGACGTCCGGGTTGACGATCGGGATGTTCGGCACCTCGCTCGTGGTCTGCGCGATCTTCGTCGCCTGGCAGTTGCGGTTCGATTCGCCGGTCGTGGACCTGCGCACCTCGGTGCGCCCGCCGGTGCTGATCACCAATATCGCCTCGGTGGGGGTCGGTTTCGCGATGTTCGCGCTCTCACTGATCGCACCGCAGGTGCTCGAACTTCCCGCCGAGACCGGTTACGGGCTGGGCATGTCGATGCTCGAGGCCGGGCTGTGGATGGCCCCGGGCGGAATCGCCATGATGCTCGTGGCGCCGTTCGCGGCGCGGGTGGCCGGGGCCAGGGGGCCGAGGTTCACGCTGTGCGTCGGGTGCGTGGTGATCGCCGGTTCGTATCTGGCCGGGTTGTGGCTACTGGGCGGCGGTCCGCAAGTGCTGGTGCTCAACGTCCTGGTGAGCATCGGGGTGGGCTTCGCCTACGCGTCGATGCCTGCGTTGATCAACGCCGCGGTGCCGCTTTCGGAGACCGCGGCAGCCAACGGTCTCAACGCGCTGGCGCGGTCGTTGGGTACCTCGATCTCCAGCGCGGTGATCGGGGCGATCCTGGCGGGGATGACGATGACGGCCGCCGGTCAGGAGGTGCCTACCCTCGACGGCTTCCGGGCTGCGCTGACGGTCGCCGCCGCGGTCTCGGCCGTGTCGGCGGTGGGCGCGTTGCTGATACCCGCGGTGCGCCCGACGGCGGCTACAGAGCGAACCGCTTCTTCACGTCTTGGGTCTGGAAGTGCTCGACGATGAGGCCCAACACGGGCACGGTGCCGGAGATCAGGGTGCCCAGCGTGCGGCCCAACGGCCAGCGTACCTTGACGGCCAGGTTCGCCGTGGCGATCAGGTAGGCGAAGTACACCCAGCCGTGCACGACCGCGATCCAGCTCAGCGAGTCGTCGTTGAAGCCGTACTTCATGACCATCTCGTAGCACAACGCGATCAGCCACAGGCCGGTCGTCCACGCCAGTACCCGGTAGCTCGCCAGCGCCTTCTGGATGGAGGGCAGCGGAACGGCGGGGGTCTGGGTTTCCTGGCTTTCGGGGGTACTCATCTGGTGTTCCTGTCCTCGGGGGTGTCCGCTTTGGCCAACTCGGCCAGGTAGGCGTTGTATTCGCGCAGGGTGGGGTCGTCATCGACGGTCGACGCGGCGGCCGGACGCTCGGGGAGCAGTCCGGCGGGGAGCTCGGTGGCGCGGTTGGTGTCCGCGGGCTCCTCGTAGGTCGGTGGCGCGTCCTCCAGCCTGACGAACTTGTAGTAGGCGTAGACGCAGAACGCGGCGAACATCGGCCACTGCAGGGCGTATCCCAGGTTCAGGAACGTGCCCGAGTTCGATTCGTAGCGGGTCCACTGCCACCAGGCCAGCAGCATGCAGCCGGTGGCGCCGACGGTGGCCAGCGCGATGAGCGCCGGTCTCCTACGTCGTGTAGTGGACATGGGTCAACTTTACCGCCCGTCGATTTCAGGTCTTTGGCCCGATGAACTGGTCGAGTCGTGCCGTCGCCGCCTTGCGATAGACGGCGATCATGTAGCGACTGTTCTGGGTCCACGGGATGCCGAGCCGATCGAGGGCCGCGCAGAAGAGATTGCGGATATCCGTCGAGTGGTTGGTGAAGTGATAGCGGATGCTGGCGACCCCGCGATCGTTGGCGACCACCCGACACCCGTCACTGTGGATGAGGCCACGGACGAACTCCTCGGTGGCGGCGTCGACATGGGCCTGCTGCCACGGCTCCAGGACGATCGGACGAAGGTGCTTCGGCCCGGGTCCATGCTGCGGGAAGATGCACGGCCAGTGTTTCGAGTACAGCGATACGTCGACGCAGCCGGTGACCCGCGGAAACACTGTCGCATGCTGGCCGAGCATGATCTTGTCGATCGCGTCGCGGCAACCGTCGATGATCCCCGGATACTTTTTGTCGAGGGTCACCCGTAGTCGGAACAGGGAGCGGGAACGGTTGATGTAGCCGTCGCCCAGGTACAACCCCAACAGATAGCTGTACGCATCGGACGGCAGCACGCTGTAGTCGTGGTAGCGGCACGTCGACCGCGGCATCACCGCGCTCTTGCCGCGCCGCCAGTCGCATACGGTGCGACGGGGGATGCCCGTTTGTCTGGAGATCGCACAGTCGTTCAAGCCCGCATCGATGAGCCGTCTGACTCGTGTGAAGTCATCCTGCGTGTGCATCGAGACCCCCTCGTTGATACGGAAGCTAGGGCAGACCTCTGACAACATCCTTCGGACGGGAGGCGGTAGTCTGAACGGCAGAGCGCGAGTGACGAAATTGGCATACGTGATGGCTTTAGGTGCCATTGTCTTCGGACGTGGGGGTTCGAGTCCCCCCTCGCGCACCACAGAGTGTTTACTGCAAACATCGCGAGCTCGACCGGCCTGGTGCAGTATTTGCGAGTGAGGCTTCTGCGGTGTGGAACCCCTTCTCCTGGCGTGCCCGTGGGTGACGGGGGACATTCGAGATTGCCGTGTAGGTGGTGCGTGGGAGCTTCTATTGATCGGCGATGATCGCGTCTGGATCGGACAGCCCTCTGAACTGCAGTTCGAAAGACGTGACGGGCCACGCGTAGCGCACGAGGAGGCGCAGGCAGCCGATCGATTGTTCGACGCGGCCAGGCGCCGGAATCCAGGACTGTTCGACGGTCCGCTGGTGCTGGTCGATCGCTGCTCGTTCGAAGCCGTATCGAGTCGGATGGTCGTGTGGTGGTCGCCCAGCACCTACCGATCGCTGGCGCTGAGAAGGTTTGGGCATCGCATATCCACACTGTTCGTAACCGTCCTCGTGCCCGCGCCAGGGCGAATGGTGCTCGTCGGGCGAGCCGGTCCACTCACGGCGAAAGCGGGGCTCTGGCAGTTTCCCGGAGGCTCTGTGATACCGCCGCCGTCAGGCACGCCACTGGATATCGACAATCTCGCGACCGAGGCTTCGCGCGAACTGCTAGAAGAAACCGGGTTGTGGCGGGAGCCCCGAACCCTGAAGTTGTGGGCCGTGTGCCGCGGCGACCATCACAATGTGGGCGTGTGCTTCCGGGCCGCCGATATGGACGTTCGCGATCTGGACGATGTGCGCGACTTCGTCAGAAACTGCGACGAGCCCGAGTTCGACCAGCTGGCCGCGGTGCGCACCGGTACCGAACTTGCCGCGCTTGGACGCAGTGTCGATTACGTGGAGCCGTGCCTGCGTTTATATCGGTCAGAATCTGGCTGAAACGTTCTGGCTCCCCATCACCAAAGCCTGTGGTCATGACTGCCGTCAGTCCACCGCCGCAGTGGTGCTGAAGATCGGCCAACATATCTCGGTGGCCGTGAACGCTGTCGGTTCTGCCAGGGTGCTGCCGATGTAGTGCTCGCGGATCGGTCCCTGGCCGCTGATCAGGTGCTCGTTGACATAGATTCCCAGCGCGGCGTAACTGCGGTCGATTCCGTCGTGACCGCCCGGATGGGTGAGCACCGCGAACTCCGACCTGGGCAGGGTGGTGGCATCGATTCCGTCGGGAGGTTCCGCCGATGGCGGTGCGGGCACGAACATCGTTGCGCTGCCACGCTGTTCGAGGAACAACCCGCGTTCATAGAGCCCGCCCGGGGTCACCGCGACCGGTGCGCCCACGGCAGCGGCGACGGCGGTTCTCAGTTTCTGCAGTGTTGTAGAGAACCAATCGTCGATATCGGACACATCGATGATGCCGCCGACGGACCATACGGCGAGCGATGACTCCTGGCGCACAGCGACCTCGGCCGGAGGCTTGACAGGGGAGAGCAACTCACGCAGCGCGCCGACGGTGTCCCGGGTCTGCTGCAGTTGCGCCTCCATCTGCTCGAGGTGAGTGGTGATGATCTCGGTGCGGGCGATGGCGTCCTGGGTGCTCAGCAGCGCCTTGATATCGGGAATGGACATTCCCAGGGAACGGAATCGGCGGATGATGTGCGCGTGATCGACCTGGCTGGTGTCGTAGAAGCGGTAGCCGGTGTAAGGGTCGATGTGAGCCGGTTCGAGGATGCCGATGTCGTGATAGTGACGTAGCGCCTTTCTGCTCAGACTGGTCATCACCGCGAAGTCACCGATCGAGACCTGTGCGCCCACGGTGTCCTCCTCAATCGTTGGCCGTCCACGTGGCAGACAAGGCCATCTTGAAGGTTGCCCCTGGGGGAAGGTCAAGAGCGCGGCGCGATATCGACCAGGGGTATTGACTTTCCCCTAAGGGGAAGCCCGACGGTGGTGCCATGACCACAAGCGAATGGGATGCACTCCCAGACCCCGTAAAGACATTCATGACCACACACGCCAGTCCGGAGGACGGCCGAGCAGTCGCCACCTTCACCGCCGACGCCGTGGTGACCGACGAGGGCCGCGACCACACGGGCCGCGACGCGATCGGTGCCTGGCTGGCCGCGTCGGCCGGCGAGTTCACCTACACCTCGGAGTTCGTCGGGGCGACCACGACCGACAACGGCGTTGACGTGACTCAGCATCTGGAGGGCGACTTCCCCGGCGGCGTCGTCGACCTGCACTACCGCTTCACCTTGGACGGCGCGTCGATCAGCCGATTGGTGTGCGAGGCGTGAGCAGGCGATGGTTCATCACCGGCGGGACGCCCGGCAATTTCGGGATGGCGTTCGCCGAGGCGGCGCTGGAGGCGGGGGACCGCGTGACGATCACCTCCCGGCGCCCGCAAGAGCTGGCAGATTGGGCCGATCAGTATGGCGATCGGGTTCTCGTGGTGCCGCTGGAACTCACCGATGCCGCCCAGGTGCGGCGCGCGGTACAGACCGCCGAGGAGCGGTTCGGTGGTATCGACGTCTTGGTCAACAATGCCGGCCGCGGCTGGTACGGATCGATCGAAGGCATGGACGATTCGGCGTTGCGGGCCATGTTCGAACTGAACTTCTTCGCCGTGCTGTCCGTGACGCGTGCGGTGTTGCCCGGGATGCGTGCCCGCGGAAACGGCTGGATCGTCAATGTCTCCTCGGTGGCAGGGCTGGTGTCGGCACCCGGTTTCGGCTACTACAGCGCGACGAAGTTCGCCATCGAAGCCGTCACCGATGCACTGCGTGTCGAGGTCGCCGGGCAGGGCATCTCGGTGTTGGCCGCGGAACCGGGCGCTTTTCGCACGAACGCCTACGCCGGTTTTGCCAACGAGCCCGTCGCCGAACCGATTTCGGAGTATCACGACATGCTTGAACGGGTTCGTGCGACCTTCGTCGAGATGGACGGTGTTCAGCCAGGTGATCCGCACCGCGGTGCCCGCGCGGTGATCGCTGCGATGGCCCAGGACCCGCCGCCACGCCGTCTGGTGCTGGGCAACGGTGGATACGACGCAGTGATCGGTGAGCTGGAGCAGACCCTGGCCGAACTCCGCGCTAACGAGGCCCTCTCTCGTAGCGCGGACTTCCCCGAATAGTGCGGGGCCTGCCTGTCGAGCTCGATCAGCCCTGGCGTCGTCGCCGCGCGCTCACCACGGCGCCGATCACGGCCAGCACTGCGATGCCACCGAGACCGGCGGCGACCCAGGCGAGCACCGGCGTCGACGAGTCGGCCTTCTCCGCGGTGCTGCGCTCCTCGGCCTGCAGGCGGTAGCCGGGCGGCAGGTCGGTTCCCGGTGTGCTCAGTCCGGGAAGCCGATCGGTCAGCGACACCGTGAAGCTGCGTCGCCCGGAGTCGGTGGGCCCCCAGGTGCCCCACGCCGGTGTCTCCTCGTCGAGCAGCACCTTGGTCAGTGACCGAGCCGGATCGTCACCGAGGTCGACGACCTTCTTGACGACCACAGGCTTGTATGACGCGTCGCCGAGTTTGAAGGACACCAGCACGTTTTCATACGTTGTCGGCACCGTGGGCTTGGGGGGAGGGGGTTGGCCGGGCGCGGGCACGTAGCCGCCACCGGAGAAGCTACCCACCGACACGTTTGTCACCCGGCCGGCCGGATCGTTGACCACCGCGGTGAAGCTGTGCACGCCCGCCTGCGGCACGGTGAGAACCGTCGGCCGCAGCGGCGCGAGCTCGGTGATGTACGGTCGCCCGTCCGCGACGTAGGCGATCGTCACCGGGGTGCGATACGGACTGATCAGCATCGGCTGATACCACTGGGTGTACTGAACCCAGGACGAGTCCCATTGAGTGACGACCGAACTGGATTCCGAAAGGTATTGCGACTCGACGAGGCTTTCCAGCTGCTCGATCTGCGTCACCGATGCTTCTGTGGCCTCGCTGAATTCGGGCTCCGCACGTGTTGCCGTCTCCAGGTCGCCGGCATCGATGTCGGCGATATCGGGGGAGGCGATGTCGGGGGTGGTGTCATCGGGGTTGGAGTCATCGGGGTTGGTGTCAGCGTCGGGCGCCTGCTCGGAGGGCGCCGGATCATCGGCGCCTGGCTGGGTGTCGGGGTCCGCGCCGGGGGAGTAGGAGGGAGCGCCCGGATCGTCCTGCTGGGCGCCTGTCTCACCGGCCTGGTCTGGCTCGCTATCCGGCGCTGAGCCCAGCGCAGGTTCGGGTTCGGGCTCCGGTGCGGGTTGTGGCTCCGGTTCCGGAGCGGGCTCTGGCTCGGGTTGCTGTTCCGGCTCTGGCTGTGGTTCTTCCGCAGGCTCCTCCGCGGGCGGCGAGTCGACCTGCACGGTGCCGTCGTCATCGTCGTACGGGTCGGCCACCGCGACGGCCGGAACGGCGAAAAGGGTTGCGGTTGCGGTAATGGCGGCGGCTGCGGTGAGCCGGACTGTGCGAGAAGACATGAGGTTCCTTGACTGGAGTGGGGGCGACCGGGGTGCAGTGCGCGGGTGGCTGCGAGATCAGGCGGGTGATGCGGCGTGAACCGCCCCATCACCCGCCTGCGAAATACTCGACCTCAGCCCGCGGCGCTGCTGTCCCGTTCGGCGGTGGTCAGCGAGAAGTTTCCTGTCTCCCAGGCCTTCATGAACTGATCGAGTGGCACGGCCAGGCCTTGCCCCTGTCTTGGTGCGCTGTCATTTATGTAGACAACGCCCTTGGTCATGTTGACGCTGAGCACGGTGACGGCGTGGTTGGGCTGGTCCGTGGTCCCGCGGTACCACTCCCTGCCTGCACCGAAGTACTGAGTGTTCCACGCGTCGTAGATCAATTTGTTGTTGACGCTGACGATCACCGACTGGCCTTGTTCGAGTGCGGCGGTCATATTGTCCAGTGCCAGCGATCCCTCGTTCTTGAGATACGTGGTGTAGTCGGCGTTGATGCCGAACCTGTTGAGCAGGGTGATGACGTCTGAGGAGAACGTCCCGCCCTTGCCCTCGGTGTAGATCGGCTCACCTACCTTGATTCCACTGGGCAACGTCTCTGCCAACTGCTGCACCTCGGCGGCCAGCGCGTCCATGTCGACGGGCATGCCGTTTGCGGTCAACTGGGCAATGACGGCCGCGGTGGACATCAGCGCGCACGTGCCGGTTTGACCCTGATACCTCCAGTATTGGTAGTTGGCAAGGTAGTTTCCGTACTCGACATCGCCCGCCGATGGCGGGCCGATCGGTTCCGGCTGGGAAACACCGAACGTGCGGGACAGATCGTCGGTGAGATATGTGATGTTCTCCTGGAAAACCTGGACCTGGTGCACGAACGCGGCGGCGACCCGCGAGCCGATCTGCTGAATCGAGGGCAAGGACCAGACCCATCTGGTCTCGGATGCGTCCGGTGCCACGTTCGGCGAGCTGGCGAGCTGGGTGGTGATCAACTGGTACTTCTTCGACCCCCAGGCATCCATGAAGTCGTCATAACTCATGACCAGACCCTGCCCGTCAGCGCGGGTGGGATCGTTGATGGTGACCGTTCCGTTGACGTTGTCGACGCCGATGACGACGACGGTCTTCTCCTTGACGTCACTGCTGTCCGACACCGGACCGTTGATCGGGACGATCATGGCCTTGGTTGGATCTGTCAGGCCGTTGGTGAGGTCGTTGTACGCCTTGTCCGCCTGGTTGGTGCCGTAGCTGCGCATGATGATGCGAACATCCTTGTCCTGCAACACCTCATAGGTATCCGTCCAATAGACGAGCCGCGCGCCGGGACCGAGATAAACCATCGTGCCGGGCACTCGGAGGCTCGGGGTGTTCGCTGCCTTGGCGAGGAAACCGGCTAGATCCACGGGGCTGCCGGTTAACTGCGCGTAGGCCATGGCCACGGTCGCCAGCCCGGCTGAAAGGAAGTCGCCGGATTGCACGAAGTACTGCGCATTGCCTGTCGGGTTACCGAACGGCAGCGACCGGGTGATCACCTCCTGGGTGAACCCGAGGATGCCGATCACATCGTCGCGCAATGCCGTCAGGCTGCGTTGGAACCCGTAAAGCTGGTTCATCACGGCGAAGTACAGGTTGGTGCCGAGTTCCTGCAGCCCGCGCAGCAATTCTTCGGGAGTGGGCAGGCCGAACGGGTTGCTCGCCTGCGCTACCGCAGCGGCAGGCACAGCGGCCGGAGACAGCGCCGCCGCGCGACCCACCGTGCTCGAGGTGGAGGCCAGCGTGTAGAAACTGGCGCCCGCGGATCCGGCGATGGTGCTCAATCCGCTGTCGGTGACCGCCGGTGTGGCAAGGGGAGTGGTGTCGGTGTCAGGTGTGGGTGACGTGGCGGTCGACGAACTGTCCGAGATCACCGGGGAATTGGTGGCGGGTGCTTGTGGAGTGCTTGTGGGCCCGTGCGCGCCGCCGGTCCCCACCGGGCCGTCCTCGTCGACGACCTCTTCGGAGACCGCCTCCTCGGCGCCACCGATGGCCTCCGTGGTCTCTTCGGAGGTCACATCGTCGTCATCGAGACCGGAGCCGCGCGTGGGGGACGCCGCGCCCCAGCTGTCGTCGGAGTCGCCGGCTTCGTCCGAGTCGTCGTTGGCGTGCGGTCCGGTGCTGTCCGCGGAATCGCCCGACGAGGAGCCGACAGTCTCGCGCGACGATCCGCCGCTGCTTTTCACCGGTCCTGCGGAAGACGATCCCGCGTCGGAGGACGAAGAATCCGAGCTGTCGGTCGAACCGGTGCGGGTGGGACCCGAGGGCGCATCCGAGTCGGCGGCCGCGATGGCCGCGCCGCCGAGCATCGCGGCTCCCATGCCGAGGGTCATCGCCCCCGCGCCGAGCCACAGCCGTGCTTGCTGGGCTCGGCGTTCACCTACGCGGTCCGGATGCGCTTCCCGTGTCCCATCCACCGGCATCAATTGCTCCCCACTCCTGGTTGACGACCACGTAAAAATTGCTGAGCGAATCGAAGAATACGCAAAGCTGGGCCAAATCCGCTGGTCAATCAGCGTTTTTTCACTTCGTTGCAGTTGTGGCAAATTCTCCGAAGTGATGCGGTCGGCGAATGACCTAGGTTTGCCACCCGAAGATGCATCGCTGGCTAAGCCCATGCTCAGGCGAGGGGGTGTTCCGGCTGTCCGGGACGGTGTCCGGGGATCCCCCGCAGCGTTCGGTTGCCGTCGCCGCTGTCAAGTAGCTGAAATAGGCCGATCGGGAGATCGCAGGCGCGCACGCTGTGTCATAGTCGTCCGGGCGTTTTGCCCCGACGAAGGAGCCCGCGTGCAGATCGACCCCGCCGCCACCGCTTGGTTGCTCGTCAGCACCGCGATGGTGCTGTTGATGACCCCGGGTCTGGCGATCTTCTACGGCGGTATGGTCCGCTCCACCGGCGTGCTGAACATGATCATGATGAGCTTCATCGCCATCCCGGTTGTGACGGTCACCTGGATCGTGGCCGGCTACAGTCTGGCCTTCGGCACCGACGCCGGCGGTGGACTCATCGGCGGTCTCGGCCACCTCGGGCTGTCCGGTATCGATGTGTCCGCGGTGCGCTCCAATGTGCCCGAGTTGCTGTTCGTGACCTTCCAGTTGGCGTTCGCCATTCTCACCGCGGCTCTGGTCAGCGGTGCGATCGCCGACCGGGCGAAATTCTCGGCGTGGACGCTGTTCGTCGCGCTGTGGACATTGGCGGTGTATTCGCCGGTCGCCCACTGGGTCTGGGGACCGGGCGGGTGGCTTTCGGTCTTCGGCGCGCTCGACTTCGCGGGTGGACTGGTTGTCGAGATCGTCTCGGGAGCATCGGCTTTGGCGCTCGCGCTGGTGCTCGGCCCGCGCATCGGGTTCAAATCCGAGGCCATGCGCCCGCACAATCTTCCGTTCGTCCTGCTCGGCGTCGGGCTGTTGTGGTTCGGCTGGTTCGGATTCAATGCGGGCTCCGCCTTCGCCGTGGATGGCAAGGCCGCGGTGATCTTCCTGAACACTCTTGTCGCCGGGTGCCTCGGCATGCTGGGCTGGCTCGCAGTCGAGCGTTTCCGCGACGGACACCCGACCACCTTCGGCGCAGCTTCCGGCGTCGTTGCCGGCCTGGTCGCCATCACGCCCTCGTGCGGGTTCGTCTCCCCGCTGGGCGCCGTGTTGGTCGGTCTGGTGGCAGGTGTGGTGTGCTCGTATGCGATCGGGTGGAAATTCGCCGCCGGATACGACGATTCGCTCGACGTGGTGGGAGTGCACTTCGTCGGCGGGGTGGTCGGTACGTTCCTGATCGGTCTGCTGGCGGCCGAGGTTGTGTCGGGCGGACCCGAAGGCCTTTTCTACGGTGGCGGGATCACTCAGCTGGGCAGGCAGACCTTGGGCATCGTCGTGGTCGCCGCGTTCGCGTTCACGGTGTCGTTCCTGCTGGGCAAGGTGATCGACGCGACCATGGGGTTCCGGGTCACGCGCGAGGACGAGCTATCCGGCATCGACTTCACCCAGCACGCCGAAACGGCGTATGCCGAAGGCGTGCACGGCCAGCAGCACAAACGTCCCGGTACCTGATCACCGCGGCCCGTCCACGGCGAACGTGCCGCGGTCGTCGGTGAACTCGGCATACACCTGCCGGATGGCCCCGTCGATCTCGACGTCACAGGTGAAGCTGTCGCCCTTGGCGGCCGACGGATTCTTGCCGCCGTTGCACCGCAGTGCGCTGATGGAGTTGGCGCCGTATCCGTTGATCGGGTCCGACAGGATGGCGCGTACCCCCGCCTCGGCCGTTTCGACCTTGATCACCGGAGCGCGGTCGAATCCGAACTGCCAGATACCGATACCCACGCCGACGACGGCGACGACCGTCAGTCCGGCGATGATGACCGTGCGCCGGTGGTCCGGTGTCCGCTGTTGCCGTCGGCGTCCACCGGCCTGCTGGTCCGGCCGGAGCAGGTAGCGATTCGGGTCGACCGGCGGGCGCTGTGCCGGTGACGGTGTCGGCTGTCGTGACGGCGGCGGTGCTGTCTGCGGTGGCTGACTCGGCCGCGATGGCTGTCGAGGGGGTGCGGGGGGCATACGATACCCGGGCTGAGGTCGCTGCGCCGGCGGCCCCTGGTTGGGCGGGTATGGCATCCGCGGGGGTGCCTGCGGAGGGGGCCCCGGCGGTGCCGCCCCACCGGGCCGCGCCCACCACGGCTGGGCCTGTCCCGGTGGCTGATTCGGGTTCGGTGGCCGCGTCATGTGGCACCGAACCGCTGATAGCACGTCTCGGCATTGCCGCCCAGGCCGGACCGATACGCCAGGATTCTGGTGAAACCGGCCGGCGCGGTCACGCCGTTGACATCGCTGGCCGCCAGCCCGTTGGTCAGCAGCCCGGAGATCGCCTCGTCGGTGTCACCGGCCGACAGTGTCAGTGTGCCGCCGGGTTCGGCCATCCGGCCCTGCGCGACGCCGGTCAGGCACGCGGTGCGCAGCGCCGTTACGGCCGTATCCAGCGGGTCACCCCGTTCCTTCTGCAGAGCAAGGGCGTATCGGGATGTCACGATCGACAGCGCGGTGTTGTCACCCTGCAGCAGCACGCCCTGGTCCTCGGCCTTCGGGGTCCCCAACGCCTGCAGGGTGGGGAGGTTGACGTTCACGGTGTTGGTCGATGGGCAGTAGGACGCCGGGGAAACCGTTTGTGCGTCAGGGCAGGTCGCCATGTCGAGGTTCAGTGACGGCGGGCTGGCCGGCTGGTAGATCTGGGTCAGGGTGTCCATCAAGCTGGTCAGCAGTTGTTCGTCGATCGGGCTGTCACTGGCCGACGGATCACCGTAGGAGTCATAGGACAGGAACTTCGGGAGATCTCCTTGACGTTGCGTTATCTCGGCCATGTCGATGGCCGCGCATTGGTCGGCGTTACCGGCGAAGCCGATCTGGAAGGCGCTGATCCGATCCAGGGCAGATCCGTGTGCATCGCCGGTCAGGATGGCTTCTTCCTGGGTCATCAGCGGGTCTCGGATGTAGATGGCACCGGCCAGAACGTGATTGAGCCCGTCGCCGGTGCTCAGGTCGAATCGCGGTGACTTGCCCGATGCCACCCAGTGCAGATAGACGCCGGCGAAACAATCGGCCTGTTGCTCCTTGACGAGCACGGGCGTCGCCTTCTCGACCAGATGGGCCTTGGCCTGCACGGCGTGGCCGAACTCATGGGCGATCACCCCGACCACGCCCATATCGCCGAAGTACTGCGCTGCGCCGGGAATGAACTGGCCTCTGTCCCAGGCCATCACATCGTCGCCGAAGCAGTAGAAGGCGTTCGACAGGTCATAGAGATCGTTGCCGCAGACGGTGGGTGACGCGGGATCGGATGCGTCGTAGGACACGAGTCGCGACACCGGGCCATAGGTGCCGGTGAGTGAACCCTCCCAGTTCTGTGACCAGAAGTCCTCGAGGTCGTCGACGGCCCGCAACACCAACTGGTCCACCGGGCCGCCATCGCTGTTCTCGGCGACGCTCACCGGCGGGGGAGCGTCGGGGCGTGGCCCGCTCGGACCGTCGCGGGCGGGCAGTCCGCCGGCGCGCTGCGGGTCGTAGAGCATGGATACCGGGCGGCCGTCGAGCACCGTCGAGGCGCAGCCGGACAGGATCAGAACGAGGGCGAGCACCCCGCCCAGCCAGGCGCTATGGCCTGCGAACCGTCGATCCATGGTCGAAGGCTAACAAGCCGAGGTGCGCAACCGCCGCCCGAGATGATCCGGTGACCACGGGGCCGACCGACCGTCAGCTCTGCGCGGGGACCAGGATGCGCCTGGCCACTGTCAGGATGTGCCGGCTCAAAGTGGCGTCGTCGACGTCGGTGACCAGTGGATGGATCAGGGCCGCGCTCAGCGCTGCGGACATGACCGCAGCATTCACCCGTGCCGCGGGATCGGTTCCTGCGCCCAGCAACACCCTGTGCAACCGGCCCATGAATTGCGCGAACGGCGGGTGTTCATCGAGCAGGCGCACCACGACCGGGTCGTACTGCAGCACACGAGTCAGCCTGCGTCGGGTGACCATTCGGTCGACGACGTGGGCCAGCAGGATATCCCGGGCCGCTTGCAGATCGGGTTCGGCCTCGGCGGCTTCGACTGCGGGTGCCAGCGCGGCGAGCTCACTCGCCATGACGGCGATGACCACCTCGTCCTTGCTCTTGAACTGGTGGTACACAGCGGCTTTGGTGACCCCGACGGCATCGGCGATCATCTGTAGCGAGGTGGCACTGACACCATGTGCCCCGAACAGCTCCAGCGATGCTGCGATGACGCGTTGCTGGGCGACGCTGTAATTGCCCGATGGCGATCCGCCGGTTGAGCTCACCGGTCCAGAGTAGCCGCTCGGCTAGTGGCACCGTTGTCAGCGCCGCCGATGAGCCGAGTCTCCACCCGTCCAAGAGAGCCCGGTCACAGATGGCGGCGACGATGTTTACGCCTCGGAAGCCGGCGGTACCCATCCAGCCGTTCAGGTAGGTGTTCTCACAGAACAGGATGAGATCTGATGAATGTGAATGTGAAGAAGCTGATCGCGGGCGCAGCCGTTGCCGGTGGCCTGGTTGCCGGACCGCTCGCGGTCGCCGGTGTCGCTGCCGCCGAGCCTCACCCGATGCCTCCGGCCCCGCCCGCCGGACCGTCCGTCGGTACCGCGCCGGCCTGGGCTCCGCCCAAGCCCGTGGACCCGGCGTGGGCGCAGGGCCAGCCTCAGGTGTGGGACAGCGGATGGAACCACTGGGGCGTGTGGATCAACAACGTCTTCGTGCCGACCTACTGATCGGGTCCGCACGTCGAACGGCTGCCTCCTGTAGAGGGGCAGCCGTTCGGCGTATCGGTCAGTTTTTCGGCGGCCGCGGGACGAAGCGCGACACCCGGTCGATGACGTCCTGGTAGGCGGGACGACGGGTCAGGCTGCGTTCCTCCATCATCGGGATGCTGGCGCCGAGGAACATGGCGAGGATGGCCAGCGCGCCAAGGCTCGACAGCCACCAATATTCGGGTGCGGCCGCGATACCGAACAACGCCAGTGCCGCCCAGAAACTGAACTCGCCGAAATAGTTGGGATGCCGCGACCAACTCCACAACCCCGTGTCCATCGCCTGTCCCTCCCGGCGTTCGGCGACGAACCTGTGCATCTGTACGTCGGCGACGAGTTCCAGCGCCACCGCGCCGACCCCGATGACCAGCGCCACCCAGGTCAACCAGGCCAGGCCGGAACCCGGCCGGGTGATGGCGATGTACACCGGCACCATCGCGAGGAAGACCTGCAGTGTCGGGATGAGATGGATGGCGACCAGGTCAGCCACGAACTCGAATCGTCCGGCCCGCTGTTTGAACATCGGGTAACGCCAGTCCTCGTGATGCAGTCCGGGGAATGCGTAGACCCAGTTCGCGGTCAGCCGGAGGGCCCACAGCACGATGACGACGGTGATCAGCCACGCGCGCAACGGATCGACGTCCGGGGCCGACCGATACCACCAATAGAACAGCAGCAACGGCGGGATGACGCTCCAGTAGGCGTCATAGAAGCTCGAATTGCGATAGATCCTGCTGAACACGAAGATCACCAGGGTCGCGAGAACATCGGCGATCAGGGTGTCCAGCCACAGGATGGCCGTGGACGGACCCCACCACAGCCACGCTGCGGCCATCGCCACCGCCACGAGATAGGCGCCGGTGACCAGCCCGAGTGAGCGCGCTTTGCCGATCGTCGTCATCGTCGGAGCCTACGACGGCGCGCGAACCGTCAGCCGCCGTTGGTGATCCCGTGCGCGATGAAATCCCACATCTCGTCCGCGCTGATCGAATCGTCGGCGGTGTCACCGTCACCGGACTGCGCGAAGGTCATGACGGTCTGCATCGTGATCCGGGCGATCCGGCGAGGGTCGACGAAGGGCCGCAGCCTGTCGGCCGCTGTCGCATCGGCCATCAAGTCCGACAGCAGGTTCAGCACGGGCGCCTGGGCCACCATGACCTCGGCGGGATGGGAGACCGACAGCCGGGGTGCGACATCGCTGAACAGCGGTCGCTGCCCGGCCGTCTCGGAACGTGCGGACGTGAACAGTAATCCGACGGCCATCCGCAGTCGCTGGACCGGGTCGGTGTGCCCGGCGATGGCAATACGAATCTGATCGGCCAGTTGGCCCAGCGCATCCTCGAACAGTGCGAGCAACAGTTCGTGCTTGCCGTCGAACTGCAGGTAAAAGCTGCGCAGCGACTGCCGAGACCGGTCGACCACCTCCTGGACGGTGAAGTCGGTGCTGCCCTTCTCGGCCATGATCGACTGAGCGGCTTGCAGAAAGCGCTCGACTCGCTGCGCGGCACGCAGCTTGGCCGGCCGAAGCGAGCGCTCCAGGGCGCGTTGCTTCCAGGCGGGTTCGGTGTCGCTGTCGGTCACCGGGCCAGGATACTTCCGATCTCGTTTTGTGAGAATCGCATTCTGCATCCGCGTTGCCACGGGTCGTGTCCTGCCGGTCGGCCTCGGCATGGTTATGTGATTTGTGTGACAGGTCCACTTGCCGGCATCACGATCGTTGCCATGGAGCAGGCGATATCAGCGCCGATGTGTACCAGGGTGCTCGCCGACTTCGGGGCCCGGATCATCAAGATCGAGAATCCTGACGGCGGCGATTTCGCCAGGTCCTACGACGATGTCGTCAACGGCATGGCCGCGCATTTCGTCTGGGCGAACCGGGGCAAGCATTCGGTGACGCTGAACCTCAAGTCACCCGCAGGCCTGGACGTCCTGCACCGCCTGCTGGCCGGCGCCGATGCGTTCGTCTCCAACCTCGCACCCGGCGCCACGGACCGGCTGGGGGTGGGTCCGCAGGATCTGCAGCGGCGACATCCGCACGTGATCCCCGTCCAGATCGACGGGTACGGCACCGGGGGCCCGCTCTCGGGTAGGCGCGCCTACGACCTGCTGGTGCAGGCCGAATCCGGAGCATGTGCGACCACCGGCCATCCGGGCATGCCCGCCAAACCGGGCCCGCCGGTCGCCGATATCACCACCGGCCTCTATTCGGCCCTGTCGATTCTTGCGCTCCTGGTGGGCCGGGCCGGAGGCGGTGGCGATACTGCGCCGGCGGTCTCGGTGAGCTTGTTCGACACCATGACCGACATCATGGGATATCCGCTGACCTACGCCCAGCATTCCGGAATGGACCAGCAGCCCTTGGGAATGGGTTCACCGGCCGTCGCGCCGTACGGAGCGTTCGGAACCCGCGACGGACAGACGGTGGTACTCGGAACAACCAACGATCGAGAGTGGCAGCGACTCGCCCGGGAGATCATCGATCGTCCCGACCTGGCCGACGACCCGCGCCTGGCGACCAACGTCCAGCGGTGCGCGCACCGCGACGAACTCAACGCTGCGATCGAATCATGGTGCGCTCGGCACGATCTCGAGGACATCCAGCGAACCGCCGATGCCGCCGGGATAGGGAACTCACGCTTCAACACCCCCAGCGAGGTCGTCAATCACCGGCATCTGACGGCCCGCGACCGGTGGCGGGCGGTCGATACGCCGCACGGTGAGATCACCGCGTTGCTTCCGCCTCCCATCATCACCGGCTTCGAGCTGGGCATGGGAGCGGTTCCGGGACTCGGTGAGCACACCGATACCGTGCTGGCCGAAATCGGTTACAGCGAAACAGAAGTGGCCGCCTTGCGCGATGCGGGTGCAATTGGGCCGGAATTCATCGACACCAGGGCGCACCCGCCCACGACGAAGGAGCAGGCGTGATGCGCGAGACCGTCATCGTAGGAGCCGTGCGCACCCCGGTCGGAAAGCGCAACGGCGGTCTGTCCGAGCAGCACGCCGCGGACCTGTCCGCCATGGTGCTCAACGAACTGTCCGAACGCACCGGCGTGGACCCGACACTCGTCGACGATGTGGTCTGGGGCTGCGTATCGCAGGTGGGTGATCAATCGAGCAACATCGGTCGCTACGCGGTGTTGGCGGCCGGCTGGCCGGAATCGATCCCGGGTACCACGGTGAACCGGGCGTGCGGATCGAGCCAACAGGCGCTGGACTTCGCTGTGCAGGCCGTCATGTCGGGTCAGCAAGATGTGGTGGTCGCCGGTGGAGTCGAGGTGATGAGCCGCGTCCCGCTGGGGGCTGCGCGCGCCACAGGACAGCCATACGGACCGAAAGTGCTTGCCCGATATGACGATTTCACCTTCAATCAGGGTCTCTCCGCCGAAATGATCTGCCAGAAGTGGGAGCTCTCTCGGGGGCGCTGTGACGAGTATTCCGCGCGGTCGCACGAACGTGCCGCTGCGGCGCAGGATTCCGGTGCCTTCATCGATCAGATCATGCCGGTGTTCACCGAAACCGACGTGATCACCCTCGACGAGGGTGTCCGACGGGGCACCACGGTCGATACCCTCGCCGGTCTCAAACCGGCTTTCACCGAGGACGGCATCATCCACGCCGGGAACTCCTCACAGATCTCCGACGGGGCGGCAGCGCTGCTGGTCATGAGCTCCGACCAGGCGCTGAACCTTGGTCTGACGCCGCTGGTCCGCTATCGGGCGGGGGCGGTCACCGGAGCAGACCCGGTGCTGATGTTGACCGCTCCCATTCCGGCGACCGAGAAGGTGTTGCGCAAGGCCGGCGTCGCGATCGACGAGGTGGGTGTGTTCGAGGTCAACGAGGCGTTTGCGCCGGTTCCGCTGGCCTGGCTGGCCGAGACCGGGGTGGACGAGGCCAGGCTCAATCCGCTCGGCGGCGCCATCTCGTTGGGCCACCCGCTCGGCGCATCGGGTGCGGTGCTGATGACCCGGATGATCCACCATATGCGCGACAACGGTATTCGGTACGGATTGCAGACCATGTGTGAGGGCGGTGGGACCGCCAACGCCACCCTCGTCGAGCTCGTGGCCTGAGCGAAGGGAGCCTGCAGTGCAACGAGATCTGTTCACCGAGGACCACGAGGCGTTCCGTGAGCTCGCCCGCGACTTCGTCGAGAAGGAGGTCGTGCCCGCATATCCCGACTGGGAAAAGGCCGGCCGCATGCCGCGCGCGGTGTTCGAGAAGATGGGTGCGCTGGGCATGTTGGGCATGGCCATTCCCGAGGAGTACGGGGGAGGGGGCGAACCGGACTACCGCTACAACGTGGTGCTGCAGGAAGAGGCGGCCCGCGCGCTGGTGACGTTGTCCACGGTGCGCACCCAGCTCGAGGTGATCCTGCCGTACTTCCTGCACTACGCCGACGAGCAACAGCGCAGCCGCTGGTTCCCCGGGCTGGCCGACGGCACGCTGCTGACCGCGGTCGCGATGACCGAACCCGGCACCGGATCGGATCTGGCCGGTATGCGGACCTCGGCGGTCCGTGATGGTGAGGACTGGATCCTCAACGGCGCCAAGACTTTCATCACCGGCGGTATGCAAGCCGACCTGGTGATCGTCGTTGCGCGCACCGCCACCGACCCGGACAACCGGCGCAAGGGTCTGACGCTTTTCGTCGTGGAGGACGGGATGCCCGGATTCACCAGGGGCCGTGAGTTGGAGAAGATGGGCTGCAAGGTCCAGGACACCGCGGAGCTGTCGTTCGTCGATGTGCGGGTGCCCGCCGCCAATGTGCTCGGGCAGGAAGGTGAGGCATTCGGATACCTGGGGCAGAACCTGCCCCAGGAGCGGCTCACCATCGCGGTGGGGTCGGTGGCCCAGGCACGCTCGGCGATAGCCGAGGCCATCCGCTACACCAGGGACCGGACGATCTTCGGGGCGTCGGTCTCGTCATTCCAGAACACCAAGTTCGAGCTGGCTGCCTGCTCTGCGGAGGTCGAGGCGGGCCAGGCGATGCTCGACCGTGCCGTGGCCCTGCTGGTCGCCGGTGAGCTGTCGGGCGCCGACGCGGCCCGGGTCAAATTATTCTGCACCGAGATGCAGGCCAGGGTGGTCGATCGCTGCCTGCAGTTGTTCGGTGGCTACGGCTACATGATGGAGTATCCGATCGCCCGGTTGTACACCGATGCCCGGGTGGCGCGGATCTATGCCGGAACCAGCGAGGTCATGAAGGTGATCATCGCGAAATCGCTCGGTCTGTAGGCGGTGTCCGCTGCGTGCCCTGGCACACTCGTCCCATGGCGCTGCGCATCGCCGGATTCACATTCAGTCTGATGGCCCTGGTGGCCGGCGGCTTGCAGCTGTGGGCCTATGCCGAGTCCGACTGGCCACGGCACCTGATCCTCGGGGTGTTCGCCTGTGCGGTGGGAGTGAGCGTGCTCGCGGCGTCCTCGCGAAAGCGAAATGTCCCGCCCTCCGAACCGGAGGACGGGACATTCGACAAGCGTGATCGGTACCGCGGTGATCAGTAGTTGTTGCAGGTACCCGCGAGGTTCTGCACCGCGCCCAGGTAGCTGGCGGCACCCGGGTAGGCAGCGATCTGGTTGACCGTGTTCTGACGCTCCACCGGTCCCGAGGACAGGAAGGACCGCAGCATGCCCAGGGCCATCGGCTGAGCGTTGAACTGCGCGGCCAGATCGGGCTGCTGGGCATTCATCGCGGCCATCACCTGGTCGTATGTGCAGGTCGTGTTGACGACACTGCTGAGGTCGGGCTGGGCAGAGGCGATCCCGGCCGACATCGGCAGTGCTACTGCGATCCCGCCGATCACGACGGCAAGCTTCGTGCGCGACACCTTGAGCATGTGGTTTATACCTTTCCCCACCCGACTGATTCGGGCGACATCCCTCTGTCGTGCGGGATGGCTGATTTGTTACACACCTTTGTGATCAAAAGGCTAACAGGATCGCCATTGATCCGTGCAAGCTCTTTACCCGGCCATCACGCTGGGCAAACGGGCTACCCTGACCGCCGTGGAACTCACCGCTGTCATCGTGTTCGCGCCCCAGGAGAACCCGGGCGGCGCGCTCACGCCGCTGTGCGGTGACCCTGCCGTGCGTCGAATGGTGCGATCGCTGTCCCGGGTGGCCCGCCATGTGTTGGTGGTCGTCGACGAGGCCTTCGCGGACCGATTCGATGCGGCACTGGCCGGCCTGCCCACCGAGATCCTGCCCGTCGACGCTTCCGCGACCCGAGCGGACTGCCTCGCGCTGGCCGGGGTGCGCGCCGGTCGCCGCGGCGCCACCCACGTGCTGCTGGCCGATCACCGTCACCCGCTCATGGCGCCGGACATGATCGACAGGGTCGTCAGTGCCCTGGCCGACGGCGCCGAGCTGGTGGTGCCGGTGCTGCCGGTCACCGACACGGTGAAGACCGTCGATGCCGGGGGCACCATCACCGCGACGGTGGCCCGCTCCACCTTGCGGCTGCTGCAGTATCCGCGGGGAATGCGTGCAGACCGCCTACCCGTTGAAAGCCTGGCCGGCGCGGTCACCGTGGACGGTGATGCCGATGCGGTGTCGGTGGAGCTACCCGCGGATGCGGCGCTGCTGGAGGCCGTCATCGCCTGCCGGTGAGCAGGTGCTCTGCCAGCCGGATGTCCGGCGGGTAGGTGACCTTGAGATTGCTTGCCGCACCGGGGAATACACGCACATCGGCATCGGTGAAGTGTTGTACGCAGGCCGAGGTGTCGGTGCCGTCGAAGGCCTCGGCGTCGGCGCGGCGGTAGGCCGCCAGCAGGGGCTCGGCGCGGAAAGCCTGCGGCGTCTGCACCCGCACCATTGATTCGGTGAGCGGATGCAGACCGTCCTGCCCGGCCCTGGCCAATCCGACCGCGTCGATTCCCGGGACCGCGCCGCCGAAGCGCCGTGCGGTGTCCAGGGCCGCGCGCATCATCTCCGGCCCGGCCAGCGGGCGGGCGGCGTCATGGATGAGAACGACGTCCACGGCCCCGGATTCGATATCGGCAGCGATGTGGCAGAGCATGTTGAACTCGGATTCGTGCCGGGTGTCGCCGCCCTCGACGAGTTCGATGGTGCGGTCCGGGAGCTCGGCGCGCACCATCGCTTCGGCGATATCGAACTCACCGCGCCGGTAGACCAGGATCACCCGACCGATCTCCGGTGTGTCGGCCACCGCGCGCAGCGACCAGGCCAGCATCGGCCTGCCGGCCAGCGCCAGGTAGGCCTTGTTTCCGTCGGCTCCGACACGTGAACCGATGCCTGCGGCGAGCACGACGCCAACGGCAGTGGCAGGGTCACCGGTCGGGGGCACGCGCCCACGCTAGCGTGTTGAATCTTGTCGGTGACCGGCGCGCGCCGGTGGGAGGGGGAATCTGCGGTGAGCACTGTCGACAGGCGGCCGCGCGGCATATCGGTCATGTCCGGGCGCGATCCGCACGAGTCGCACCGGGTGGCCTCCCCGCTGGAGCTGCTGTTCGACCTGACATTCGTCATCGCCTTCGGAGTCGCGGCGTCGCAGTTCGCCCACGCCTTCGCCGCCGGGCACATCGGCGCGGGTCTGGCCGGATTCGCCTTCGCGATCTTCGCCGTGTGCTGGGCGTGGATCAACTTCACCTGGTTCGCGTCGGCATACGACACCGATGACTGGGTGTACCGGCTGACGACCATGCTGCAGATGGTGGGCGTGTTGATCCTGGCGCTCGGGCTACCCGCCATGTTTGCCTCGTTGGAGCACGGCGGGCACGTCGACAACGTGGTGATGGTGGCCGGTTATGTGGTCATGCGCGTCGCGATGGTGGCGCAATGGCTGCGGGCCGCGCGTCAGGATCCGCCGCGGCGGCGGGCCTGCCTGACCTACGCCACGATCATCTCGGTAGCCCAGATCGGTTGGATCGCAGTGATTCTGCTGCACACCGGGCTGCTCGTGACGGGCCTGCTGGTGATCGCGCTGACCCTGTTCGAGATGGCAGGTCCGGTGGTGGCCGAACGCCGCGCGGGCGGCACACCGTGGCATGCCCACCACATCGCCGAGCGGTACGGGTTGATGGCCATCATCGCCCTCGGTGAGGGGGTCGTGGGCACGGTGGCGACGTTGACAGCGGTGGTGTCGGACCACGGCTGGAGTACCGAGGCGATCCTGGTCGCGGTCGCCGGTATCGGCCTGACCTTCGGCATGTGGTGGATGTACTTCATGGTGCCCGCGGGGGAGTTGTTGCACGTCCACCGCGAGACCTCGTTCTGGTTCGGTTACCTGCCCATCGTGTTGTATGGAGCGATCGTCGGCACCGGCGCGGGTCTGCACCTGGCGGCCTACTACCTGGAGGAGCACTCCGAGCTCGGGTCGGCGGCCTGCGTGGCGACCGTGGCGGTGCCGGTGGCGGTCTACATCTGGCTGATCTACCTGTTGCACGCCCTGATGCTGCGGACCACCAGCCGGGTTCATCTGGTGCTCAGTCTGCTGGCCAGCGCAGTGCTGGCCGGTTCGGTGCTGCTCGCGGCCTCCGGGGTGCCCATCGCGGTGTGCCTGCTGGTGACCACGCTGGCGCCGGTGGTGGTGGTCATCGGCCACGAAACGGTCGGGCACCGGCACACAGCGGCGGCGGTGGCGGCGCGTATCAGCGCCTGAGGTCGGTCGGCTCCGGATCGAAGGTTTCCAGCAACCACCGGTCGGAGGCGTCGCCCTGCAGTCCCAACTGCCGCCGGGTCTTACGCCGGGTCACCAGGATGCCGATCACGGCGACGGCCCACACCACGTACTGAACCGTCCAGGCGAGCCGGAACGACTCGGGGGAGTATCCGCCCGCGACGTCCAGGATCCAGCCCATTGCCTGCATCAGCATCAGTGAGGCCAGAAATCCCCCCATGTTGACCATGCCCTGTGCCGTGCCCAGCGTCGCGCTGGGATTGAAGGTCCGGGCAAAGTCGAAACCGACCATCGAACCCGGGCCGCCGACGGAGATGATCACCACCAGCACGACCAACAGCCACAACGGTGCCTGGCCGGGCATGGCCAGCACGACCGTCCAGATGGCGGCGTTGCTGCCGATGATCGCCAGGACGAAGCGGGACCGGCGATGCGGGAATCGGCCACACAGGATGCCGAGCACCACCCCGGCGGCGACCGCCGTCAGGACCGAGATGGTCAACAGCATCCCGGCGACACCGCGGGTCTGACCCTGCGCGGTGGTCACGTAGGGGACGCCCCACATCAACGCGAAAGCGGTCACCGAGAACTGGGTGCCCATATGGGTGAAGAACCCGAGTCGGGTACCCGGACGCAGCCAGACGGTACGGACGTTGGCCAGGGTCGCCCGCACACTCAGCGCGGACGTGGTGGCCGGCCTGCCGTCGGGGGTGTTGCGGATCAACGCCGCTGCCAGCACCATGGCGAGCACGGCGAAGGCAGCGACCGACAGGTACGCCGGGGTCCACCCGGCGACACCCAGCAATGTCAGGAACGGCACGGCCGAGAGCACCTGGCCGAACTGGCCGCTGATGCCGGTGAGCTGGGTCAACAGCGGGACCCGCCGGGCGGGGAACCAGTGCGGCACCAAGCGCAGCACCGAGATGAAGGTGATGGCATCCCCGAGTCCGACGATGGCGCGGGCGGTCAGCGCCATCGGCAGGGATTGGGTCAGCGCGATCGCGAGCTGTCCGCCCGCCATGAGGGCTGCGCCGGAGATGATCAACACCTTGGACCCGTGCCGGTCCAGCAACACTCCCGCAGGAACCTGCGCCGCGGCGTAGACGATGATCTGCAGCACCACGAAGGTGGACAACACGCTCGGCCCGGCGTGGAAGCGTTCGCCCGCCTCGAGACCGGAGACGCCGAGGGTGGTGCGGTTGAGCACGGCCACGATATAGGCCAGCAATCCGGTGGCCCAGACGATCCAGGGACGCACGGCACCGGCCCCTTCCGTCGTCTCGGGTGGTCGTATCGGTTGGCAAGAATGGTCCCAAATTGATGGGACGAATTGCGAATCATTTTCCGGTGACATCTCTCACCGGGTTGCCATGTCGCGCATCGGTGCTGTTTCTAAGCGTTCTATCAGTTTGCTCGAAGAGCACCACCGCGCGCTACAGTGTGATCATGACCGTGCATGTCGGCGGCCAGCGTGCGGCGGTGGCCGCGTGACTTCGACCGAATATCGCCTGCACGACCTCGCTCGTGCATCCGGGGTCAGTGCGCGCAATATTCGCGCCTACCGCGAGCGCGGGTTGCTGGATCCACCGCGCCGGGTGGGGCGTGCGGCTTTCTACGATGCCGCGCATCTGGGGCAATTGCAGACCATCGATCGGTTGCTCGCGCGCGGGTTCACCTCGGCGCACATCGCCGAATTCTTCGAGACCGTCCGCGCCGGCGGCGATGTGGGCGACGTACTGGGGCTGGACGCGGCAATCCTGGGGCCTCGGCAACCTATGGGCGGTGCGCACCGCGATCCGCGGGAGTACGCAGAGGGGGCCTCTGCGATCTCCGAAGCCATCCGCGACGGTGTGGATTCGCTTGCCGCCGAGGCGGTCGCGGCGTGGCGGGCGGCCGCCCCTGGCGTCGTCGGTCCCGAGGATCTGGTCGGTTTGGTGGCCGGACGGGTGGAGCGGGTGATGTGTGGCCTGGTATCCGAAGCGGCGCCGGTCGCATCGGGACGCGGGCCAAAACTTACCGATCAGTAATAATTTCCAGCAAACTCCGCAAACTACCCAGATTGCGACACCGGACACTTTGGGTCCGAGTGTCATTTCTCGGCGGCGGTCGCCACCGCGCCGAGCGGCGGCGGAGACCGCGGAATTCTTAGATAACGATTTGATAACGGCATAGCGCTGATCTGGGAAGTTATAGCTACTCGACCGTAACCACCCGCATGCAGGACGTTTGTCCCGGAGGCGTTTGCACGCGCTTGTGACCGTCGTTACCCAACATCTGGTTACCCGGGCGTAGAACTCGCCAGTAACCATTTGAACGCGAAAAACGACCCCGATCCTTATGACACTCTTAGTGGGGCGGGATTGGCCGTCGGACACGTCCAGGACCGGATTCCATCGATACCCGGACAGCCCCGGACGTACACCGGCCCGCCGACGATTCAGAGCTGAATCGTCACACAGACCACAGACCACAGGACGAGTCGGACCGCCGGGGACCGATTCGCTTCCCGCCGCGACGGCGCGGCACACGGGTACGACAAGCGTGAGTGCGTGACAAAGACTGCACCGAGGGAGAGAACACGACGTGACGATCAACGAACACGACAGGGTGACGGCCGGTAAGAACGGCTTGAAGGATGGTTCGTTGGGTGGCGCACACGCTCTGGTCGACCTGCTCAATGCCGGCGAGCCGTATGCCGTCGCATTCGGCGGGCAGGGTGGCGCGTGGCTGGAGAGCCTGGAGGAGCTGGTCAGCTCCGCGGGCATCGAGTCCGAGCTGAGCGAACTGGTCGGCGAGGCGGCACTGCTGCTCGAGCCGGTTGCCCGGGAGCTCGTCGTCGTCCGCCCGATCGGCTTCGAGCCGCTGCAGTGG
This sequence comes from Mycobacterium sp. VKM Ac-1816D, assembly GCF_000416385.1. Classification (NCBI taxonomy): domain Bacteria; kingdom Bacillati; phylum Actinomycetota; class Actinomycetes; order Mycobacteriales; family Mycobacteriaceae; genus Mycobacterium; species Mycobacterium sp. VKM Ac-1816D. The sequence continues at coordinate 58,160 of NZ_AOHQ01000145.1, forward strand.
GTTCGCGCGCTGGCAGCCGAGGAGCCGCTGCCCGACACCAAGCAGCTCACCACCGCCGCCATCTCCGGCCCCGGCATCCTGCTGACCCAGATGGCCGCGATCCGCGCCCTGACCCGGCAGGGGCTCGACCTGATGGGCACCCCACCCGTGGCCATGGCCGGCCACTCCCAGGGCATCTTGGGCGTCGAGTCGCTGAAGGTGAAGGGCACCCGCGACGCGGAGCTGCTCGCCCTGCTGCAGCTGATCGGTGCCGCCGGTTCCCTGGTCTCACGCCGGCGCGGCATGGTCGGCCGCGGTGACAAGTCGCCGATGGTCTCGGTGACCAACGTCGACCCGGACCGGATCGCCGAGCTGCTCGAAGATTTCTCCACCGACGTGCGCACCGTGCTGCCCCCGGTGCTCTCGATCCGCAACGGCCGCCGCTCGGTGGTCATCACCGGCACTCCCGAACAGCTCGGTCGCTTCGAGCTGTACTGCTCGAAGATCACCGAGAAGGAAGAGGCCGAGCGCAAGAACAAGCTGCGCGGTGGCGCGGTGTTCGCGCCCGTCTTCAACCCCATCCAGGTCGAGGTCGGCTTCCACACCCCGCGCCTGGCCGACGGCGTCGCGCTGGTCGATCGTTGGGCCGCCAAGATCGGCATCGACACCGAACTCGCCCACGCGATGACCGAGTCCATCTTCGTCAACCCGATCGACTGGGTCTCCGACGTCGAGGCGCTGCACACCGCGGGCGCCCGCTGGATCATCGACCTCGGCCCCGCCGACACCGTCACCCGGCTGACCGCGCCGGTCATCCGCGGACTCGGCATCGGCATCGTGCCCGCCGCCACCCGCGCCGGCCAACGCAGCCTGTTCACCGTGGGCGCCGTGCCCGAGGTGCCCGCCCCGTGGACCAGCTACGCCCCGTCGACGGTCACCCTGCCCGACGGGTCGGTGAAGCTGTCCACCAAGTTCACCCGCCTCACCGGCCGGTCGCCGATCCTGCTGGCGGGGATGACCCCGACCACCGTGGACGCCAAGATCGTCGCCGCGGCCGCCAACGCCGGCCACTGGGCCGAGCTGGCCGGTGGCGGCCAGGTCACCGAAAAGATCTTCGAGGACCGCCTTGAGGACCTGGCCGAGCTCTTGGAGCCGGGCCGGGCCATCCAGTTCAACTCGCTGTTCCTGGACCCCTACCTTTGGAAGCTGCAGCTCGGCGGCAAGCGCATCGTGCAGAAGGCGCGCCAGTCCGGTGCGCCCATCGACGGTGTCGTGGTCACCGCGGGCATCCCCGAGCTCGACGAGGCCGTCGCGCTGATCGAGGAGCTCAACGAGATCGGCATCACCCACGTGGTGTTCAAGCCGGGCACCGTCGACCAGATCAAGGCCGTCATCAAGATCGCCGCCGAGGTGCCCGATAAGGACGTCATCGCCCATATCGAGGGTGGCCGCGCCGGTGGCCACCACTCGTGGGAGGACCTCGACGATCTGCTCCTGAGCACCTACGCCGACCTGCGCAAGCTGTCCAACATCACCATCTGCGTCGGTGGCGGCATCGGCACCCCCGAGCGGGCCGCCGACTACCTGGCCGGCCGGTGGTCGCAGACCTACGGCTTCCCGCTGATGCCGGTCGACGGCATCCTCGTCGGCACCGCCGCGATGGCCACCCTTGAGGCCACCACCTCGCCTGCGGTCAAGCAGCTGCTGGTCGACACCAAGGGCACCGATGTCTGGGTGGGCGCCGGAAAGGCCCAGGGTGGCATGGCATCCGGGCGTAGCCAGCTCGGTGCCGACATCCACGAGATCGACAACACCGCCTCCCGCTGTGGTCGGCTGCTCGACGAGGTCGCCGGTGACGCCGACGCCGTGGCCGAGCGTCGCGACGAGATCATCGCCGCGATGGCCGACACCGCCAAGCCGTACTTCGGTGACCTCGCCGACATGACCTACCTGCAGTGGCTGGACCGCTACGTGGAGTTGGCCATCGGCGATGGCGACTCGACCGCGGACACCAAGTCCGAGGACTCGCCGTGGCTGGACATCACCTGGCGCGACCGCTTCGAGGAGATGCTCAAGCGCGCCGAGGCCCGCCTGCATCCCAAGGATTCCGGCCCGATCGACACCCTGTTCGCCAAGAGCCCCGAAGGTGTTGCGCTGCTGGAGCATCCGGCCGCCGCCGTCGACACGTTGCTCAACCGGTACCCGGACGCCGAGACCCTCAAGCTGCACCCGGCCGACGTCCCGTTCTTCGTCACACTGTGCAAGACGCCGGGCAAGCCGGTGAACTTCGTGCCGGTCATCGACAAGGACGTCCGCCGCTGGTGGCGCAGCGACTCGCTGTGGCAAGCGCACGACGCGCGCTACACCGCCGACCAGGTCTGCATCATCCCGGGCACCGCCGCCGTCGCGGGTATCACCCGTGTCGACGAGCCCGTCGGTGAACTGCTCGACCGCTTCGAGCAGGCCGCCATCGACGAGGTCGTCGCCTCCGGCGCCACCCCGGTGCCCGTCGTCTCGCGCCGGCAGGCCAATCCCGGTGCCACCGGACCCATTGCCGTGGTGCTGGATTCGCCCGACGTGCTGTGGGCGGGCCGCACCGCGATCAACCCGGTGCACCGGATCGGCGCCCCGGGCGAATGGCAGGTCAACGAGAACCGCGCCGCGACACACCCGTCGACCGGTTCGCGCCTCGAGCTCACCGACGAGGGTGTGACGCTGAGCGTTCCGCTGAGTGACATCTGGATCGACATCAAGCTCACGCTGCCCGCCGCCACCGTCAACGGTGGTATGCCGGTCGTCACCACCGAGGATGCCGCCGCGGCCATGCGCGCCGTGCTCGCCATCGCCGCCGGCGTCGACGGCGTCGACGCGCTGCCGGCCGTCGTGGACAACACCGCCACCGTCACCGTCGGCTGGGATCCCGAGGAGGTCGCCGACCACACCGGTGTCACCGCCACCTTCGGCGCCCCGCTGGCCCCCGGACTGACCCTGGTTCCGGACGCCCTGGTCGGTAAGTGCTGGCCCGCGGTGTTCGCCACCATCGGCGCCGCGGTCACCGAGGCCGGATTCCCGGTCATCGAGGGCCTGCTGAGCCTGGTGCACCTGGATCACGCCGCCCACCTGCTGGCGCCGATGCCCAAGGACGCCGCCGAATTGACGGTCACCGCAACGGCTTCGGCCGCCATCGACACCGAGGTCGGCCGTGTCGTGCCGGTCGAGGTCATCATCAGTGACGCTCAGGGCGCCGAATTGGCCCGTCTGGTCGAGCGTTTCGCCATCCGTGGACGCACCGGCGCCGTCGAGTTGGAAGATCCCATTCGCGCCGGTGGTGCGATGACCGACAACGCGACCGACACCCCGCGTCGCCGTCGTCGTGACGTCACCATGACCGCGCCCACCGATATGAGCGCGTTCGCCGTGGTGTCCGGTGACCACAACCCGATCCACACCGACCGCGCCGCAGCGCTTCTCGCGGGCCTGAAGGGCCCGATCGTGCACGGCATGTGGCTCTCGGCCGCCGCGCAGCACGTCGTCACCGCCACCGACGGGCGCGCCACCCCGCCGGCCCGTCTGGTGGGCTGGACCTCCCGTTTCCTGGGCATGGTGCTGCCGGGCGACGAGATCGAGTTCCGTGTCGACCGGGTCGGCATCGACCGCGGCGCGGAGATCATCGAGGTGACCGCCAAGGTCGGCGGCGATCTGGTGATGGCCGCCTCGGCGCAGCTGGCCGCGCCGAAGACGGTGTACGCCTTCCCCGGTCAGGGCATTCAGCACAAGGGCATGGGCATGGAGGTCCGGGCCCGGTCCAAGGCCGCCCGCAAGGTGTGGGACATCGCCGACAAGTTCACCCGCGACACGCTGGGCTTCTCGGTGCTGCACGTGGTCAAGGACAACCCGACCAGCCTGATCGCCTCCGGCGTGCACTACCACCATCCCGAGGGCGTGCTGTACCTGACGCAGTTCACCCAGGTCGCCATGGCCACCGTGGCCGCCGCGCAGGTCGCCGAGATGCGCGAGCAGGGTGCGTTCGTCGAAGGTGCCATCGCCTGTGGTCACTCCGTCGGTGAATACACCGCGCTGGCCTGTGTCTCGGGCGTCTACGAACTGCCGGCCCTGCTGGAGGTCGTGTTCCACCGCGGCTCCAAGATGCACGACATCGTCCCGCGTGACGAGAAGGGCCGGTCCAACTACCGGCTGGCCGCGATCCGACCGTCGCAGATCGACCTCGACGATGACGACGTCACCGCCTTCGTCGCCGAGATCTCCGAGCGCACCGGGGAATTCCTGCAGATCGTGAACTTCAACCTGCGTGGCTCGCAGTACGCCATCGCCGGTACGGTCCGCGGCCTGGAGGCCCTGGAGGAGGAGATCGAGCGGCGTCGCGAGATCAGCGGTGGCAAGCGGTCGTTCATCCTGGTTCCCGGTATCGACGTGCCGTTCCACTCCGAGGTGTTGCGTGTCGGCGTCGCCGACTTCCGGCGCTCGCTGGAGCGCGTGATGCCCACCGATGCCGATCCGGAACTGCTGGTGGGCAAGTACATCCCGAACCTGGTGCCGCGTCCGTTCACCCTGGATCGTGACTTCATCCAGGAGATCCGCGATCTGGTGCCCGCCGAGCCGCTGGACGAGGTGCTCGCCGATTACGACACCTGGCGTAACGAGCGTCCGCGTGAGCTGATGCGCAAGATCGTCATCGAGCTGCTGGCCTGGCAGTTCGCCAGCCCGGTGCGCTGGATCGAGACCCAGGACCTGCTGTTCATCGAGGAGGCCGCAGGTGGCCTCGGTGTCGAGCGGTTCGTCGAGATCGGTGTGAAGACCGCGCCGACGGTGGCCGGCCTGGCGACCAACACGCTGAAGTTGCCGGAGTACTCGCACAGCACCACCGAGGTGCTCAACGCCGAGCGTGACGCCGCGGTGCTGTTCGCCACCGACACCGATCCCGAGCCCGAGGTCGAGGAGATCGCAGCGGTTGCCTCGGCTCCCGAGTCGGCGCCCGCGGCAGCGGCTCCGGCCGCCGCCCCGGCCCCCTCGGCCGCCCCGTCGGGTGGACCGCGTCCGGACGACATCACCTTTGACGCGGCCGATGCCACGCTGGTGCTCATCGCGCTGGCAGCCAAGATGCGCATCGACCAGATCGAACCGCTGGACTCCATCGAGTCGATCACCGACGGCGCGTCCTCGCGCCGCAACCAGATGCTGGTCGACCTGGGCTCCGAGCTGAACCTCGGTGCCATCGACGGCGCCGCCGAGGCCGATCTGTCCGGTCTCAAGGCGCAGGTGACCAAGCTGGCCCGCACCTACAAGCCGTTCGGCCCGGTGCTGTCGGACTCGATCAACGATCAGCTGCGGACCGTCTTCGGCCCCTCGGGCAAGCGTCCGGCCTACATCGCCGAACGTGTCGCCAAGACATGGGAACTGGGACCGGGCTGGGCCAAGCACGTGACCGCCGAGGTTGCGCTGGGCACCCGCGAGGGCTCCAGTGTCCGCGGTGGCAACATGGGCGGCCTGCACGAGGGCGCCCTGGCCGATGCGGCCTCGGTCGACAAGGTCATCGATGCCGCAGTCACCGCGGTCGGTGCGCGCAAGGGCATCCCGGTCAGCCTGCCGTCCTCCGGCGCCGCCGGTGGCGGTGTCGTCGACTCGGCAGCCCTCGGCGAATTCGCCGAGCAGGTCACCGGACCCAACGGTGTGCTGGCCAACGCGGCCCGCACCATCCTTGGCCAGCTGGGGCTCGACAGCCCGGTCAGCGCTCCGGAGACCGTCAGCGACGCCGATCTGATCGACCTGGTGACCACCGAACTCGGATCGGACTGGCCGCGTCTGGTCTCACCGGTGTTCGATGCCCGCAAGGCCGTCGTGTTCGACGACCGGTGGGCAAGCGCCCGTGAGGATCTGGCCCGGTTGTGGCTGCTCGACGAGAGCGAGATCGACTCCGACTGGCAGCGGTTGTCCGAGCGTTTCGAGGGTGCGGGCAATGTCGTCGGCACGCAGGCCAGCTGGTGGCAGGGCAAGGCCCTGGCTGCCGGCCGCAACGTCCACGCGGCGCTGTACGGCCGGGCTGCCGCCGGTGCGGAGAACCCGGACAAGGGCGGCTACGCAGGAGAGGTGGCCGTCGTGACCGGTGCCTCCAAGGGCTCGATCGCCGCGTCGGTGGTGTCCCAGCTGCTCGCCGGTGGTGCGACCGTGATCGCGACCACCTCACGCCTGGACGATGACCGGTTGGCGTTCTACCGCAAGCTGTATCGCGACAGTGCCCGCTTCGATGCGACGCTGTGGGTGGTGCCCGCCAACATGGCCTCCTACGCCGATATCGACGCATTGGTCGAGTGGGTCGGCAGTGAGCAGACCGAGAACCTGGGGCCCAAGGCCATCCACCTCAAGGATGCGCAGAACCCGACGCTGCTGTTCCCGTTCGCCGCACCGCGGGTCAGCGGGGACCTGTCGGAGGCGGGCGCGCGCTCCGAGATGGAGATGAAGGTCTTGCTGTGGGCCGTGCAGCGGCTCATCGCCGGCCTGTCGCACATCGGTTCGGAGCGCGATATCGCCTCCCGCCTGCACGTCGTGCTGCCGGGTTCGCCCAACCGCGGCATGTTCGGCGGGGACGGCGCCTACGGCGAGGCCAAGGCGGCCCTCGACGCCGTCGTCACCCGGTGGAAGGCCGAATCCTCATGGAGCCAGCGGGTTTCGCTGGCGCACGCGTTGATCGGCTGGACCAAGGGCACCGGCCTGATGGGTCACAACGACGCGATCGTCGGTGCGGTCGAAGAGGCGGGTCTGACCACCTACACGACCGAAGAGATGGCCTCGATGTTGTTGTCGCTGTGCGATATCAACTCCAAGGTCGCCGCCGCGCGTGAGCCGATCCAGGTCGACATGACCGGCGGGCTCGGCGAGATCGAGATCGACATGGCCGAGCTGGCCGCCAAGGCTCGTGAGGAGATGGCCTCGGCCGGCTCCGACGAGGACGACGAGGACGAGGCCGGGACCATCCGGGCGCTGCCCTCGCCGCCGCGCGGCTACCAGGCGGCCCCGGCTCCGGCCTGGGACGATCTGGACGTCGATCCGGCCGACATGGTCGTCATCGTCGGTGGTGCCGAACTCGGCCCGTACGGTTCGTCGCGGACCCGCTTCGAGATGGAGGTCGACGGCGAGCTGTCCGCGGCCGGCGTCCTGGAGCTGGCCTGGACCACCGGAATGGTGAAGTGGGAAGACGATCCCAAGCCGGGTTGGTACGACACCGAGACCGGTGACCTGGTCGACGAATCCGAACTGGTCGAGCGCTACCACGACGCCGTGGTGGCCAAGGTCGGCATCCGCGAGTTCGTCGACGATGGTGCCATCACCGCGGATCACACCACGCCGCTGCTGGTTTCGGTGTTCCTCGACAAGGACTTCAGCTTCGTGGTGTCCTCGGAGAGCGACGCCCGCGGCTTCGCCCAGTCCGATCCGGAACACACCGTGATCGCGCCGGTCCCCGACAGTGGTGACTGGCTGGTGACCCGTAAGGCGGGCACCGAGATCCGGGTGCCGCGCAAGGCCAAGATGTCGCGCACCGTCGGCGCCCAGGTGCCGACCGGGTTCGACCCGACCGTGTACGGCGTGAGCCAGGACATGGCCAGTTCGGTCGATCGTCTCGCGCTGTGGAACCTGGTCACCACGGTGGACGCGTTCCTGACCGCGGGCTTCACCCCGGCCGAGCTGATGCGCTGGGTGCACCCGAGCCTGGTGGCCTGCACGCAGGGCACCGGTATCGGTGGGCTCACGTCCATGCAGCGGATGTTCCACGGCAACCTGCTGGGTCAGAGCAAGCCGAACGACATCCTGCAGGAGGTGTTGCCGAACGTCTTCGCCGGCCATGTCGTGCAGTCCTACATCGGCAGCTACGGCTCGATGATCCACCCGGTCGCGGCCTGCGCGACGGCGGCGGTGTCGGTCGAGGAGGGCGTCGACAAGATCAAGCTGGGCAAGGCCGATTTCGTGGTCGCCGGTGGCTATGACGACCTGACGCTGGAGGCCGTCACCGGCTTCGGTGACATGTCGGCCACCGCCGACACCGAGGTCATGCGCGCCAAGGGGATCAGCGATTCGAAGTTCTCCCGCGCCAACGATCGCCGGCGCCTCGGGTTCGTCGAATCCCAGGGCGGCGGAACGATTCTGCTGACCCGCGGCGACCTCGCGGTGCAGATGGGCCTGCCGGTGCTCGCCGTGGTGGGCTACGCCTCCTCCTTCGGCGACGGTGTGCACACCTCGATACCGGCTCCCGGGCTCGGTGCGCTGGCATCCGGTCTCGGCGGCACGCAGTCCCGCTTGGCCCGTTCACTGGCCAAGCTGGGTGTCGGTGCCGATGACATCGCGGTGATCTCCAAGCACGACACCTCGACGCTGGCAAACGATCCCAACGAGACCGAGCTGCACGAGCGGCTGGCCGCCTCGATGGGCAGGTCCAAGGGCGCGCCGCTGTTCGTGGTCAGCCAGAAGAGCCTCACCGGGCACGCCAAGGGCGGCGCGGCGGCCTTCCAGATGATGGGCCTGTGCCAGATCCTGCGTGACGGTGTCATCCCGCCGAACCGCAGCCTGGATTGCGTCGACAGCGAGCTGGACCATGCCAAGCACTTCGTGTGGTTGCGCGAGGCGCTGCACCTGGGTGAGAAGTTCCCGATCAAGGCCGGTCTGGTGACCAGCCTGGGCTTCGGGCACGTGTCCGGTCTGGTGGCGCTGGTGCACCCGCAGGCGCTGCTTGCGGCCCTGCCTGCCGATCAGCGGGCCGATTACCAGGCCCGGGCCAACGCCCGCGTGCTGGACGGTCAGCACCGGTTGGCGTCGGCCATCGCCGGCGGACCCGCGCTGTACGAGAAGCCTGCCGATCGCCGCTTCGGTGGGGACGGCCCGGAGAAGCCTCAGGAGGCGGCGATGCTGCTCGATCCCGAGGCCCGCCTCGGCGCTGACAACCACTACGCGAAGTGAGCGAACAGACGTCGGATACCGTTTCCGGAATGGGCATCGTTGGAGTAGGGATCGACCTGGTCTCGATACCGGATTTCGCCGAGCAGGTCGACCAGCCGGGAACGGTCTTCGCCGAGACGTTCACACCGGGGGAGAGGCGCGACGCCGCGGACAAGAGTTCGTCGGCGGCGCGTCACCTCGCGGCGCGGTGGGCGGCCAAGGAGGCCGTGATCAAGGCCTGGTCGGGCTCGCGGTTCTCCAAGCGGCCGATGCTGCCCGAGGGGATCCACCGCGATATCGAGGTGGTCACCGATATGTGGGGGCGGCCCAAGGTGCGCCTGACCGGTGCCATCGCCGAGCACCTCAAGGACGTGACGATCCACCTGTCGCTGACCCACGAGGCAGACACCGCCGCGGCGGTGGCGATCCTCGAGGCCTGATCTCCCGTTCCCCGCGAGCGTGCGTGTCTGCTGCCGGACACGCCGCCGTGGGCGGGAGTTTGCGCACGCTCGTGGGGCGACGGCAGCGGACTAGCCTTGAGCCATGACCGATGTTGCCGCGCGTGTCCGTGAATTGTTGCCCTCGGTGCGGGCCGATCTGGAGGATCTGGTCCGCATCGAGTCGGTGTGGGCGGACCCGGCCCGCAGGCCAGAGGTGCATCGCAGCGCCGAGCTGACGGCAACGTTGTTGTCGCAGGCCGGTTTCGACGATATCCAGATCGTTGCCGAAGGCGGTGCTCCCGCCGTGATCGCCCGTCGCCCCGCACCCGAGGGTGCGCCGACGGTGCTGCTGTACGCCCACCATGATGTGCAACCCGAGGGTGACGCCACGCAATGGCACTCGCCGCCGTTCGAACCCACCGAGCGCAACGGCCGGCTCTACGGCCGCGGCACCGCCGACGACAAGGCCGGTATCGCAACACATCTGGCGGCCATCCGGGCCTTCGGGGACGAACTCCCCGTGGGGGTCACGGTATTCGTCGAGGGCGAGGAGGAGTCCGGCTCGCCATCTCTGACGGCGTTGTTAGCGGCACATCATGACCTGCTTGCCGCCGATGTCATCATCATCGCCGACTCCGACAACTGGGCGGTCGACATCCCGGCGCTGACGGTTTCGCTGCGCGGGCTCGCCGATTGTGTCGTGGAGGTGTCGACGCTGGATCACGGTCTGCATTCCGGGCTGTGGGGCGGGGTGGTGCCGGACGCGCTCAGCGCGTTGGTGCGGCTGCTGGCAAGCCTGCACGACGATGCGGGCAATGTCGCCGTCGAGGGACTGTACGAAGCCGCGGCCGCCGAGGTCGAGTTCAGCGACGAACGGGTGCGCGCCGATTCCGGCCTGCTCGACGGGGTGCGGCAGATCGGTTCGGGTCCGGTGGTGCAACGGATGTGGGCGCGCCCGGCGATCACGGTGATCGGGATCGACACCACGCCGATCGCCAAGGCGTCCAACACGTTGGTGCCCAGCGCCCGGGCAAAGGTGAGCATGCGGGTGGCCCCCGGCGGGGACGCCCGCGAACACCTCGCCGCGCTGACCCGACACCTGCAGGCGCACGCGCCGTGGGGCGCCCGGGTCACGGTGACTCCCGGTGATATCGGTCAGCCGTACGCCATCGATGCCACGGGACCGGTGTACGAAGCGGCCCGTCAGGCGTTCCGCACCGCGTGGGGTCGCGAACCCATCGATATGGGCATGGGTGGGTCGATCCCGTTCATCGCCGAGTTCGCCGCGGCCTTCCCGGATGCCGAGATCCTGGTCACCGGAGTGGAGGATCCCGGCACCCAGGCGCACAGCATCAACGAGAGCCTGGACCTTGGCGTGCTGGAGCGCGCCGCGACGTCGGAGGCACTGTTCCTGAAGGCCCTGGGCGCCCTAGACGGATAGGTCGCGGCGCAGCTTGGCCACGTGGCCGGTGGCCTTGACGTTGTACTGCGCCACCTCGATGACGCCCTTCTCGTCGACGAGGAACGTCGAGCGGATGACCCCCTGCACGGTCTTGCCGTACATGCTCTTCTCGCCGAACGCGCCCCAGGCGGTCAACACCTTCTTGTCCGGATCCGACAGCAGCGGGAAGGTCAGTCCCTCGGCGTCGCGGAACTTTGCCAGCTTCTCGGGCTTGTCGGGTGAGATGCCGACGACGTCCAGACCCGCCTCGTTGAGTTCGGCCAGGCTGTCCCGGAAATCGCAGGCCTGCTTGGTGCAGCCGGGAGTGGATGCCGCCGGGTAGAAGTACACGATCACCTTGCGGCCCGCGAAGTCGGACAACGCAACGGTGTTGCCGTCGGCATCGGGAAGGCTGAAGTCCGGTGCCTTGTCGCCGACTGCCAGCCGAGGGGTCTGTGCCATGGGTGGATGTGCCTTTCTTTCGCGACCGGGGCAACGTGGTCGGCTCCGGCTGCTCTAGGGTAATTCGGTACGCCGACGACATGGAGGACACAGTGGCTGATCGGGATCCCGAGGCGATCAAGAAGGACATCGACCAGGCTCGTGATCAACTGGCGGCGACGGTGGACTCACTGGCCGTGCGCGCGAACCCCCAGCGGCTGGCCGATGATGCCAAGGCCAAGGCGCTGGCGTTCGTGACGAAGCCGCCGGTGCTGGTATCGCTGGCCGGTGTCGGCGTGGTCGTGGTGGTGCTGGTGATCCGCGGGATCAGGCGCCGCTGACGGCGTCGTAGCGATTGCGGCGTGACCGCCACCAGTCCAGGATCGACCTGGTCGGCGGATTGGCGGTGCGGCCGAGGCGGCTGCAACTGATGACATCCACGGCGCTCACGGTGGCTGCGGCGGCCTCGGATGCGGCGGCCGCCGGCCTTGATGCGCTATCGCTCGGCATCAGCTAATACCTCGTTTCGTCCCCCGACACTTGCTGACACCCGATCTCTCGGCAGTCAGCTAACTTGAGCCTAGCATGACCGCGGTAGCCGTGTTTGCTGGATTTTGCGCGAACTACCTGGGTTTTTACCGCCAATCACGCAGTATTCGGTGCCTTCGCAGGTCAGCAACTGTACGTGATGGCAGGATCTCAGCACATTCGGCGCGTAGTGGATGACGGCGTCGTGCGGCAACTTCGTGCACTCGGGCCGCAACGGTCCGCAATCATGGCGGATCGACGGAGGTCAGCCCGACAGGCCGATGACCGGTTGATACCCGAACCCGCCGGTGCCGACCAATACCGCGCTGACCAATTCGTCGGTGATGGCGAGATCGGCGTTGACGTCTTTATCGGTACGCGCTGTGGGAACGGTGCCGGAATTGACGCGGTGTTCGCAATCGACGGCATAAAGGTCTTTGCCGAGGAGCATCACGCCGACTTCGGAAACGGCATGCGGTCGCCCGTCACCCGGAATGCAGGGTGTCAATATCACGCTTGCGGCCGGGTCGCGCAACGCCGACGTGCCGGTCGCCGCGGGGAGCTGCACCGGCGCCGCGATGTTCTCGACCCGGATGCCGCAGGCGGCGGTGCTCAGGCAGGACAGTGCCAGAACGGACAACAGCAACGGGCGCGTAGGCGTTCGAGTCGAGCGCACCATCCCGCTCCTTCCCGGTACCCCGGCGGTTCTGTCACTGCGCCACCGGCCGGTATTCGGCCGGGAAATTCAATTCGACGAATCAAGCCACTTTTATTTACGGAGCGGGAAATAATATAGCGGACACTGCAATTCGATAACGGATTGAATTCTTACACGGCGTGTCGTGTTGCGCGTGCTTTATCGACCATATTCGTCACGGGGTGGAATGTTTGGCGCGGCGGGTGGCCCTGCCGGTCGCGCGGGCAACCGTGCCGCCCGCGGCGTTCACGAGTCGTACGACAAAGATGTCCTCGCGGGCGAGCCGCTCGTCGACCGAGGCGGAGGCCACCAACGCGTCTCCTTCGCGCGCGGGTGCCAGATAGTCGATGTGGATCGAGCTGACCACGCCGCTGTGGGTGGAATTGTTCGCCGCGGCCGCCAGCGCGGCGCCGACCACGCTGAACAACAGCGCGCCGTGTGCGGTCCCGTGCGGATTCAGGTGTTCCGGACCGACGGTCAGCGCCGCGGTCGCTGAACCGTTGTCGAAATTCTCGACGACGATGCCGAGGTGGCGGGCGTAGTGGTCGACAGGTGCCTGGGTGCTCACATCAGTGCTTTCTTCTGGATTTTGCCCATCGCGTTGCGTGGCAGGGCGGTGACGAATCGGATCTCGCGGGGACGCTTGTGCCAGGACAGGTCCTCGGCGACGTGGGCGATGAGTTCCTCGGCCAGCACCTCGCCGGCGGTCGGGGAGTCGGTGACGACGAAGGCGATGATTCGCTGTCCCAGGTCGTCATCAGGTGCGCCGATCACCGCGACCTCGGAGACCTCGGGCAGGGCGAGCAGCGAGGTCTCGATCTCCCCGGCGCCGATGCGATAGCCGCCGGATTTGATCAGGTCCACCGATTCCCGACCCACGATGCGGTGGAACCCGCGCTCGTCGATCGCGGCCAGGTCGCCGGTGACGAACCAACCGTCCTCGGTCCAGCACGATGCCGTGATCTCGGGCAGGTTGAGGTATCCGTCGAACAGCATGGGGCCGCGGACCTCGAGTCGGCCGATCGATTCGCCGTCGTGGGGGACCGGGCCGCCGTCGTCGGCGCGCAGGCGTGTCTGCGCACCGGTGATCGGCAGGCCCACCCAGCCCGGGCGTCGTTCACCGTCGGCGCGGGTGCTCAGCGTGATCATGGTCTCGGTCATGCCGTACCGCTCGACCGGGGCGTGCCCGGTCAGCTCGCGCAGCCGTTCGAACACCGGCACCGGCAACGGAGCGCTGCCGCTGACCAGCAGCCGCGCCGAGGACAGCGCCGTGGCGGACGACTCGTCGCGGGTGATGCGGGTCCAGACCGTCGGCACGCCGAAGTACATGGTGGCGGCGGTCTCGGCGTAACGCTGCGGGGTCGGTTTGCCGGTGTGGACCAGACGCGAGCCGATGTGAAGTGATCCCAGCACGCCGAGGATCAGGCCGTGGGTGTGGAACAGCGGGAGGCCGTGGGCCACGGTATCGGCCGATGTCCACGCCCAGGCCTGCGCCAGCCCGTCCAAGCCGGCGGCGATCGCATGGTGGCTCAACAGCACACCCTTCGGCGCGCCCGTCGTTCCGGAGGTGTAGAGGATGATCGCAACCTGCTGCGGGTCAACAGGTTCCAGTTCAGCGGCCGGTGTCCGGTCGTGGTCGGGCACGGCGACGGGCAGCTCGACACCCTGGCGCGCAGCGCCGACCCACACGGTGGCCGCGGAATCGGCCAGGATGTGGTTCACCTCGGCCGGTCCGGCGTCCGGTGGCACAGGCACCACCGGAATGCCGGCGAGCAGACAGCCGGTGACCGCCACGACGGTGCGCAGCGTCGGTTCGGCGTCGACGGCCACCACCGGGGCGGGGCCGCCGGCACGCAGATCGGCGCCGAAGGACGATGCGATGTCACGAAGTCGCCTGCGCGACAACGAGTGCCCGTCGATGGTGATCATCTTGTCATCGTCGGCGACGCCATCGTCGAGCAATGCGCGCAGCAGGGGAGCGGTCATGACAAGACCATCCCGGGCACGATGAGCACGAGGGTCAGGACCACCGGTCCGACCACCACCATCGACAGGCCCCACCGGGTGAGCAGCTTGGTCATCCGGGGCCGGGCGTCCTCGTCGACGGTGGTCGCCACGTAGGTGGCCCCGACGGTGGAGAACGGGGAGACATCGACGATCGATGCGCACACACCGATGGCGCAGATCAGCGCCCAGCCGGGGATGCCACCGTCGGCGATCAGCGGAAGGGCCAGCGGCACAAGGGCGGCCAACATGCCGGTGGTGGAGGCGAAGGCCGAGATCAGTCCGGCCGCCGCGCACAGCAGCACCGCGGCCACCAGAGGTGAGCCGAGATGAACCGCACCCTCGCCGAGCATGTCGACCACACCCATCTCGGTCAGCACACCGACATAGGTGATGATGCCGCCGACCAGAAGCACCGAACCCCAGTCGATCCGGCTCATCGCCTTCTTGCCCGAGGAGGCGTCGAGCAGGGCGGCGACAGCGCCCAATCCGTAGCCGAGCACGCCGATATCGGGTGTCAGGCCCATCAGTGACATCACCACGACCGCGCCGACGAGCACCACCATCATGGCGATGGTCAACATCTGCATCCCGGTGGGACGTTCGGGGGCGGGCAACTCGTCGTCGCCCCCCGGGGTGTCACCGTCACCGATATCGAGGGTGGAGCCGCCGTACTGGGGCAGGGCCGCACCGCGGGCGACCATGGCCTCGCTGAAGGCGGGCGCCTGGGCGGTGATGACCTTCTTGCGTCCGAACATCACGTAGGCCACCGCGAGCAGCACGAGGTTCAGTGCGAGCGCGACACCGAAGAGCAGCAGCGGGCTCAGCGCGATACCGGCCTCGTTCGCCGTACCCCAGGTGATGATGCCGAAGAGGCTGGTGGGCGCGAACGCGCCGGCGCTCAGGCCGGCGCCCATGGCCAGGGCCATCAACATGGGGTCGATACCGCGTTTGTGCGCGATGCTCATGCCCATCGGTGCCATCACCAGGCCGCCGAGTGGTGCGCCCATGGCCGAGATGACGGCGGTGAGAGCGAAGAACACCGCGGGGAAGAGGGCGTCGCGGTTGCCCACCCGTGCCAGCGAGGCCTGGATGAGCCACTCGATGGTGCCGTTGCTGTGCGCGATACCGAAGAAGTAGGTCACCCCGACCAGGAGCACCAGGATGCTCAGCGGGAACTCACCGATGACCTGGTTCAGGCTCAGATCGGCGAGCCAGAGTCCCACCACGCAGGCGACGGGGAACATCACGATGCCGATGTTGACGTTGCGGATGGCGGCGATCGCGAACACCGCGATGAATATCCCGAGTGCGACCAGTTGTGCCGTCACGGCGAGCACCTCCTGTTGGCTTTTGCTGTCGTTTTGTTGTCAGTCGTTGACAGCGGTCCGTAGAATGGACCGACGGTTCGTCTGGTAGACCGAACTGCTGTAACCTAACTCACATCAACCCGGGGAGGCAACCTTGGCCACAGAGAGCGTCATATCGGCGTTTCGGGTACTCGAGGCGGTCGCCGAGGCGCAGCCGGTGGGCCTGTCCGACCTGGCGCGCCGGGTCGAACTGCCCAAGAGCACCGTCCAGCGGATCCTGCTGACCCTGCAGGAAGTGGGCTGGCTACGGCCGACGGACACGACCCCGACCCGCTGGCAGCTGACCTACCGCGTGGTGGCGGTGGTCGGCCGCGCCGGCGGCGGGGAGAGTCTGCGCGATATCGCGCTGCCGGTGATGAACGAGCTGCAGTTGGCGACGACCGAGACGGTCCACCTCGCCGCGCCCGACGGGGACTCGCTGGTGTTGGTGGAGCGCCTGGACACCCCGCACCGGTTGCGCGCATTCCTGGCGCTCGGTGAGCGGATCGCGTTGCACGCGTCGGCCACCGGGCTGGCCTATCTCTCCGCGTGCGATCCGGATTACCTCGATCGCTACCTGGCCGGAGCGCTGCCGGCCCAGACGCCGGACACCCTCACCGATCCGGACCGGATCCGCGCGGTGGTCAACGAGATTCGCGAGCGGGGGTACTCGGTGAACGAGGGTGGGCTCTCGGTCGGCATCTCATCCCTCGGCGCGCCGATCTTGGGGCCCACCGGACCGGTGGCCGCGCTGTCGGTATCGGGGCCGTCCAGCCGCATCTGCGCCGAACGTTTCGACGATCTCGGGGCGAAGGTCCGCGACGCGGCGACCAGGATCAGCCGGGCGCTGCGAGGGGAGCGCTGAGCGCCCGGGGCCCCGGACGACGTGCGCCTACGACTTGCCCTAAAACGACTTTCCCCAAAACAACTTGCCCCGAAACGACAAAGGCCCTGCCGAAGCAGGGCCTTTGCGGTGGTGCGCCGTCAGGGTTTCGAACCCCGGACCCGCTGATTAAGAGTCAGCTGCTCTACCAACTGAGCTAACGGCGCGCGGATGAAACAATAACAGCACCGGCGCGCAGAGGTGAAATCCGCATTACAGAGCCGGTTTGCGGCCTCGCCGGACCGCCGGTTGTCGGCGGTTCCCTTAGACTATCGCCAGGAAGTTTGTGACCCAGCGGGTCCGTGGCATGAGGTGGGGCTAGAAGTATGGTGCAGGATTCGCCGCGGGTGGGCGTACGTCGAGCAAGGACGTGGGGGACCGCGATCGCAGTGGGGCTGGTGGCCGCAATCGCGCTGAGCGCCTGTGGCTCTCAACAGGCCCCCGAACAACCGAGGACCATCGCCGACAAGGGCACCCCCTTCGGTGATCTGCTGGTGCCCAAGCTGAGCGCTTCGGTGACCGATGGTGCCGTCGGCGTGACGGTCGAAGAGCCGGTGACGGTGAGCACCGAGGGCGGCGTGCTCGGGTCGGTGAACCTCGTCGACGAGAACGGCTCGGCGGTGGCAGGTCAGCTCAGCAAGGACGGGCTGACCTGGTCGACCACCGATCCGCTGGACTACAACGCCAGCTACACACTGACGGCCAGCTCTCAGGGGCTGGCCGGCGCGGCGTCGACGCAGATGACCTTCGAGACGCACTCGCCGAAGAACCTGACCATGCCCTATGTGCTGCCCAACAAGGGCGAGGTCGTCGGAGTCGGACAGCCGATCGCCATCCGCTTCGACGAGAACATCGCCAACCGGTCCGCCGCGGAGCAGGCCATCAAGGTCACCACGACGCCCAAGGTCGAAGGTGCCTTCTACTGGCTGAACAATCGCGAAGTCCGTTGGCGCCCAGCGCAATACTGGAAGCCCGGCACCAAGGTCGAGGTGGCCGTCAACACCTACGGCGTCCAGTTGGGTGACGGATTGTTCGGCCAGGACAACGCGAGCACCGACTTCACCATCGGCGACCAGCTGATTGCGACGGCCGACGACTCGACCAAGACGCTGACCGTCCGGCGCAACGGCGAGGTGATCAAGACCATGCCGATCTCGATGGGCAAGGACAGCACCCCGACCAACAACGGGACCTACATCATCGGTGACCGGTTCGCCGAGCTGGTGATGGATTCGTCGACCTACGGCGTTCCGGTCAACTCGCCCAACGGATATCGCACCGAGGTGGATTACGCCACGCAGATGTCCTACAGCGGTATCTACGTGCACGGGGCGCCGTGGTCGGTGGGCAGCCAGGGCTACAGCAATGTCAGCCACGGCTGCCTCAACGTCAGCACCGCGAATGCGCAGTGGTTCTACGAGAACACCAAACGTGGTGACATCGTCGAGGTCGTCGGCACGGTCGGTTCGGTGCTTCCCGGAACCGACGGCCTCGGAGACTGGAACATCCCGTGGCCGCAGTGGAAGGCCGGCAACGCCAGCACCTAGACCGTTGAGCGTTCCAGGGCCGCCAGGGATTGTTCGAGGTACTGCGGCCCGAACGGCGGCATGCTGCCGATCCGGTCACGGAAGCTCTGCGGTGTGCCCGACCAGTCGTAGGTGATGGTGACGTCGGTGCCATCCCCATTGGGGGTCAGGTCGTAACACCACGACCACCCGCCGGGCTGATGGTCGCCCGATTCGTCGAGCCGGCCGGGCCGCCAACCGATCCGGCGGTCGTGCTCGAAATCGGTCACCAGGTTGTGCATCACGTAGTGCCCGCCGACGAAGTCCTTGAACATGTTGACCACAAAGATCTGCCCGGCCTCGGTGATGGGCTGCTGGCTGACCGCGTCGCGCACCCAATCGCCGGGCTCGGTGTCCTGGTGACGGCCCGGGTCGGACAGCACGGCGAAAATGCGGTCCGGTGCGGCGGGGATGGTGCGGGTGACGACATAACGCTCGGTGGTGCTCACTGCGCGGAACCCTTTCCGTAGAGACGTGCGATATCGGGGCTGTCCAACCATCCGGAGTATGTCGGACGCGACGGCCAACCCGCGGGGGAGTCCAGCCACTCCTCCTGTCTGCCCCACGGCAACAGGTCGATCAGCGCGAAAGAACTACTGAGCTGTTCGGTGCCGCGGCCGTTGGTGTGCCAGGTCCGGTAGACCTTATCCCCATCGCGCATAAAGACATTCACCGCGAATCCCTCGCCGGGTGCGGCATCCACATCGGCACCGAAGCCGGTGCCGGCCGCCGAGTACCACTGCATCGCATTACCGACCCTGTCCCGGTAGGCCAGTGCCTCATCGATCGGCCCGTTGGTGACGATGACGAAGCGTGCGTCGTAGTTGTCCAGGAAATCCAGCCGGGTGAACTGCGAGGTGAAACCCGTGCACCCGCCGCACTGCCACTGCGCCCCGTCACTCCACATGTGGTGGTAGGTGATCAGCTGTGACTTCCCGGCGAACACGTCGGCCAGCCGGACCGGGCCGTCGGCGCCGGTCAAGACGTACTCGGGCAGCTCGACCATCGGCAGCCTGCGGCGCTCGGCGGCGATGGCGTCGAGCTCGCGGGTGGCGGCCTTCTCCCGCCGGCGCAGGTCCTCCAACGCCGTGCGCCACGTGTCCTGGTCCACCACCGGTGGTCTGGCGGTCATGTTGTCTCCCTCCACGAAGTGTGTCGTTGTGTAGACCGCCGCCGCGGGCACTACTCATCGCTACCGGTCGTCGCTGAACGCCAGCGCCGCCGGCACCCGGCCCGTGGTGGCCGGGGGACCCAACAGCACCCGGGAGGTCCCGGCGGCGGTGTCATAAGCGATCAGGGCGATACCCGGTCCGCAGGAATCGGTGACCCGGAGCAGTAGCGTGCCGCCACTGGCTCCGACGACCACCACGGATTTGCCGGCGTCCACTCCGGGCACCGCCAGCAGCGCATCGCGGCGCACCAGCGAGGTGGCTCCGCACGCGCCCAGCGACTGGAAGAACGCGCCCTCGGGCAACCGCCAGGCCGCCACATCGCCGTAGTCATCGCGGCGGCCCGAGCTGAACGCGGTGAGCGCGGTCGGTGTCGACCCGTCCAGCGGGATCTGCCACAACTGATTACCGATCAGCTCCACGTCCGAACAGCGGGCCAGCACGGCGCCGCTGTTCCACCAGCGCACCGGTACGCAGTGGGTGTTCGGTCCCGGCAGATCGAGGTGGTCGCGTAACCGGCCGTTGTTGCCGACGACGGCCAGGCCCTTGTCTGCGCCGAGCACCAGCAGGGTGCCGTCGATGCTGGCCAGGTGGTGGCCGTTGAAACTGCCCGCCGCTCCGAGCCGGTCGGTGGCGTAGGAGAGCTGCTCGACGCCGTCCAGGTCGACACGGCGCAGGGTCCTGCGGTCCTCGTCGGTGACGAACAGGGCCTTGCCGGTGGGCCGGGTGTAGCGGGCCGCGATGCGTCCCTCCATGGTGGTGACCGTGGTGGCGCCGGTGCTCAGGTCCAGTTCGGTGAGCGTCGTGGTGCCATAGGTGCCCGCGTCGTAGTCGCTGGAGCTGAACAGCGCGCGCCTGCCGTCACCGGACCAGTCGGTGAGCCGATAGTTTGCGGCCAGTTCGGTGATCCGATGCCGGTCACCGGCCGGGCTGACCAGCGTCAGTGTGGTCGTGTCGGGGCTTTCGGCCCAGGTGGCCAGTGTCCAACCCGATCCGACCTGTGCCCACGGCACGTCACGGTCGATCAGTCGGGTGGGTGCGTCATGCGCGACGGTGGGTCCGCTGGAGACCGCGGTGCCGCAGCCGGCCGCCAGCAGTGCCAGGCATGCCAGCCCGGCGACGGTCTTGGAGGTCCCCACCTGCCAGATCATCCTGCGGGTGCGTGCCGGAAACGCGGAAACGCGTCGCTTTTCTCCGAATCGGGACCTCGAACGCGAAAACGCCGCCCACCTGAGTGGGCGGCGTTCCCGTTACCGGGTGGCTGACGGGACTCGAACCCGCGACAGCCAGGATCACAACCTGGTGCTCTACCAACTGAACTACAGCCACCATTGCCGCGTGAGCGGCGCTGACGATCTTAACCGCATGAGGGTCGTTACACCGAATCGGTTTGGTTCGGCGCGCTGCCGCGGGGGCCCAGCTCGGCGGCGACCGCCGCGATCTCGCTGGTCGAGGGCCCGGGCGCGGCCACGAACGCGGTGCGCCGGTAGTACTTGAGCTCCTGGATGGACTCGTGGATATCGGCCAGCGCCCGGTGGGCCAGACCCTTCTCGGGCTGACCGAAGTAGATCCGCGGGTACCAGCGCCGGCACAGCTCCTTGATCGAGCTGACGTCGATCATCCGGTAGTGCAGGTAGTTGTCCAGGGTCGGCATGTCGCGAGCGATGAAACCGCGATCGGTCGCGATCGAATTGCCGCACAGCGGAGCGGTTTTGGCGGTCTTCACATGGCTGCGGATGTAGTCCAGCACCATCGTCTCGGCGGTGGCGAGGTCGATGTCGGAGGCCAGCACCTCCTTGTCCAGCCCGGAATTCGCATGCATCTTGGCGACCACCTCGACCATGCCGGACAGGTCCTCGGCCTCGGCGTGGATCACCACGTCGATACCGTCGCCGAGGACGTTGAGGTCGGCATCGGTGACCAACGCGGCAATCTCGATGAGCTTGTCGGACTTCAGATCGAGCCCGGTCATCTCGCAGTCGATCCACACCAGTTCTTCACGCACAGCGATCCACAGTATTCCCACCGCCGATGATCAGCTGCGTGAACCCGCCCCGACGGGGTGCGCTTCAGTAATGTCTGCCGCATGACGGTGCAGCCCGAGCAGACCCCCGCACAACAGATCGCCGCAGGTTATGCCACTCAGGGGCAGGCTCTGGAGCTCGGCGCGGTCGTCGTCGACGGGGTGGTCGATCCGGGCGCGGCGGTCCGCATCCCGCTGGCGATGGTGAACCGGCACGGTCTGGTCGCCGGCGCCACCGGCACCGGCAAGACCAAATCGCTGCAGCTGATGGCCGAGCAGCTCTCGGCCGCCGGGGTGCCCGTGGTGATGGCCGACGTCAAAGGCGACCTGTCCGGTCTGTCGCAGCCGGGCGCCAACAGCGACCGGACCCTGCAACGCGCCGCCGACACCGGCGATGCCTGGGCCCCTGCCGCCCACCCGGTCGAGTTCCTGTCCCTGGGCACCGACGGCATCGGTGTCCCGGTGCGCGCGACCATCACCAGTTTCGGGCCCATCCTGCTGTCGAAGGTGCTGGGGCTCAACGCAACCCAGGAGTCGACGCTCGGACTGATCTTCCACTTCGCCGATCAGAAGGGGCTGGCGCTGCTGGATCTCAAAGACCTGCGCGCGGTCATCCAGTACCTGATCAGTGACGAGGGCAAACCCGAACTCAAGGCGCTGGGCGCGGTGTCGACCACGACGGCCGGGGTGATCCTGCGCGCGCTGGTCAACCTGGAGGCCGAGGGTGCGGACACCTTCTTCGGCGAGCCGGAGCTCGAACCCAAGGACCTGATCCGGGTCGACGCGCAGGGTCGCGGTGTCATCACGCTGCTGGAGCTCGGTGACCAGGCGGCCCGCCCGGTCATGTTCTCGACCTTCCTGATGTGGGTGCTGGCCGACCTGTTCACGACGCTGCCCGAGGAGGGCGACCTGGACAGGCCGAAACTGGTGTTCTTCTTCGACGAGGCGCACCTGCTGTTCGACGACGCCTCCAAGGCATTCCTGGCGCAGGTGGAGCAGACCGTGAAACTGATCCGCTCCAAGGGTGTCGGCGTCTTCTTCTGCACCCAGCTCCCCACCGATGTACCCAACGGCGTACTGAGCCAGCTCGGTGCCCGGGTGCAGCACGCGTTGCGCGCGTTCACTCCCGACGATCAGAAGGCGCTGTCCAAGACCGTCCGCACCTATCCCAAGACCACGACCTACGACCTGGAGTCGGCGCTGACGTCGTTGGGTATCGGGGAGGCCATCATCACCGTGCTCTCGGAGAACGGTGCCCCCACCCCGGTCGCCTGGACCCGGATGCGGGCGCCGCGCTCCCTGATGGACACCATCGGTCCGGACGCGATCAGGGCGGCGGCGCAGGCCAGTCCGTTACAGGCGACCTACGGGCAGACCATCGACCGCGAGTCGGCCTACGAGTTGCTCACCGCGCGACTGGCACCGCCCCCGCCGCCGGTGACCGCCCCGGTGCCGCCCCCGCCGACCGCGACCGTGCCTGATCTGCCGCCGCCGTTGTACCCGGATCCGGTGGCGATCCCTGATTACCCGCCGCCGGCCCCGATGGAGCCGAGCCTGCTGGACAAGGTGGTGGACAGCCCGGCGTTCAAGAGCGCCATGCGCTCGGCGGGCACGGTGATCGGGCGTGAGATCACCCGCAGCATCTTCGGTACCGGCCGGCGTCGGCGGCGGTGATTTCGGCGCGCTCGCGCTCGCTGACCGAGCGCCGGCGCGCCGAAATCGCTACTCGCCGCCCAGTTTCTTGTAGACCGCGCCGACGATCGGGGTGACGATCGCGCGCGGGGCGTAGCCGCTGGCCACCGACATCGCCTTGGACGTCAGGCCCGGCACGATGCGCATCTTGTTGGCCTCCAGGGCATCGAGTGAGACCTTGGCGGTGTACTCGGTGTTGATCCACAGGAAATCCGGGATCAACCGCTCCACCAACGACTGCTCGGAGACATCCGGCAGCTCGGTGCGCACCGGTCCCGGCGCCAGCAGCGTGACGTGTATGCCGTCCTTCTTGACCTCACCGCGCAGCGACTCGCTGAAGGTGTTGGCGAACGCCTTGGTGGCCGCGTAGGTGGCGTTGTTCGGGATCGGGGAGTTGCCAGCCGCCGACCCGGAGATCAGGATGCCGCCGGCCCGGCGCTCCAGCATGCCCGGCAACACGGCCAGGCACAGATCGTGCACGGCGATGGCGTTGAGCTGTACCTGGGCCTTCTCGCCGGCGGGGTCGAGCTTGGCCAGCGGTCCGAAGGTGGCGGTGCCGGCGTTGGCGCACAGGATCGAGATGTTGCGCTCGGCAAGCTCCGCGCAGAACACCTCACGGGCGGCCGGGTCGGCCAGATCGACCGCACGCACCTCGACCGTCACACCGTGCCGTGCGGTGATGCGTGCGGCGAGGTCGGTCAGCACGTCACCGCGGCGCGCGGTGACGATCAGATGGTGGCCGCGTCCGGCGAGATCGAAGGCGAGGGCCTCACCGATGCCCTGCGAGGCGCCGGTGACGACTGCGCGGGCGTCGGGATGGGGAGCGGGTACAGGCATGGGAGAAATCGTAGGGACCGTTAGGGTGACGGCCATGAGCAGCCCCGGGTCGGCGCCCGATACGGCCCGGCGGTCCCAGGTCCGATCGTGGGTTCTCTACGACTGCGGTGCCACCGCGGTGAACGCGATCGTGGTGACCTTCGTCTTCTCCGTCTACCTCACCAACGCCGTCGGGGAGGGTCTGCCGGGGGACACCTCCCCGTCGAGCTGGCTGGGTCGCGCGCTCACGGTGGCCGGCCTGATCGTCGCGCTGTTCGCGCCGATCACCGGTATCTGGGTCGACGCGCCACACCGTCGCCGTCGCGCTCTGGCGCTGCTCACCGGGGCGGTCGTGGTGCTGGTCGCCGGCATGAGCTTCATCGGCACCGACCACTCGTATCTGTGGGCCGGGCTGGCGCTGCTGGCCATCACCGCCGCCTGTAACGACCTGGCGACCGTGCCCTACAACGCGATGCTGAGCCAGTTGTCCACGCCGGCAACCTCGGGACGCATCTCCGGGGCCGGACTGGCGGTCGGTTACGGCGGCAGCGTGGGCCTGCTGCTGATCGTCTATGCGCTGTTCATCTCCGGTGACGGCGGTCTGCTCGGGCTGCCCACCGATGACGGCCAGAACGTGCGGGCCGCGATGCTGCTGACGGCCGCCTGGTTCGTGGTGTTCGCGCTGCCGCTGGTGCTCAAGGGGCCCAATCCGCCCGCGGACGCAGCACATCGGCCGGTCGGCATCATCGCCTCCTACCGCAAGCTGTGGCACGAGGTGCGCAGCGAGTGGCGCCGTGACCGCAACGTCGTCTACTACCTGGTCGCCAGCGCGGTGTTCCGCGACGGTCTCACCGGCGTGTTCACCTTCGGCGCGGTGCTCGGGGTCAACGTGTACGGCATCTCCCCGGCCAGCGTGCTGCTGTTCGGGGTGTGCGCCTGCCTGGTGGCTGCGCTGGGCGCGGTGGTCGGCGGGCTGCTCGACGACCGGTTCGGTGCCAAGCCGGTGATCCTCGGCGCGCTGTCGCTGATGATCATCGTCGGGCTGACGCTGATGACGTTGTCGGGTCAGCTGGCGTTCTGGGTGTGCGGATTGCTGCTGTGTCTGTTCATCGGCCCGACGCTCTCGGCGGCGCGCACCCAGATGCTGCGGATGTCCACCGAAGGTAAGGAGGGCGTCGCGTTCGGGTTGTACATGACCACCGGCCGGGCCGCCGCCCCGCTCGCGCCGTGGCTGTTCTTCCTGTTCATCGACGCGTTCGGCACCGACCGGGCCGGCATGGGCGGGCTGTGCGTGGTGCTCGCGCTCGGCCTGATCCTGATGCTGGGCGTCAAGACGCCGCGCGTCAGCGCGCGTTAGGGCAGCGGGCTGCAGATCGTCAGGCCGGAGCCGGTGCGCTGCTGCACCTGAGCGCCCTCGATGTCGATCGAGCAGGTGACCTCGCGGCCGACGTTGATGATGCTGACGCTGGCCGATTGATTGGCCGGGCCCTGCAGTGACACCTCTTTGCTCCACGGCAGCACCACGTTGAACTCGGTCTGCAGGACACCACCGCTGTCGACGTAGGTGATGTTGATGGCGCGGCCCTGTCCGCTGACGGTGTAGACGACGGTTTCGGTGGTCCCCGGGGTCGACGGCGCGGTGGTCGACGGTGTCGTGCTGGGCGCCGGTGCGGCGGTGCGCGGGCTGGTCGTCGTGGTGGGGCGCCGGGTGGTGGTGGGGGCTGCGGGCGTGCCGGTCGGTTCGGTCAGCGACGGTACGGGCGCCACGACGGTCTGCTGCTGGCTGCTGTTGACGATCACCAGCGCGATGACCAACCCGATGACGGTGACGACGGCGATGCCGGCGACAACCCACAACCAGCGCGGGGTGCGCGGCGGCTCCGGGGGTTCGGGAGTACCCGGCGGCGGGGGAGGCGGTGTGCCGCCGTAATGACCGGTGTACGGGTCATAACCGTAGGCCGGATAGGCCGGGACCTGCTCGGTGGGCCGAGCGCTGTAGGGGCTCTGGCCCGCGTATGCGGGGTCGGAGTACCCGGGATAGCCGTACTGGCCACCGTCGAGCCGACGGGTCGGCTCGTCCCGACGGGGATATTCGGTCATGCCCACCTCATGGGCCCCACGGTACCCGCGCGGCTACGGATTTCAGTGCGCGGCGGTCAAGGCGGCGATCGTCATCGCCCGCAGCACCGGCCTGGACGGGTGGGTGGTGCTCGGGGCTTTCAGGCTGTACGGAGTGGAGTTGAGCAGGCCGAATGCAGCGTGCGCCATGACCCGGGCGTCGGCCTCGTCGATATCGGGGTCGATCCGGCGAAGTACGTCGACCCAGATCTCGACGTACTGACGCTGCGCTTTCCGTACCTGTCGCGCCGCCGCCGGTGGGAGGTGGCTCAGATCGCGGTCCTGGATGCGGATGAGATTGGATTCGCCGAGGGCGAAGTCGAGGTGGAACTCGATGAGTCTGTCCAGTGCCTCGCGGGCCCCGGCTGCCTCGGCGACGACGGATTGCCCGCCGGCCAGCAATCTGGTGCTGATCCCCACGAGCAGCTCGACCAGGAGGGCCTCCTTGTTGGCGAAATGCCGGTAGATCGCCGGCCCGCTGACACCGACCGCCGAGCCGATGTCCTCCAATCGGACCGACAGGTATCCGTGTTCGGCCACCAACCGCTCCGCGGCGGCGATCAATTGATCGCGCCGGTCGGATTTGGCTCTGCTGCGCGGAGTCTCAGTGGGCATCCCCGGATCCATCTCGAACGTAGACATTTGAGTTAATTACGATTAACATACCATGAGTTAATCATGATTAACTCAAATGGACGGGTTCATCGATGACGCATCGTGAAGCGCACACCGCGCTGGTGTCCGAACTCCGCGCCAAACTGGCCACCGCGGCACGCGGCGGACCGGACAAGGCGCGGGATCGGCATGTGGGGCGCGGAAAACTGTTACCCCGAGACCGGGTGGACACCCTGCTCGATCCGGGGAGTCCGTTCCTCGACATCGCGCCGCTGGCCGCCGATGGCATGTACGACGACGAATGTCCCGGGGCCGGGCTGATCGCCGGTATCGGCCGGGTGAGCGGACGCGAATGCATGGTGGTGGCCAACGACGCCACCGTCAAGGGCGGCACCTACTACCCGATCACCGTCAAGAAGCACCTGCGCGCCCAGGAGATCGCCGCCCAGAACCGGTTGCCGTGTCTGTATCTCGTCGATTCCGGCGGCGCCTTCCTGCCACGCCAGGACGAGGTGTTCCCCGACCGCGAACACTTCGGGCGCATCTTCTTCAACCAGGCCACCATGAGCGCCAAGGGCATCCCGCAGATCGCCGCGGTACTGGGATCCTGCACCGCCGGCGGCGCGTACGTCCCGGCGATGAGCGACGAGGCCGTCATCGTCCGCAATCAGGGCACCATCTTCCTGGGCGGCCCACCCCTGGTGAAGGCCGCGACCGGCGAAGTCGTCACCGCAGAGGAACTCGGCGGCGGAGACCTGCACTCCAAGACCTCCGGTGTGACAGATCATCTCGCCAACGACGACCGTGACGCGCTGCGCATCGTCCGGCGCATCGTGTCCACCTTCGGCCCGCGTCAGGACCCACCGTGGCAGATGCGGCCCGCCGTCGATCCGATCGCCGACCAAACCGAGCTCTACGACGTGGTCCCGGTGGATTCGCGGGTGCCCTATGACGTGCACGAGGTGATCACCCGGATCGTCGATGGCGGTGAATTCGCCGAGTTCAAGGCCGAATACGGCACCACGCTGGTCACCGGCTTCGCCCACATCCATGGTCACCCCGTCGGGATCATCGCCAACAACGGCGTGTTGTTCGGCGAATCCGCGGTCAAGGGAGCACATTTCATCGAACTGTGCGACAAGCGCAACACCCCGCTGGTGTTCCTGCAGAACATCGCCGGATTCATGGTGGGCCGCGATTACGAGGCCGGTGGTATCGCCAAGCACGGCGCGAAGATGGTCACCGCGGTCGCATGCGCCCGGGTGCCCAAGCTCACGGTGGTCATCGGTGGGTCCTATGGTGCGGGCAACTACTCGATGTGCGGGCGGGCGTACTCGCCGCGTTTCCTGTGGATGTGGCCCAACGCCCGCATCTCGGTCATGGGCGGTGAGCAGGCCGCCTCCGTGCTGGCCACGGTGCGAGGCGAGATGACACCGGAGCAGGAGGAGGCCTTCAAGGCGCCGATTCGTGAGCAATACGAACACCAGGGCAATCCGTACTACTCGACCGCCCGGTTGTGGGATGACGGCGTGATAGACCCCGCCGACACCAGAGCGGTTCTGGGACTTGCCCTGTCAGTGGCCGCACAGGCTCCGTTGGAGCCGGTGTCCTACGGCGTCTTCAGGATGTGATGCAGATGGTCAACGAACTCTTCCACACCGTATTGGTCGCCAACCGCGGGGAGATAGCCGTCCGCGTCATCCGGTCGCTGCGCGCGCTGGGCATCCGGTCGGTGGCGGTCTACAGCGACGCCGACGCCGGTGCTCGCCACGTCCGTGAGGCCGATACGGGCGTGCGTATCGGTCCGGCCGCGGCCCGGCAGAGCTATCTGAACATCGACGCCATCGTCGATGCCGCCCGGCGGACCGGTGCGCAGGCCGTGCATCCCGGATACGGATTCCTGGCCGAGAACGCAGATTTCGCGGCCGCCCTGCACGCCGCGGGCATCGTGTTCATCGGCCCACCGGTGCGCGCGATCAAGACGATGGGTGACAAGATCGCGGCCAAGGCGGCGGTCTCGGAGTTCGACGTCCCGGTGGTGCCCGGCATCTCGCGGCCCGGGCTGACCGACGATGAGCTGATCGCCGGCGCGCCCGATGTCGGTTTTCCGGTCCTGGTCAAACCGTCCGCGGGCGGTGGCGGCAAGGGCATGCGGGTGGTCCACGATGCCACCGAACTACCGGCGGCCCTGGTCTCGGCGCGGCGCGAAGCGGCCTCGGCTTTCGGTGACGACACGCTGTTCCTGGAACGGTTCGTGTTGAATCCCCGGCACATCGAGGTCCAGGTGCTGGCCGACAACCACGGCAACGTGATCCACCTCGGCGAGCGCGAATGCAGCCTGCAGCGCCGGCACCAGAAGGTCATCGAGGAGGCCCCGTCGCCACTGTTGGATGCGCCGACCCGGGCCCGGATCGGCGAGGCGGCATGTAACACCGCACGCAGCGTCGACTACACCGGGGCGGGCACAGTGGAGTTCATCGTCTCGGCCGACCGTCCAGACGAGTTCTTCTTCATGGAGATGAACACCCGCCTGCAGGTGGAGCATCCGGTGACCGAGATGGTCACCGGCGTCGACCTGGTCGAACAGCAGATCCGTATCGCGGCCGGCGACCCGCTGCCCCTTACGCAGAGCGATATCACGCTCACCGGGCACGCCATCGAGGCGAGGGTGTACGCCGAGGATCCCGGCAGCGGATTCCTGCCGACCGGCGGCACGGTGCTCGAGGTCGTCGAACCTGGCGATGACCGGGGAATCGGCACGACGCGAGTCGATTCGGGGATCTACGCCGGAACGGTGGTGGGCAGCGATTACGACCCGATGCTGGCCAAGGTGATCGCCCACGGCCCCGACCGCGATGCGGCTCTGCGTGGTCTGGATCGTGCGCTATCGGATACCGCGATCCTCGGCGTCACCACCAACATCGACTTCCTGCGCTTCCTGCTCGCCGATCCCGATGTGCGCGCGGGCCGCCTCGACACCGGACTGCTGGACCGGCGGTTGCCGGAGTACGTTTCCCCGCACGCCGATGACGCAGACCTGATCGCGGCCGCGACGTTCCGTTGGCTGCAGGGCTGGCAGAACCGCAGCGATGATCTGTGGTCGGCGCCCTCGGGCTGGCGCACCGGGGCCCACGCCCCGACCGTGACGCGGGTGGCCTCGGGGGCGCGTGTCGAGCACGTCCGCCTGACCGGTGTACCCGAATCTGCCACGGCCACCGTCGAACACGGCGGAGCCCAGCAGATCAGCGCCGCACTGACGGGGCGGGTGCTCACCCTCTCAATCGACGGCGTGCGCGCCGAGTTCGTCGTCGCCGCCGACGGCGCCGATATCTGGCTGGCGGGCCCGGACCACACCATCCTGGTGCGCGAAGTGCGCGAAGCATCGGTGCGCGCTGACGACGCGCATGCCGGCGATGCCGAATTGCTCAGCCCCATGCCGGGATCGGTGGTCGCCGTGGGAGTCGACAGCGGCGCCGATGTGTCCGCCGGGGAGGTCGTCGTCACCGTCGAGGCGATGAAGATGGAACACGCGCTCAAAGCACCCGTCGACGGTATTGCCGAGCTACTCGTCGCCGTCGGCGACCAGGTCAAGGTCGGGCAGCCCCTTGCCCGCATCACCGCAAGCAAGGAGTCCCAACGATGACCGATTACCTTTCCACCGGCACGCTGCCCGACGATTACGCGCAGCTGGCCAAGACCGTCCGTGACTTCGCGCAGGCCGTCGTGGCACCGGTGGCCGCCACACACGATGCCGAGCACAGCTTTCCCTATGAGGTCGTCGACGGGATGGCCGAGATGGGACTCTTCGGACTCCCGTTCCCCGAAGAGTACGGCGGCATGGGCGGCGACTACTTCGCCCTGTGCCTGGCGCTGGAGGAACTCGGCAAGGTCGACCAGAGCGTGGCCATCACCCTGGAAGCCGGTGTCTCCCTCGGCGCCATGCCGGTCTACCGGTTCGGCAACGAGGCGCAGAAGCAGCAGTGGCTGCCGCTGCTGGCCAGCGGTAAGGCGCTGGGCGCCTTCGGGCTCACCGAGGCCGGCGGCGGCAGCGATGCCGGTGCCACCAAGACGACGGCGAAGGAGGATGGTTCGGACTGGGTCATCAACGGCTCCAAGCAGTTCATCACCAATTCCGGGACCGATATCACCAAGCTCGTCACCGTCACGGCCGTCACCGGCGAGACCGAGGGCAAGAAGGAGATCTCGGCCATCCTGGTGCCGGTCCCGACGCCGGGGTTCACCGCCGAACCGGCCTACAACAAGGTCGGCTGGAACGCCTCGGACACCCATCCGTTGAGCTTCGACGACGTGCGGGTGCCGCAGGAGAATCTGCTCGGCGCACGCGGCCGCGGGTACGCCAACTTCCTGAGCATCCTCGACGAAGGCCGCATCGCGATCGCCGCGCTGTCGGTCGGCGCCGCCCAGGGTTGCGTGGACGAGTGCGTGAAATACGCCAAGGAACGCGAGGCGTTCGGTGCGGCCATCGGCAGCTACCAGGCCATCGCCTTCAAGATCGCCAGGATGGAGGCGCGCGCCCACGTCGCGCGCACCGCGTACTACGACGCCGCCGCGCTGATGCTGGCGGGCAAACCCTTCAAGAAGGCGGCGTCGGTGGCCAAGCTGGTGTCCAGCGAGGCGGCCATGGACAACGCCCGCGACGCCACCCAGATCTTCGGCGGCTACGGGTTCATGAACGAGTACTCGGTGGCCCGTCACTACCGCGACTCCAAGATCCTCGAGATCGGCGAGGGCACAACCGAAGTGCAGCTGATGCTCATCGCGCGGGGGATGGGCCTGTGACGGCGGCCGGGGAACCCAGAAAGGTCGTCGAGCAGCGCGGGCTGTGGTTCGAGGAGTTCGAGACCGGGGTGCTGTACCTTCATCGGCCCGGCCGCACCATCACCGAGGCCGACAACGTCCTGTTCACCACCTTGACGATGAATACCCAGGCGTTGCACCTGGACGCCGCGTTCGCCGATGCGCTGCCGCCGTTCAACCAGCGACTGGTCAACTCCATGTTCACGTTGTCGACCCTTGTCGGTCTCTCGGTGGCGCAACTGACCCAGGGCACCATCGTCGGCAACCTCGGATTCTCCGAAATCGCCTTCCCGAAGCCGCTTTTCCACGGTGACACGCTGTACGCCGAGTCCGAGGTCGTCGACAAGCGAGAGTCCAAGAGCCGCCCCGGCGAAGGGATCGTCACCTTCGCCCACGTCGGCCGCAACCAGCACGGTGACATCGTCGCAACGGCATCGCGAAAGACCATGGTGCGCAAGAGGCCACAGGAGAACCGGTGAGTTTCGCCAACAATGGTCCGGCATGGATCTTCTGCCCGGCCGATCGTCCCGAACGCTTCGCCAAGGCCGCGGCCGCCGCCGATGTCGTCATCCTCGACCTCGAGGACGGTGCAGGTGACAAACCGGCCGCCCGCGACGCGATCGTCGGCACCCCGCTGGACCCGGCTCGCACCGTCATCCGGATCAACCCGCACGGCACCGAGGACCAGCGGCTGGACTTGCAGGCCCTGGGCCGCACCGGCTACACCACCGTCATGTTGCCCAAATGTGAGGCACCCGAACAGGTAATGGCCCTGGCGCCGCTGCAGGTAGTCCTGATCGTCGAGACCCCGCTGGGCGCGCTGACGGTGACCGAAACCGCCGCGGCGGCCAACACCATCGGCGTCATGTGGGGTGCGGAGGACCTGTTCGGTGCCCTCGGCGGAACCACCAACCGTGTCGCGGACGGGTCTTACCGGGACGTCGCCAAACATGTCCGGTCCCAGTCGTTGCTGGCGGCCAAGGCCCACGGAAAGCTGGCGCTGGACTCGGTGTACATCGACATCAAGGATCTGGACGGGTTGCGCCGCGAGACCGACGACGCCGTCGCCGTCGGCTTCGATATCAAGGTCGCGCTGCACCCGACGCAGGTGAGCGTGATCCGGGACGGCTACGCGCCCACCGGGGAGCAGGTGCAGTGGGCGCGACACGTCCTGGCCGCCGCGGCAAACCACCGGGGCGCATTCGCCTTCGAGGGCATAATGGTGGATGCCCCGGTACTGCGGCGGGCCGAGCGGATCGTCCAGCTTGCGCCCCACCCCGGTAGCTAGCCGGCGCCCCTGACCAGGGGTCGCACGACCGCCTCTGTGCCGAGCACCTCGAGGAAACGGCGGCCGAACATGCCGCCACCCTGAAGGAGGCGGTATGGCTGTCATTTCTGCACCCCTACAACTGGTCGGTGCCGATGGCGCCCCGACCGCCGAGACGCGATATCGACGCGATCTTCCACCGGAAACGCTGAGCTGGCTCTATGAGCTGATGGTGCTGACCCGCGAACTCGATACCGAGTTCGTGAACCTGCAGCGCCAGGGCGAGCTCGCGCTCTATGCGTCCTGTCGCGGGCAGGAGGCGGCGCAGATCGGTGCGGCGGCAAGCCTGCGCAAGACCGATTGGCTGTTTCCGCAGTACCGCGAGCTCGGCGCGTTCCTGACCC
Organism: Mycobacterium sp. VKM Ac-1816D; assembly: GCF_000416385.1. NCBI lineage: Bacteria > Bacillati > Actinomycetota > Actinomycetes > Mycobacteriales > Mycobacteriaceae > Mycobacterium > Mycobacterium sp. VKM Ac-1816D. The sequence continues at coordinate 91,352 of NZ_AOHQ01000145.1, forward strand.
GCGGTATCTCACCCGCACAGATGGGTGCGGTGTGGCGAGGGTCCTGGCACGGCGGCCTGTCGTTCACCGAGAGATGTTGCGCGCCGATCTCCATTCAAATCGGCACCCACGGATTGCACGCCGTCGGTGCCGCGATGGCCGCCCAACGCCTCGACGAGGACTCGGTGACGGTGGCTTTCATGGGGGACGGCGCCACCTCCGAGGGCGATGCGCACGAGGCGCTGAACCTGGCCGCGGTGTTCGCTGCGCCCACCGTGTTCTTCATCCAGAACAACCAGTTCGCCATCTCGACGCCGGAGCGCCGCCAGCATGCGGCCACCTCGCTGGCCGACCGGGCCGCCGGCTACGGCATGCCCGCGGTCCGCGTCGACGGCAATGACGTGCTGGCCTGCTTCGCCGTCATGTCCGAGGCCGCCCAGCGTGCCCGCGATGGTGGTGGCCCGACGTTCATCGAGGCGGTCACCTATCGGATGGGGCCGCACACCACCTCCGACGACCCCACCCGCTACCGCGCCGACGCGGACGTCCAGGACTGGGCGGCCCGCGACCCGATCGCCCGGTACACCGCGTACCTGCGAGCGACCGGGGTGCTGACCGACCGACTCGCCGAGCGGGTTGCCGGCAGGGCGGCGCGGCTGCGCACGGACCTGCGGAAGGCGCTGATCGGCGCGCCCGATCCCGATATCGCCGAGGTGTTCGACACCGTCTACCACGACATCACCCCGGAGTTGGCCCGCCAACGCGAGGAGTTGCTCATCGAGCTGGGGAAGGAGTCCTGAGATGACCCAGATCATCGAACGACCGCCGATGGGCGACTTCGGCGAACCCCGGCCGTCGTTGTTGACCATGACCCTGGCACAGGCCGTCAATCAGGGACTGCACGACGCGATGGCCGCCGACGAGCGGGTCCTGGTGTTCGGCGAGGATGTCGCCCGACTCGGTGGCGTGTTCCGGGTGACCGATGGATTGGCCGAAACATACGGCGAACAGCGGTGTTTCGACACGCCGCTGGCCGAGTCGGCGATCATCGGTATCGCGATAGGGATGGCGATCCGTGGGTTCGTCCCGGTGCCGGAAATCCAGTTCGACGGGTTCTCCGCCCCGGCCTTCGACCAAATGGTCAGTCATCTGGCCAAATATCGGATGCGCACCCACGGTGACGTCGACATGCCGGTGACCGTGCGCATCCCGTCCTTCGGCGGAATAGGCGCGGTCGAGCATCATTCGGAGTCCACCGAGACCTATTGGTTGCACACCGCCGGTTTGAAGGTGGTGGTCCCCTCGACGCCGTCGGATGCGTATTGGCTACTGCGGCAATCGATCAGTTGCCCGGACCCGGTCGCCTACCTGGAGCCGAAGCGGCGGTACTGGACCAGGGGAATCGTCGACACCGAGTCCGCCGAGCTGCCCTTCGGGCGTGCGGCCATCCGGCGTCCCGGTGAACACGTCACGGTGCTCACCTATGGGGGTCTGGTGGATGTCGCCCTCAATGCCGGCGAGTCGGCGGCGGATCGAGGTGTCGACGTCGAGGTCGTGGACCTGCGGACGCTGAACCCGTTGGACTTCGACACCATTTCCGATTCGGTGCGGCGCACCGGCCGGTGCGTGGTCATGCACGAGGGGCCGCGCACGCTGGGCTTCGGTGCCGAACTGGCGGCTCGCATCTCCGAGGAGCTGTTCTACGACCTGGAGGCTCCGGTGTTGCGGGCCACCGGATTCGACACGCCGTACCCACCGGCGCGGCTGGAAAAGCTGTGGTTACCAGGGGTGGATCGGCTGCTGGACTGCGTCGAGAAGGTGATGGCGCAATGAGCACCCGGGAGTTCCGGGTGCCCGACCTCGGGGAAGGGTTGGAGGAAGCCACCATCACCGGCTGGTCGGTGGCGGTGGGCGACACCGTCGAACTCAACCAGGTGCTGTGCACGTTGGAGACCAACAAGGCCGAGGTCGAGATCCCGAGCCCGCACGCCGGCCGGATAGTCGAACTCGGCGGAGCCGTGGGGGAGACGCTTGCCGTCGGTGCCGTCCTGGTGCGCATAGGTGTTGCCGAGAATTCCGGATCCGGTCCGGTGCTGGTGGGCTACGGCGCCGATGATCGAATGGATACGTCCCGTCGTGCCCGCGCCAAGCCGTCGGTCCGAAAGTTGGCTCGCGAGAATGGCGTCGAGCTGACCTCGCTGACGCCGACCGGCCCCGACGGCATCGTCACCCGTGATGACGTGCTGGCCGCTTCGGCGCCCCCGGACATGGTGCCGCTTTCCGGCGTGCAGGTCGAGATGGCGAAGCGGATGGCGCTGTCGCGGAGCAAGATTCCCGATGCTCATGCCGCTGTGGTGGTCGATGGGACGGCGCTGCAGGGGCTCTCGCGCCGGCTCGATATCACGTCGTTCGCGCTGACGCTGCGACTGTTGACATCGGTGTTGACCCGACATCCGCTCCTGAACGCGACATGGGTGGACACCGCCGATGGTCCGCGCGTCCACCGGCATTCTTCGGTGCACCTCGGCGTGGGTGTGGCCACGCCGCGCGGACTGCTCGTTCCCGTGGTCACCGATGCGCAGCAGCGCACCACCCGCGCGCTCGCCGCCGAGGTGGCACGCGTCATCGACGGGGCGCGCGGCGGGACATTGCGTCCGGCCGAACTGATGGGGTCGACGTTCACTGTGTCGAACTTCGGTGCGCTCGGCCTGGATTCGGGTGTACCGGTGATCAACTATCCCGAGGCCGCGATCCTCGGGATGGGCTCGCTGAAGCCACGTGCGGTGGTCGTCGACGGCGCGGTGGTTGCGCGCGCGACGATGGAGCTGAGCTGCGCGTTCGACCACCGGATCATCGACGGCGCGCAGGCCGCGGCGTTCCTGACCGATCTGCGTGAGTTGGTGGAGGCGCCGGAGCTGGCGCTGGCCGACCTCTAACGTCGCTTTGCCGCGGACAACCGGCTCTGGAACTCCGGGGACTCGATGGAGCGCGCCTGCGGGGTGATCTCGATGTCGACGGCGATGGCGTGCTGGTCGCTGTCCACGACGCCGGGATTGGCGGTCGCCCGCATCGAGGCCTTGGTCGCCATCACCACATCGCGCGGTGCACCGGCCGGACCGGCAGCCAGTTCACGCGCGGCGGCCACCGGGTCGTCGGCGATGTCGAGCGCCAGCCCGTACCGCACCGCCTCCTGTGCGTCGAAACGCTTGCCGAACAGCAACGCGGCCCGGGCGACCTGGGGTCCTACGCCGCGCTGCAGCATCCAGGTGGCGCCGCCGCCGGGATGGATGCCCAGTTTCTGGAAGCGGGGATCGAACAATGCCGCCGGACCCGCGATGCGGACGTCTGCGGCGAGTGCCAGGTTCAGGCCCGCGCCGACGGCGGCGCCGTTGACCGCGGCGATGGTCGGCAGGGAGCAATCGGCCACGGCCAGGAAGCCGTCATAGATGACGCGCAGTCCGTCCTCGGCCGCCTCACCGAGTGCGGTCAGGTCGGCTCCTGCGCAGAAGGCCTTGCCTGCCCCGGTGACGATGACCGCATGCACATTGGTGTCGGCCTCTGCGGCCTCGACCGCGGCGCGCAGGCCTGCCGAGATCTCGGCGGTGACGGCGTTGCGCCGATCGGGATCGTTGACGGTGATGGTCGCGATGCGATCGGCGATGTCGACGAGGACGAGGTCGGTCATGCGGCCAAGGCTACGGATCGGCACGGCCGGGTCGGCGTGCAGGTATGTCGGCGTTTCGACGGTTATCTGGGATTTCGCCGTTGTTCTGTCACGGGCCCGGATCTCCTTTGCATCGGAACGGTAACCGTCCCGTTTGGCGCGCCTGTGAGTTTCATGGATGTCATTTACCTTCTTCCCTGACTGCGACGTCAATTTGAAAACGCTTGGGGATGACATGGTGAGTAGGTCAAATCGTTTGGCTGTCAGCATTTTTGCTGCGGCGGCTTTGTGCACGCCGCCGCTGTTGTTGATAGCGACGGCCGATGCGCAACCTGCGTTGCAGTCGAGCGCCGGCGGCGTGCCGTGTGTCGGCATGGTGCAGAACCTCGCCGCATCGCCGCCTGATCTCGGCCAGTCGTTGCAGGGCATCGCCGCGCCGTTCACCGGCGGCGGTGCCGCGCCGGTTGTCGTGCCCCCGGCGACCGCGGCCGGTGCTTTCCCGGCGGCGGGTGCGACCGGAGGTGGAACCGGTGGAGCCGGCGCGGCCGGTGGTGGCGGTGCGGCTGGTGGCGGTGCTGGTGGAGCCGGTGCTGGTGCGGGCGGAGCTGGTGGAGCCGGTGCTGGTGCGGGCGGAGCTGGTGGAGCTGGCGCGGGCGGTGCCGGTGGAGCTGGTGGTGCCGGCGCGGCCGGTGGCGGTGCCGGTGGTGCGGGCGGTGCCGGCGGCGCAGGTGCCGGAGCTGGCGGTGGAGCGGGTGCCGGTGGGGCCGGTGCTCCCGTCGCAGCAGGCGCTCCGTTGATCGATGCCGCGGGAGCCGGTGCTCCGTTGGCAGGCGGCGTTCCGGGAGCCGGCGGCGCGCCGGGCGCAGCGATCGTCGATGCCGCTGGTGCGGCGCCCGGTGGCGGGGGAGTTCCCGGTGGCGCTCCGCTTGCCGACGCCGCGGGCGCGGTCGGTGGTGGCGGAGCCCCTGGTGCGGGCGGAGCTGGCGGAGGTGCCCCCGGTGGTGTTCCGGGTGGTGCCGCAATTCATCCGGCAGCCGGTGTGGCGGCTCCGGCAGGCGTTCCCGCGGGTGAGCTGGTCGATGCCGCCGCGGTGGCCCCGCCACCCGCGATCGAGGTGCCGGTCCCTGCCGCTGCGGTGGTCGACGGTGCAGCAGCCGCACCCGCGGCCGCTGTCGCGCCGGTGGTCGGCGGCGGCGAAGGTGCGGCCCCCGCGGCAGCAATCGGTGGTGCTGACGCCGGTGGTGCCGGTGGCGGCGCTGGTGGTGGTGGCGCGGCGGGTGGCGGCGCTGGCGGTGGAGCGGCTGGTGGCGGCGGTGGTGCGGCCGGCGGCGGTGCCGGTGGTGGTGCTGCAGGCGGTGGCGCTGGCGGTGGTGGTGCGGCCGGTGGCGGTGCAGCTGGTGGTGGCGCCACCGGTGGTGGTGGTGTCGGCGGTGCAGGTGCTGTCCCCGCTGCCGGAGTCATCGAGGGCGGTGGGGTGACCGGTGCGCCGGTTGAACTCGCCGCCGCGGTTCCGCCGGTCGAGGTGGCGGTGCCCCCAGTCGAGGTAGCGGTGCCTCCCGTCGAGGTGCACGCACCCCCTGTCGAAGTTGCGGCCCCGCCGGTCGAGGTGCATGCCCCGCCGGTGCAGGTGTCGGGCCCGCCCGCGGAGATCTCGTCTCCACCGGTGGAGCTGTCGGTGCCCATCGATGTCGACATACCGAGCGTCAGTGTTCCGGGTATCGGAGTTCCCGGCGTCGCAGGGGGCGGTGCCCCCGGTGCGGTGGTCGGCGGCGCTCCGGGCGCCGCTGTCGGAGGCGCGCCCGCTGCGGTGATCGCTGACGCAGGCGCGGCGACCGGCGGCGGATCCGGTGCGGCTCTGCAGGCTGCCGGTGGTACCGGTGGCGCGGGCGCGGCCGGTGGTGGCGCAGGTGGTGCCGGCGCGGCTGGTGGCGGTGCGGGCGCCGGTGGTGCCGGTGCTCCGGCGGCTGCAGTCGGTGGTGCGCCGGCGGGTGGTGCTGCCGGTGGTGGTGCGCCGGCGGGTGGTGCTGCCGGTGGCGGCGCTCCTGCCGGTGGTGCTGCCGGTGGTGGCGCTCCGGTCGGTGGTGGCGCTCCCGTGGGTGGTGGCGCCCCGGTGGGTGGCGGTGCTCCCGTGGGTGGTGGCGCCCCGGTGGGTGGCGGTGCTCCCGTGGGTGGTGGCGCCCCCCTGATGGATAGTGCGGGTGTAGGACCGCTACTGGCCAGCACAGGACTCAACGGTGAAGGTCCCGCGGCGGCGCTCGTCGATGCCGCGGGCGCAGCAGGTGCGCCTGGTGCCGGTCTGCCGGGCGCAGGTGGAGCCCCTGGTGCCGGCGGATTGCCCGGCGCGGCCCTCGACGATGCCGCTGCGCGTGCAGCCGGTGCACCGATCGAGGACGCGGCTGCGGTCGCGATCCCCGGTGCCGGTGGTGCCGGTGGCGGTGGTGCGGCCGGTGGTGCGGGTGGTGCCGGTGGCGGCGGTGGCGCCGCTGGTGGTGGTGCTGGTGGCGCGGGTGCGGGCGGTGCCGGTGGCGGTGGTGCGGCCGGTGGTGCGGGTGGTGCCGGTGGCGGCGGCGGTGCCGCTGGTGGTGGTGCCGGCGGAGCAGGTGCCGGTGGCGCCGGCGGAGCAGGAGCGGGCGGCGCTGCAGGTGGTGCCGGCGGCGGTGGTGCGGCCGGTGGTGCGGGTGGTGCCGGTGGCGGCGCGGCCGGTGGCGGCGCGGCTGGTGCAGGAGCGGGCGGTGCCGGTGGTGCGGGTGCGGGCGGCGTGAACGCCGCCGCTGTCGGCCCCCTGATGGCCAGCACAGGCGGGCTCGGAGCCGTACAGGCGGTGACCGCGCCCGCGGTGGCCGCAGTCCAGGCGGCTGCCCCGGCCGGTGCGGTCGGTGTCGGCGCACCTGCCGCAGCAGCAGGCGGTGGAACCGCGTTCGCCGGTATTCCGGGCGCGATCCTCCCGGCGGCCGGCGCCGCGTCCGGTCTTCCGGGCATGGTGATGGCTCCGCTGGCCGGTGTCACGGGCGTGTTGGCCGAAATGCTTCCGCAACCCTCGCTGGCCGCCCCGTCTGGCGTCGGTGGGCTGACCGGAATGCTTCCCACCCCGCAGCTGAACATGCCGGGTATCTCCGGATTGGGCGTCCCGGTGCCGTCGCAGGTGTCGATGCCCACCGACCTGGTGTGTGAGGGAGTCGGCGGCTGGTCCCTGTCGACGCCGGGCACCGGCAGCGTCATGCCGGACGCCACTGCGGGTATTCGGTCCGACGACTGGTGACCGGTCAGTCGGGCAGCGTCCAGCGCAGTAGGTACCGGTAGTACAGGGCTCGGCGGATCGTCACGCCAGGCAGGACGTCGCAGGCCACGCGTCGAATCTCGGTAAGAGACTCGCGCGGGTCGGCGACGACCACGCCGATATCGGGATGTTCCCGATGCCAACGTGATCCGAGGCGCACCGCGGGAAGGCACAGGGCCGAGATCAGCCAGTCACCGACCGAGGTATTGGCGCTCAGCCCGACGACGGCGATGGTCCCTCCCGGAGCCAACAGACCGCGGGCTCTCTGCAGCGTCGTGCACAGATCCATGTGATGCAGGCTGGCGACGAACGTGATCAGGTCGAAACGATCTCCGCCGGAATCGAAATCGTCGAATGAGCAGTTCTGCACCGAGACCCTCGTCCCGGTTCCGATCCGGTCGCGGGCCCGCGTAATCGCCGCCTGGTCGGGATCCAGCGCGGTCACCGCTCGTGACACCGTGGCAAGGCGCTGCGCCAGCAGGCCATCGCCGCACCCCACATCGAGTGCATGACCGTCTCGACGGGCGAGCGTGAGCAGCCACGGATGGTAAGCCGTGTTGTGATTCCAGTAGTCATCCGTTGCGGCCATCGGCATCACATGTCGGACGTGACGTACCGCGTCTTCTTCGGTGGTGCGCTCAACAGTGGCGGCAGCTCGGCGAGCTTGCCGGCGCCGGCGCGAAACGCTCGGTAAGCCTCGTCGTGCTCGACTGACTCCCATACTTCGCTTATCACCCAATGCGTTTCGTCGTCCTCGTCGATCAGGACCTCGGTGCTGATGTTGCCGGCGAACGCCCGGGTGTCGTGGAGCGCCCGCCCCATGACGTCGCGGGCACGTGCGACGGCACCCGGCTGGAAACGGAGTTCGAGGAACACGGTCACCGGCATTGCAATCTCCTCAAGGTGTGTCGGCACGGCTGTTCACCGGCGGCCCAGGATGATGACGGTGACGTCATCGTCGGTGTCGTTGGGTGTCATCGCCGCCGACACCCTCGGCGCACGTCGATCCCGGGACGCCGCGAGTTGGGTAGACAAGCGCTGCAGACCTTCGTCTATCGAGGCGGTCCGCCGTTCCACCAGCCCGTCCGAGAACATCACCATGAACTGGCCGGGCTCCAAGTCGAACTCGCTGGTGACATAGGTCGCGCCCCGGACGCCGATCGGCGGCGACAGTTTGATCGGTGCCGCGGTGGGCGTGTCGTCAACCGACCCGGTGATGAACGGCATGAGATGACCGGCGGAGGACGCCTCCACATGGCCGGTGCGGATATCGATCCGGGCGACGATGACGGTGGCGAACGTGCGGGGCATCAGGTGGACGCTGAACGAGTTCAGATCACTGATAGCCGTTCCGGGCGTGGCGCCGGCGAACAGATTGGCCCGCAGTACATTTCGCAACTGAGCCATGGTTCCCGCCGCGGCAAGGCCGTGGCCGGCCACGTCACCGAGCAGGACGACCAGCCGGCCATCGCGGAGTTCGAACGCGTCGTACCAGTCGCCGCCGACTCGTCCGCCGGCCGCAGGACGGTAGTCGGCGGACAATTCCCAGCCCTCGACGGTCGGGATGGATTCCGGTAGCAAGCTGCGTTGCAGCACCTCGGCCACGCGAAGCGCGCTGCGGGTCCGGCGGTAGAGCTCCTCGACCAGGTTGGCGCGTAACCCCTCGGCCGACTCCAGTTGGATGGGGGCCCACGGCTCACTGCACTTGTCGACCACCTCCCGCCAACGATCGAAGGATTTGCGCGGGCTGAGCCGGATCTGGTCACCCTCCTGTACGGCGATCGCCTTGTTGTGCGGGTCGCCACCCCAGTCGACTGAGCGGACGGCCTCGTCGCGGAACCAGATGACGTACTGGTCCTCCGGCAGATTCAGCGCCAACGCCCCGGCAGCGATCTCTGGATCGACCGGCACCGCAGGCACGTCACGTGACAGGCTTTCGGTGACCGCGATCTCCTCACCGGTGCTGCGAGCCCACGCCGCGACGGCCGCGACCTGCTCGGGAGCCGGTGGCGAACCCAGCGCGCCGTACTCACCGCCGACGTTGACCACGACGCCGGTGGCGGGTAGCAGGTCGAGCACGCTGGGAGTCCCCAGAAGGGTGGTGGCCAGAGGTTCGGCGTCGTTGTGCGTGGCCGCGGTCAGATGGCTCAGCAGCGATTGGGCGGCGAGCTGTTCGCGTAACTGGTCTTCATCGAACCGGTCGACCATGCGCAGCGACAATGTCGAACCGAGGAACTCGGCGGCGGCGCGCGCACCATAGGGCGGCAGGTGCGGCCCGGCGTAGTGATGACAGGCGATCAGACCCCACAGTCGTCCGTGGCGCAACAGTGAGATCGACATCGACGCGCGCACGCCCATGTTCTTCAGGTACTCGATGTGAATGGGGGAAACGCTGCGCAGGGTGGCGTGGGTCAGGTCCACCGGTGTCCCACTGTCGGGGTTCATGGGTGGCACCAGCGGTGCCGGTGTGTAGTCGACGTCGGAGATCAGGCGCAGCCAACTCTTCTCGTACATCGCGCGTGCTTGAGCGGGTATGTCGCTGGCCGGATAGTGAAGCCCGAGAAAGGAATTGAGATCCTCGCGCTTGTTCTCGGCGACAACCTCGCCGTTGTAGTCGCGGTCGTATCGGTACACCATGACGCGGTCGAATCCGGTCAGCTCGCGCACCGCCTGCGCCGCGGTGTCGTAGAGGGCCCTGAGCCCGTCGGCGCGATTCAGCTCCTCCACCGAGTTGCGTACGGCCTGGTAGGTATTGGGGAACGAGAAGGGGCGCTCGCCGTACGCCATCTCGATCTCGATGAGCAGGATCCCGCCGGGTTCACGATGCAGCAGCGCGTCAAAGGGCCGGGTAAGTCCGCCGACCTCCATGGTCAGCTCGAGAGGGTTGCGTTGGCGCAGATCCCCGAATGTCGCGGCGGCCTGCCTGATCAGGTTGGCCTGATCGATCCCGATGAGAGCCGACAGATCCTGGTTGAGCACCTCGTGGACGGAACGTCCCAGCAGGTCGTCGACGTTCGCGCTGATCTGCCGGATCTCGAAACTGGGTTCGCGGACCACTGCGAGCACACCGCGCGGCTGGACACTGCCGGGAATGTGGATGGGTTCCCGCGCGCAATTGTCCAGGTCGATGACGGTGCCGGGCGGCAGCAAGCCCTCGACGGTCACGTCATCAGCGTTCTGACGCGAAATGGGTAGACCTCCCCGTTCTGTCCCCGACTACGGTGCACAGCGTGCCAGGTCGGCGAATTGCCGTCCGCTCGGGTGCCGCGACCCGTTTGGGACCGGATCTTTACGTTAGGCTCGGTGGTACTCGGCGTTCTAGCTTGTTTGGTTAAGAAGTAGCCCCGCGAGACATTGCGCCCGGAGTCGACTTTTGCGCGAGGTGTCCATGCCCGACCGACTTGAGCCCATCCCGTCCCCGTGTGTCTGCTCCGAATCCTGGCATGACACGACGGTCGTCGTCAGCTGCGCCGGAGCCATCGACATGGTGACCGCGCCGACGTTGCAGCAGGTCATCGCTGCCGCGCTGAAGAAACAACCGACGGCCGTCATCGTGGACCTGACCGATACCGAGTTGTTGGCCTCCTATGGCATGTCGGTGCTGGTGGAGACCCATCAGCAGCTGATACCGGAGGTGCCGCTGGTGGTGGTGGCCGATGGGCCGATCACCCGTCGACCACTCGAGCTGGTCGGCTTGGCCGATGTCCTGACCATCCGGCCGAACCTGGGTGCGGCGTTCGACGAGCTGCAGACGACCACGGACTGACAGCGACTCGGCGTGACGTGTCGGTGGGGCGCGTTATGGTCGGGTCAGACGACATCGGGTTGCCGGCGGACCCGCACATGGTGAAAAAGCACCCCCGACAGGATTCGAACCTGCAACCTACGGGGTAGAAACCCGCTGCGCTATCCGTTGCGCCACGGGGGCAGATCGGACAGTCGTAATTTACACCTCATCGATTCCCTTTCAGCAACCGACGGCCGGCACATCAGCCCGGTGGGGCGGTGCCCAGGAGGAGGGGTCGATGGCTTCGCACCACACGAAGGACAAAGGCGATCTGGGCGTCGCGAAGGCGTTCTCGGATCTGGTGGCCAAGGGGTACACCATGCTCTTCCCGGCCACCGAGCATGCGGCCTTCGACCTGGTCGCCTACCGGGCGGGCGTGTTCGTCAGGGTCCAGGTGAAGTACCGATGTGCGCGTGCCGGGGTCATCAAGCTGAACCTGCGGTCGACCTGGGCGGATCGACACGGCGTGCATTCGGTACCCATCGACAAGGGCGCCGTCGACGTCATCTGCATCTATTGCCCGGACACCGACGAGTGCTACTACATCCGGCCTAGCGATCACGGTGTCTCGGTGAACCTGCGGATCGCGGCGCCGAGGAACGGTCAACAGAAGCGGATCCTGGCTGCCGCGGCGTTCCGCGATCTGCCGGACCCACCCGGGAACACCCGCGTCCCGGCGTGAGGCTGTGAGGTTGCGCGCTCCCAGCGAAAGGGGCGTCGCGCCGACGCGACGCCGACTAGCGTGGACGCTGCACGAGGGGCGTTATCAGGAGGAGAGTGCGCGCGATGAGCAGAGTGCCGTTGGATGCGGCGGGGCTGCCCCAGAAACTGAACGGCGTCGACACGTTGCTGCACCGCGGTGAGGCCAATCCGCGGACACGGTCCGGGATCATGGGTGTCGAACTGCTTGACACGACTCCCGATTGGGAGCGGTTCCGGGCGGTGTTCGAGCAGGCCTCCCGCAAGGTGCTTCGGCTTCGCCAGAAGGTGGTGATGCCGACGCTGCCGACCGCGGCCCCGCGCTGGGTGGTCGACCCGGATTTCAACCTCGACTTCCACGTCCGCAGGGTCCGGGCACCCGAGCCGGGCACCCTGCGCGAAGTCCTCGACATCGCCGAGATCGCGCTGCAGTCGCCGATGGACATCACTCGCCCGCTGTGGAGCGCCACTCTCGTCGAGGGTCTGACCGACGGCCGGGCGGCCACCATCCTGCACCTGAGTCATGCCGTCGCCGACGGCGTGGGCACCGTCGAGATGTTCGCCCACATCTACAACCTGGAGCGCGATGTCGAGGTCGGTGAGCTTGCGCCGCTGCCGATTCCGCAGGATCTGTCGTCCAATGACCTGATGAAGCTGGGCCTCAATCGGATGCCCATGAAGATCACCAACAGTGTGCTGGGCCTGGTCGGCGGCGCGGTGCATGCGGTCACCAACGTCGTCAAGGACCCGGCCGCGGCGGTCAGTGGTGTCGTCGACTACGCGCTGTCGACCACCCGGGTATCGCGACCGGTGGCCGACCACTCGCCGTTGCTGCGGCGGCGCAGCCTGAGCTCGCACAGCGAGGCGATCGACATCGTGTTCGCCGATCTGCACAAGGCCGCCAAGGCCGTCGGCGGGTCGATCAACGACGCCTACCTGGCAGGTCTGTGCGGGGCTTTGCGGCACTATCACGTAGCCAAGGGCATGCCGATCGAGACCTTGCCCATGGCTGTACCGGTCAATCTACGCTCCGACGACGACCCGGCCGGCGGAAACCGTTTCGCCGGTGTCAATCTCGCCGCACCGATCGGGATCGCCGACCCCGAACGCCGGATCAAGGCCATTCGATCGCAGATGACCAGCAAGCGCGAGGAACGGGCGATCGACATGGTCGGCTCGATCGCTCCGATAGCCAGCTTCCTGCCCGACGCCGTGCTCGAATCGGTCGCCGGGTCGGTGGTGAACTCCGATGTCCAGGCATCCAATGTGCCCGTCTATCCCGGCGACACCTACATCGCCGGGGCGAAGGTGCTGCGGCACTACGGACTTGGCCCGCTGCCAGGTGTGGCGATGATGGCGGTGCTGGTCTCGCGTGGTGGATACGTCACCATCACGACCCGCTACGACCGGGCCGCCATCATCGACGGGCAACTGTGGCAGCGCAGCCTGGTCCGGGGCTTCGATGAGGTCCTGGCCCTCGGTGGGGACGGCCGTGCCGCGGCCGCGTCCTTCGCTGTGTCCGAAACCGCGCCGTCGAATGGGAGTGCCGCGCAATGAGTTCCGCCGACGGCGAATCGCAGGTGATGCGGCTGCCGGGAACGGTCGCCGAGATCGAGGCCAGCCCCGAGGGGCCGCAGGTCGGTGCCTTCTTCGATCTGGACGGCACGCTGGTGGCGGGGTTCACCGGTGTGCTGATGACCCAGGATCGGCTGCGCCGCGGGCAGATGAGCGCGGGCGAGTTCATCGGGATGGTGCAGGCCGGCATCAACCACCAACTCGGCCGTTCGGAGTTCGAGGACCTGATCGGCAAGGGTGCCCGGATGCTGCGCGGCAACTCGATCGGTGATCTCGACGAGCTGGGGGAGCGGCTGTTCGTCCAGCACGTCCGTGATCGCATCTACCCCGAGATGCGCGCGATGGTGCGTGCCCACCAGGCCCGCGGACACACCGTCGTACTGAGTTCCAGCGCGCTGATCGTGCAGGTCGAGCCCGTCGCCAAGTTCCTGGGCATCGACAACATTTTGAGCAACAAGTTCATCGCCGACGACGACGGACTGATCACCGGCGAGGTCGCCGAACCGATCATCTGGGGGCCCGGCAAAGCCCATGCGGTACAGAAGTTCTCGGCCGAGAACGGCGTCGATCTCGCGAAGAGCTACTTCTACGCCGACGGCGACGAGGATGTCGCACTCATGTATCTGGTCGGTAACCCGCGGCCGACCAACCCGGCCGGAAAACTGGCCGCGGTGGCAGCCAAACGGGGCTGGCCGATCCTCAAGTTCACCAGCCGCAGCGGCAGCAGCCCCATCTCGCAGATCCGCACCCTGGCCAGTCTGGCCACCATTCCCACGGTGGCCGCCGGTGCCATCGGGCTGGGGTTGCTGACACGCAACAAACGTGTCGGCGTCAACTTCTTCACCTCCAACTGGAGCAAGCTGCTGATGCTGACCACCGGCATCGGGCTCAATGTGCTCGGTGAGGAGAACCTGACCAAACAACGGCCCGCGGTGTTCATCTTCAATCACCGCAACCAGGCCGACCCGATGATCGCCGGCCGTCTGGTCAACACCGACTTCACCGGCGTGGGCAAAAAGGAGCTCGAGCGCAACCCGCTGATGGGCCCGCTCGGCAAGGTGATGGACGCGGCGTTCATCGACCGCGAGGACACCCAGTCCGCGGTGGAGGGCCTGCACAAGGTGGAAGAGCTTGCCAAGAAGGGGCTTTCGATTCTGATCGCGCCGGAGGGCACCCGGCTGGACACCACCGAGGTGGGTCCGTTCAAGAAGGGACCGTTCCGCATCGCGATGGCCGCGGGCATCCCGATCGTGCCGATCGTCATCCGCAACGCCGAGGTCGTCGCCGCCCGCGACTCCAGCACATTCAACGCGGGCAAGGTCGATGTCGCCGTCTTCCCGCCGATACCCGTCGACGACTGGACCCACGACGACCTGACCGAGCGGATTGCCGAGGTGCGCCAGCTGTATCTGGACACGCTGGCAGCGTGGCCCGTCGGTGAGCTGCCCGACCATGCCGTCTACCGCAACGGGAAAGGACGCCGGTGAAAACGGTCGCTGAGGATTTCGCCACCTTCAGTCCGACCGGAGACACCCTGGTGTTGGCCGCGGTCGGCTCGCCCGCCGAGCAGGAGTTGCTCGACCACTGGCTGGCCCAGCAGCAGCGTGAGCGGCCCGAGGCCCGGGTCGAGGTGCTGCTGTTACCCGATCATTCCGATGATCCCCCCGCCACCGTGATGGCCCGGTTGGTCCAACTGCTCTCGGCAGACCCGGACCGATCCGTCGTGCCGGTGCGCATCTTCTGGGTGCCCGGAGGATTGCCCACCCGGTCCAAGGTGGTGGCCCTGATATCCGGGCGCGACACGTATCGGCCGCCGGAGCTGCTGCAGCGCCGGATCCTGCGCAAAGACCCGGCCCGCGCGCGGGTGGTTGCCGGTGAACCGGCCAAGGTCTCCGAGCTTCGCCAGCAGTGGCAGGACACCACGACCGCCGAAAACCCGCGAGAATTCGCCCGCTTCGTCATCCGCAGGGCGATTCTGGCCATCGAGCGCGTCGAGTTGCGGCTGCTCGGCCCCGAATACAAGTCACCGCGGCTGGTGAAGCCGGAGATGCTGGCCTCATCGCGGTTCCGGGAGGGATTGGACCAGATCCCCGGGGCCACCATCGAGAAGGCCGGGGAGATGCTCGACGAGCTCTCCACCGGCTGGAGCCGGTTCTCGGTAGACCTGATCCCGACGCTGGGCCGGGCGATCTTCAGCCGTGGTTTCGATCCGCACATCGACTACGACAGCGCCGAGATCGAGGCCATGCGTGGGGCCTTGGAGGTCCACCCGGCCGTTCTGCTGTTCTCCCATCGCTCTTACCTCGACGGTGTCATCGTCCCGGTCGCCATGCAGGAGAACCGGTTACCACCGGTGCACACCTTCGCCGGGATCAATCTGTCCTTCGGCTTCATGGGCCCGATCTTCCGGCACTCCGGGGTCATCTTCCTGCGCCGCAAACTCGACGACCCGCTGTACAAGTACGTGCTGCGCCAGTTCGTCGGCTACATCGTGGAGAAGCGGTTCAACCTCAACTGGTCCATCGAGGGCACCCGGTCGCGGACCGGAAAGATGTTGCCGCCCAAGCTCGGTCTGCTGTCCTACGTCGCCGACGCCTATCTCGATGGCCGCAGTGAGGACATCCTGCTGCAACCCGTGTCGATCAGTTTCGACCAGTTGCACGAGACCGCCGAATACGCCGAGTACGCGCGTGGCGGGGAGAAGACGCCCGAAAGCGTCAGCTGGCTCTACAACTTCATCAAGGCCCAGGGTGAACGCAACTACGGCAAGATCTACGTCCGGTTCCCCGAAGCGGTCTCGATGCGGCAGTATCTCGGCGAGCCCAACGGCCCCATCGCCACCAGCCCCGAGGCCAAACGGCTGGCCATGCAGAAGATGGCCTTCGAGGTCGCCTGGCGCATCGTGCAGGTCACTCCGGTCAACGCCACCGGTCTGGTCTCGGCGCTGCTGCTTGCCGCGCGTGGGGTGGCGCTGACCGTCGACCAGCTGCACCACACCTTCGCCGACGCCCTGGATTACCTTGAGCGCCGCGAGATCCCGATGACCAACAGCGTGTTGCGGTTGCGCACCAAGGAGGGGGTGCGCGCCGCGGTGGATGCGCTCTCCGGCGGACATCCGGTCACCAGGGTCGACGGTGGCCGCGAACCCGTGTGGCGGATCGCGCCGGAGAACGAACACGAGGCCGCGTTCTACCGCAACTCGATCATCTACGCGTTCCTGGAGACCTCGATCATCGAGCTGGCGCTCGCGCACGCCGCGACCGCCGAGTCCGATTGGCTCGACGCGTTCTGGTCACAGGTGCTGCGCCTGCGTGACCTGCTCAAGTTCGAGTTCTACTTCGCCGACTCGGTGGCCTTCCGGGAGAACGTCACCCGGGAGATGAGCTGGGTGGACGGCTGGGAGGACCGCATCGCTGAGGGCCCCGAGTCGATACTTGAGCTGCTGCGGGTCAAGCAGCCACTGTTGGGTGCGGCCATGTTGCGTCCCTTCTTCGAGGCCTACGAGATCGTCGCCGACGTGCTGCGCGACGCGTCCTCCGAGATCTCCGAACCCGATCTGACCAAGCTGGCACTCGGCGTCGGACGCCAGCATGTCGCCCAAGGCAGGGTGCGCAGCGCCGAATCGGTATCGGCTCTGCTGTTCGCCACGGCCCGGCAGGTGGTCGCCGATCAGAACCTGCTGCGTCGTGCGGCCGATCTGTCCGAACGGCGCCAGGCCTTCCTCACCGAGATCCGCGGAATCCTCGCCGACCTGAACACCGTCGAGAAGACGGCGTTCCGCCAGTACCGCCGGCGCGAGCGGGAGTCACGCCGCCCCACGACCGGCTGAGACCCCCGCCTAACCTTGACGGCATGACTACCGTTGCGACCCCGGTGCGCGTGCGCACCGTCTGGCCGATGCTGTGGGGTGTCGCATTGCTGGCCGGGGCGGTCGCCGCCGGTGTCGGCGGCCTGTCGCTCGTCGACGCGCTGGCCGCCACCGGGCTGCCCAACCCCGGCCCCGCCACCACCTACGGGCTCCCGTTCGTCCGGGCCGCCGGCGAGATCGCGGCCGCCATCGCCGTCGGCTCCTTCCTGATGGCTGCATTCCTGGTTCCGCCGCAACGCAGCGGGGTGTTGGACGTGGCCGGGTACCGGGCGTTGCGGACCGGGACCGTCGCCGCCGGCGCGTGGACGGTGTGCGCGGCGCTGCTGGTGCCGCTGACCGTCTCCGATATCACCGGCGCCCCGTTGGTCGACCGGCTCAACCCGGTCGACATCTGGACCGTGGCCAGCATGGTCGAGACCGCGGGCACCTGGCGTTGGACGGCCTTACTCGCGGCCATCGTCACGCTCGCCAGTATCCCGGTCCTGCGCTGGTCGTGGACGCCGGTGCTGCTGGCCGGATCACTGATCACCCTGCTGCCGCTGGCGCTGACCGGACACTCGTCCTCGGGCGGCAGTCACGACATCGCCACCAACAGTCTGCTCATCCACCTGGTCGCCGGAGTGCTGTGGGCCGGCGGGTTGCTGGCGCTGTGGGCGCTGGCGTTCCGCGGGGGCGAGCACACCGACCTGGCGGCCAGGCGGTTCTCCCGGATTGCCGTGTGGTGTTTCTTCGCCATGGCGGTATCCGGCGTCGGTAACGCGCTGGTCCGGATCCAACCGTCCGACCTTTTCACCCAGACCTATGGATGGCTGCTCGTCGGCAAGATGACGGCGCTGGTGGCCCTCGGTGTCCTCGGCTGGCTGCAGCGAAGGCGCAGCGTCACCGCGCTGGCGGCCGACCCCACCGCGCGCGGCCCGCTGATCCGGCTGGCGTTGGTCGAATCGCTGATCTTCGGTTTCACCTTCGGGCTCGCGGTCGCGCTCGGCCGCACCCCGCCACCGCCGCCGGTGCGGCTGCCGTCGATCACCGAGGTCGCCATCGGGTACGACCTGTCCGGCCCGCCGACACTGGCCCGAATCCTGTTCGAATGGCGCTTCGACCTCATCTTCGGCACCGCGGCGATCATCGCGGCCGCCGTCTACGTGCTCGCGGTGGTGCGGCTGCGCCGACGCGGTGACGCCTGGCCCGTCGGGCGGACCATCGCCTGGCTGCTGGGCTGTGCGGCGCTGCTGTTCGCGACGTCCTCGGGCCTGGGCCGCTACATGCCCGCGATGTTCAGCATGCACATGACGGCCCACATGCTGTTGTCGATGTTGGTGCCGGTGCTCCTGGTGCTCGGTGCACCGGTGACGCTGGCGCTGCGCGCGCTGCCCACCGCTGGCAAGGATCGGCCGCCCGGTCCGCGGGAGTGGCTGCTGGCCGCCTTGCACAGCAAGGTGTCCCAGTTCTTCACGAACCCGATCGTGTCGACCGCGATCTTCGTGGCGGGGTTCTACGGCCTGTACTTCGGCGGCATCTTCGACGTCGCGGCTGACAGCCACGGTGCCCACCTGGCGATGAACCTGCACTTCCTGCTCAGCGGTTACCTGTTCTATTGGGTGGTCATCGGCGTGGACCCCACCCCGCGACCGATCCCGCCGCTGGGCAAGCTCGCCATGGTGTTCGGCTCACTACCACTGCACGCCTTCTTCGGGGTGGTCCTGATGGGGATGAACACGGTGCTCGCAGGCGACTTCTACCGTTCACTGCGGTTGCCGTGGAATCCCGACCTGCTCGCCGATCAGAAGCTCGGCGGAGGTATTGCCTGGGCAGCCGGTGAGGTGCCGTTGGTGTTGGTGATGCTGGCGCTGCTGATCCAGTGGCGACGCAGCGACAACCGCGTGGCCAAGCGGCTCGATCGGGCCGCCGACCGCGACGAGGACGCCGAGCTGGCGGCCTACAACAACATGCTGGCCAAGCTCGCCGATATCGACAGCGGCAACAAGACTTCGTAGCGAAGACCTGGTAGCGAAGACCTGCTGGCGGCGTCAGCTGCCGTAGCTCACCGTGATGGTCCCGTCGCGGTTCACCCCCGCGCGCGGTGCCGGGTCCTGGCGCACCACCCGGGCGCGCCGGTCGCCGCCGGCGTCCACATCGGGGCCCTTGAGCAGTCGGCCGGTGAACCCGAGCGCCTGCAGCTGCTGCAGGGCATCGCCGTAGAACAGCCCGGTCAGGTCCGGCATGGGGAACTGGTTCCCGCGGGAAACCTTGAGCGTGATCGGGGCGTCGGTGGCCACCGACGCCCCGGGCGCCGGATCGGTGCCCGCCACCTCACCGGCGGGCAGCACCCCGTCGGTGTCGGCCTGCAGGATCGTGGTGAAACCGGCGGTGTTCAGGTTCTTGGTGGCCTGCTCGACGGTCTGGCCGGTCACATCGGGCAGCTGCCGCGATGACGGTCCCGACCCGACCATGATGACGATCTCGTTGCTGGTCGCCGAATCCTGGCCGGCGGCGGGTTCGGTGCCGATGGCCCGGTCGAGCTGTTCGGCCGTGGAGGCCTGCGGTTGGCGGCGGACGCGATCGAACCCGGCGTCCCGCAGCGCCCGCACGGCATCCTCGTAGGACATCGACGCGACATCGGGCACCCGCCGCTGCTCCGGCCCGGTCGACACGTTGACCGTGATATCTCCGCCCTCGGAGATCGACGAACCCGCCGCCGGGTCGGTGGCGATCACCTGACCGGCCTGCACCGTGCCGTCGGGCATGGAGTCGACCGTGGGATTCAGGCCGCGGTCCTGCAGTTGGCTCACCGCCGCCGCACGGTCCAGGCCCGTGACATCGGGCACCTGGACCCGGTTCATCGCGCCGACAATGTAGACGCCACCGACCACCAGCGCCAGCACCGCCGCGAGCGCACCGCCGATGGCCCAGCGCCGAGACCTGCCGTGGGCCTGCTGCGCGGGCATCTGCAGGGTGAGTGGCCCGGCGGGCTCACCCGTATCGGGCAGATCGAGCTCGTCGGCCTGCGGCGTCGTGGCCACCGGACTTCCGCCGGCACTGACCCGGCGTAGGTCTGCCTGCAGATCGGCGGCGCTCTGGTAGCGCTTGCCCGGCTTTTTCGCCAGCGCCGTCAGAACCACCGCATCGAGCTCGGGGGAGATGCCGGGGTGACGCTTCGACGGCGCGACCGGGCGTTCCCGGACGTGCTGGTAGGCCACCGACAACGGGGTGTCGCCGGTGAACGGTGCCTGCCCGGTGAGCATCTCGTAGAGCACGCAGCCGAGCGAGTACACATCGGTGCGGGCGTCGACCTGCTGACCGCGCGCCTGCTCGGGGGAGAAGTAGGCCGCCGTGCCGACGACCGCCGAGGTGGCCGTCAGCCGATCACCGGTGGTGGCGTTCATGGAGCGGGCGATCCCGAAGTCCATCACCTTCACCGCGCCGTTCGGGGTGACCATGATGTTGGCCGGCTTGATATCGCGGTGCACGATGCCGCGGCTGTGGCTGAACTCCAACGCGGTGCAGACCCCGTCGATGATGGCCATCGCCTGGGCCGGGGGGAGCGTCCCGTGCTGCTGGATGAGCTGGCTGACGGTCATGCCTTCGACGTACTCCATGACCAGGAACGGCAACATGCCGGTCGCGGACTGCGCCTCGCCGGTGTCGTATACCGCGACGATCGACGGATGGTTCAGTGCCGCGGTGTGCCGAGCCTCACGCCGGAACCGTTGGGAGAAGTTCGGGTCGCGGGCCAGATCGGCCCGCAGGATCTTGATCGCCACGTCGCGATGCAGCCGGATATCGCGCGCCCGGTGCACCTCCGACATGCCCCCGAAGCCGAGCAGTTCGCCCAGCTCATAGCGGTCCGTCAGACGTTGCGGCATGGTCATTGCGCGCGTCCGATCACTGCGGTGCCCTCATCTGCCACACCGTCGATCATCGCGCAAAGCCCCGCGGCCGGTGGCTGGTGGGCGGTAACCGGGGAGTTATCCACAGTTGCGGATTCATCCACAGCACCACCCGCGGCGGGCGCGTACCGCGCTGCGATGTCGGTCGGCGACGGGTCAATGGGTGCACAGGCCGGTGCGAACCCGGCGCCGCGCACGACCGAAAGGCATGTCATGTTCGAGACCCCGTTTTCCATTGTCGGCACCGTCGCCACCAACCCCGTCGCCAGGCGCGTCGGTGACCAGGACTTCGTCCGCTTCCGCGTGGTCAGCAATTCGCGGCGCAAGATGCCCGATGGCAGTTGGGAGAGCGGCACCTCGCTGTTCGTCACCGTCAACTGCTGGGGCAAGGTCGCCGAGGGCATCACCAGCGTGCTCTACAAGGGGGATCCGGTGGTGGTGCTCGGGCACATCTACACCGATGAATACGAGGACAAGGACGGTAACCGCCGGTCCTCGGTCGAGGTCCGCGCCAACTCGGTGGGGCCGGATCTGAGCAGATGCCGCGTCAAGCTGGAACGCACCCGCTCGGTCGGGATCCGGGCATCGCAGGACGAAGCCGACACCGAGGACGCGGCCCCGGATGTGGTCCCTGGTGCGGCGGCCGAGCAGGGGCTGTCCCTGTCGGCGTAACCGGGAGTTCGGCCGGTGCCTAGGATGGGTTGCGAGTTTTACGCGATCTGCAGCCAGACGAAAGGCATGACGACGGCATGGCCGAATTCATCTACACGATGCGCAAGGTGCGCAAGGCGCACGGCGACAAGGTCATCCTTGACGACGTCTTCCTGAACTTCCTCCCGGGCGCCAAGATCGGCGTGGTCGGGCCCAATGGCGCGGGTAAGTCCAGCGTCCTCAAGATCATGGCCGGCATCGATCAGCCCAACAATGGCGACGCCTTCCTCCAGCCCGGGGCGACGGTCGGAATCCTGATGCAGGAGCCCGAGCTCGACGAGACCAAGACGGTCCGGGAGAACGTCGAGGCGGGCGTCGCCATCAAGGCCAAGCTCAACCGGTACAACGAGGTCGCCGAGCTGATGGCGACCGACTACACCGATGAGCTCATGGAGGAGATGGGCCAGCTGCAGGAAGAGCTGGACGCCGCCGACGCGTGGGATATCGACTCGCAGCTGGAGCAGGCCATGGATGCGCTGCGCTGCCCGCCGCCCGATGAGCCGGTCACCCACCTCTCCGGTGGGGAGAAGCGCCGCGTCGCACTGTGCAAGCTGCTGCTGAGCAAGCCCGACCTGCTGCTGCTCGACGAGCCGACCAACCACCTCGACGCCGAGAGCGTGCTGTGGCTGGAACAGCACCTCGCCGCCTACAAGGGCGCCATCTTGGCCGTCACCCACGATCGTTACTTCCTCGACAATGTCGCCGAGTGGATCCTGGAACTCGATCGCGGTCGCGCCTACCCCTACGAGGGCAACTACTCCACCTACCTGGAGAAGAAGGCCGAGCGCCTGGAGGTGCAGGGCAAGAAGGACCAGAAGCTGCAGAAGCGGTTGAAGGAAGAACTTGCCTGGGTGCGCTCCGGTGCCAAGGCCCGTCAGGCCAAGAACAAGGCCCGCCTCGACCGCTACGAGGAGATGGCTGCCGAGGCCGAGAAGACCCGCAAACTCGACTTCGAGGAGATCCAGATCCCGGCCCCGCCGCGACTGGGCAACACCGTGGTCGAGGTCAGTCACCTGGACAAGGGTTTTGATGGCCGCATCCTGATCAAGGACCTGTCCTTCACCTTGCCCCGCAACGGCATCGTCGGCGTCATCGGTCCGAACGGTGTCGGTAAGACGACGCTGTTCAAGACGATCGTCGGCCTCGAAGAGCCCGACAGCGGCACCGTGAAGGTCGGCGAGACGGTCAAGCTCAGCTATGTCGACCAGAGCCGAGCCGGCATCGATCCGAAGAAGAACGTCTGGCAGGTCGTCTCCGACGGTCTGGACTACATCGAGGTCGGCCAGAACGAGATTCCGTCGCGGGCGTATGTGTCGGCGTTCGGCTTCAAGGGACCGGACCAGCAGAAGCCCGCGGGCGTGCTCTCCGGTGGTGAGCGCAACCGGTTGAACCTCGCGCTCACCCTGAAAGAGGGCGGCAACCTGATCCTGCTCGACGAGCCCACCAACGACCTCGACGTCGAGACGCTGTCCTCGCTGGAGAACGCGTTGGAGAACTTCCCCGGCTGCGCCGTGGTCATCAGCCACGATCGCTGGTTCCTGGACCGGACCTGCACCCACATCCTCGCGTGGGAGGGCGATGACGACAACGAGGCGAAGTGGTACTGGTTCGAGGGCAACTTCGGCGCCTACGAGGAGAACAAGATCGCCCGTCTGGGCGCCGACGCGGCCCGCCCACACCGGGTCACGCACCGCAAGCTGACTCGCGACTGAAAACCTCGGTCACGAAGACTGAAAACAACGAAATGGTTGCCGGATGATGACATCCGGCGACCATTTCGTCGTTCAGGAGGGGGTGAACCGGCGGGACTGCGACCAAAGGCCGCACGAGGGCGATAGGGTCGCTCGAGTGGTTGCCGCGCCAGGCAACGCGTACGACCGAGAAGTCCCCGAGAAGTCCCGAGAAGTCTCAGTGAGGAGCCTTCGCCCATGACGGTGAACCCCGGAACGACCGCACAGGTGCATCTGGACGGAGATGCTCTGGCGCGGCTGTCCGATGCCTATGCCGAGACCCATCACGGCCCCTTCGGTGACGCACCGGCCGCGGATACCGCGATCACCGCGCCGATCGCCCGACCCACCACCACGGCGGTGCCCCCGGAGCTGATCACCGCCCACGCGACGCTCGGTCGCCGCCGCGCACCGGGGGAGACCCTGGTGGCGGTGTACGCCGCCGACGACCCAGCCGGTTTCGGTCCGGCCATCCAGATCGTGACCGACCACAGCGCGATGCTGATGGACTCGGTCACCGTCCTGCTGCATCGGCTCGGCGTGGCCTACGTCGGCGTGATGAACCCGGTGCTGCGGGTCAGCCGCAACGGTGACGGAGACCTGGTGGAGCTGGCCGCCGCGGGCGATCCCGATACGGCGGTCGACGGTACGCACGAGATGTGGGTGCACATCCGGCTGGCCGCCTCCGCCGATGCCGACGCCGTCGCGCGGGTGACCGAGCTACTGCCCTCGGTGCTGGCCGACGCGCGTGAGGTGGCCGCCGATTCCGCGGCGCTGAACGCGACGTTGATCGGGTTGGCCAATGCGCTGGACTCCGACCATGCCGGGCACTTCCTCGGCCCGGATCGCCGTGATGTGGCCGCGCTGCTGCATTGGCTCGGCGACGGCCACTTCGTCCTGCTCGGTTACCAGCGTTGCGCCGTGCAGCACGGTGCGGCCACCGTCGATCCGGCCAGCCGGCTCGGTGTGCTCAAGTTGCGCACCGATGTGCTGCCCCAGCTGACCGACGCCGAGGACCTGCTGGTGCTCGCCCAGGCGACCATGCCCAGTTTCGTCCGGTACGGCGCCTATCCCTATATCGTGGTGGTCCGCGAGAACCCGGCGGGGGCGTCGTCCAGCCAGGCCATCGAGCATCGGTTCGTCGGCCTGTTCACCATCGCCGCCATGAATGCCAATGTACTGGAGATCCCGCTGATCTCCCGGCGGGTCGATGAGGTGCTGGCGCAGTCACATTCGGATCCCAGCCATCCCGGCCAACTGATGCTCGACGTCATCCAGACCATCCCGCGCTCCGAGCTCTTCGCGCTGCACACTCCGGATCTGATGGAGATGGCGCGTGCCGTGGTCGATCTAGGGTCGCTGCGGCGCACCCTGTTGTTCCTACGCGCTGATCAGCTCGGCCATTTCGTCTCGGCACTGGTGTATCTGCCACGCGATCGCTACACCACCGCGGTGCGGCTGTCGATGCAGGACATCCTGGTGCGTGAACTCGGCGGCGCCAGCATCGATTATGCGGCACGGGTAAGCGAATCGCCTTGGGCGCTGGTGCACTTCACCGTCAAGATGCCCGACGGGGTGCAACGCTCCGATATCGACACCTCTGCTCAGAACGAGGATCGGATCCAGCAGCTGCTGACCGAGGCGGCGCGCACCTGGGCGGACCGGCTGATCGGTTCGGTCAAATCCGGTTCGCTGAGCCAGGGGTCGGCCGAGCATTACGCCAACGCCTTCCCCGAGGTGTACAAGCAGGCGTTCACACCCAAGGAAGCCATCGATGACATCGCGATCATCGAGGAACTGCAGGACAATTCGGTCAAGCTGGTGTTCCGCGACGGCGGACAGGACCGCGTCGACTGGCTGACCTGGTACCTGGGTGGGCGCTCGGCGTCACTGTCGGAGCTGCTGCCGATGCTGCAGTGCATGGGTGTGGTGGTGCTCGAGGAGCGACCCTTCATGGTCACCCGCCCCGACGGGTTGCCGGTGTGGATCTACCAGTTCCGGGTGTCCCCACACCAGTCCATCCCGTCGACTCCCGACTCCCAGATCGAGGATGTGGCGCGACGGTTCGCCGACACGGTCACCGCGATCTGGCACGGCCGCGCCGAGATCGACCACTTCAACGAACTGGTGCTGCGCGCCGGTCTGACCTGGCAACAGGTGACCATCCTGCGTGGCTACGCGAAATACCTTCGCCAGGCCGGTTTTCCGTACAGCCAGTCCTTTGTCGAGGGGGTTCTCAACGGCAATCCCAGCACCGCGCGGTCGCTGGTCGAACTGTTCGAGGCGCTGTTCACCCCGGAGGCCGATCTCGCCGAATCCGGCCGGACGCTGGACGCCCAGGCCGCCGCGGCCGCCGTCGCGGCCGATATCGACGCGCTGGTCAGCCTGGACACCGATCGGGTGCTGCGGGCCTTCGCCAGTCTGGTGCAGGCCACCCTGCGCACCAACTATTTCGTCGGATCGCCGGATTCGGCGCGGGCCCAGGATGTGTTGTCGTTCAAGCTGAACCCCGGCCTGATCGACGAATTGCCGTTGCCAAGGCCCAAATTCGAGATCTTCGTCTACTCGCCGCGCGTCGAGGGCGTGCACCTGCGGTTCGGCTTCGTCGCCCGTGGCGGGCTGCGCTGGTCGGACCGCCGTGAGGATTTCCGCACCGAGATCCTCGGTCTGGTCAAGGCGCAGGCGGTCAAGAACGCCGTCATCGTTCCGGTCGGCGCTAAGGGCGGGTTCGTGGTCAAGTCGCCGCCGGTGCCCACCGGTGACGCGGCCGTCGACCGGGATGCCACCCGCGCCGAGGGCGTGGCCTGCTACCGGTTGTTCATCTCGGGGCTGCTCGACCTGACCGACAACGTCGACAAGTCCACCGGTGAGGTGGTCACCCCCGCCGGGGTGGTACGCCGCGACGGCGACGACGCCTATCTGGTGGTCGCCGCGGACAAGGGCACCGCGACCTTCTCCGATATCGCCAACGATGTCGCGAAATCCTACGGTTTCTGGCTCGGTGACGCCTTCGCCTCCGGCGGTTCGGTCGGCTACGACCACAAGGCGATGGGGATCACCGCCAGAGGTGCCTGGGAATCGGTGAAGCGGCACTTCCGTGAGATCGGGGTGGACACCCAGTCCCAGGACTTCACCGTCGTCGGCGTCGGCGATATGAGCGGTGACGTGTTCGGCAACGGTATGTTGTTGTCCAAGCACATCCGGCTCGTCGCGGCCTTCGACCACCGGGACATCTTCCTCGACCCCGATCCCGATCCGGCGGCCTCGTGGGCCGAACGCGAGCGGATGTTCGCGCTGCCGCGGTCCAGCTGGGCCGACTACGACACCCGCCTGATCAGCGAGGGCGGCGGGGTGTTCAGCCGCGCACAGAAGTCGATCCCGATCAGTGCGCAGGTGCGGGAGGTACTCGGCCTGCCCGACGGCGTGCAGGAGATGACCCCGCCCGCCCTGATGAAGGCCATCCTGCTCGCGCCGGTGGACCTGTTCTGGAACGGCGGCATCGGCACCTATATCAAGGCCGAATCCGAATCCGACGCCGATGTGGGCGACCGCGCCAACGACGCGGTGCGCGTCAACGGAAACCAGTTGCGCGTCAAGGTCGTCGGGGAAGGCGGCAACCTCGGGGTGACACAGCGCGGTCGTATCGAATTCGATCTGGCCGGCGGCCGGATCAACACCGACGCGCTGGACAACTCGGCCGGGGTGGACTGCTCCGATCACGAGGTCAACATCAAGATCCTGGTCGACTCCCTGGTCACCACCGGCAAGGTCAGTGCCGACGAGCGCACCGAGCTGCTGATGTCGATGACCGACGAGGTCGGCCGGCTCGTGCTGGCCGACAATATCGACCAGAACGACCTGATGGGCACCAGCCGGGCGAACGCGGCCAGCCTGCTGGCCGTGCACGCCCGTCAGATCCGTGAGTTCGTCACCGAGCGCGGGCTCAACCGCGAGCTGGAGGCGCTGCCCTCGGAGAAGGAGATCCTGCGCCGCCGCGAGATCGGCATCGGGCTGACCTCACCGGAGTTGGCCACCCTGATGGCGCACGTCAAACTGACGCTCAAGGACGAGGTGCTGCGCACCGATCTGCCTGATCAGGAGGTGTTCGCGGCGCGGATACCGCAATACTTCCCGGTCGAGTTGCGGGACCGGTTCGTCGGTGAGATCCGCTCGCATCAGCTGCGCCGGGAGATCGTGACCACCATGCTGGTCAACGATCTGGTGGACACCAGCGGCATCACCTACGCCTACCGGATGACCGAGGACACCGGCGTCGGACCGGTCGACGCCGTGCGCGCCTACGCCGCCACCGATGCCATCTTCAAGGTCGGCGAGGTGTGGCGGGATATCAAGGAGGCCGGGATCGGTGGACTGCCTACCGCCGTCACCGACCGGATGACCCTTGATCTGCGCAGGCTCATCGACCGGGCGGGACGCTGGCTGGTCAACTACCGCCCGCAGCCGCTGGCCGTCGGTGC
This sequence comes from Mycobacterium sp. VKM Ac-1816D, assembly GCF_000416385.1. Classification (NCBI taxonomy): domain Bacteria; kingdom Bacillati; phylum Actinomycetota; class Actinomycetes; order Mycobacteriales; family Mycobacteriaceae; genus Mycobacterium; species Mycobacterium sp. VKM Ac-1816D. The sequence goes on from NZ_AOHQ01000145.1 coordinate 119,007, forward strand.
GGAGATCAACCGCTTCGCCGAGCAGGTGGCCACGCTGACCCCGCTGATGCCGCAATGGCTGCGCGGTGACGACAAGGCCATCGTGGCAAAGGAATCCGGTGAGTTCGAGGCCCAAGGGGTGTCCAAGGAACTGGCCTACACGGTGGCCAACGGCCTGTACCGGTACAGCCTGCTCGACGTCATCGACATCGCCGATATCGCCGACCGGGACGCCGTGGAGGTGGCCGACACCTATTTCGCGTTGATGGATCACCTGGGTATCGACGGTCTGCTGACCGCGATCTCGGGCCTGGAACGCGATGATCGCTGGCATTCGTTGGCGAGATTGGCCATCCGCGACGATATCTACGGTTCGTTGCGGGCGCTGTGCTTCGATGTGCTGGCGGTCGGCGAGCCGGACGAGACCGGTGAGCAGAAGATCGAGGAGTGGGAGTTCACCAACAGCTCCCGGGTCGACCGCGCACAGCGCACGCTCGACGAGATCCAGTCCGAGGGGCAGCGCGACCTCGCCACGCTGTCGGTGGCGGCCCGCCAAATTCGTAGCATGACAAGGACTTCGGGAACGGGGACAAGTGGCTGAACGTTTTGTCACGCCGGTGGCTGTGCGATGGTCGGATATCGACATGTACCAGCACGTCAATCACGCCACCATGGTCACGCTGCTGGAAGAGGCGCGGGTGCCCTTCCTGCACGAGCCCTTCGTCAACGACATCGACACCATCGGCCTGCTGATCGCCGAGGTCAACGTCAAGTACAAGGGCCAGGTCCGGCTGATGGATTCGCCGCTGCAGGTGACCATCTGGGTGAACCGGCTGCGCACGGTCGACTTCACCCTGGGCTATGAGGTGCGCTCCGCTGGTGCCGATCCGGACTCCAAACCGGCCGTCATCGCCGAGACCCAGCTGGTGGCGTTCAACATCGCCCAACAGAAGTTGGTGCGGTTGCTGCCGCACCACCGTGAGTACCTGGAGCGGTTCCGGCGATGAGCGCTTGCGCGAAGAGCAGACAGCACACCAGATGAGCTCACCCGAGCGCGGCCTCTGGCTCGACAACGGTTCTCACCGCGACGATCTCGCGACCTTCGTCGACCGCTCGCTGCGCCTCGACGACGCGGCGGTGATCCGGTTCCGGGAACGCACCGGCACCGGCAAGGTGGTGGCCTGGGTGTCGACCGGCTTCGACGTGCTGGCCTGCCGGGTGGTCGACGGCCGGGTCCGCCCGACCGATCTGTCTGCCGGTGCCGACACGCTGTCACGGACGTTGCCCGCCATGGACGCAACGGGTTTCGTCGAACCGGGCTACGCAATGGATTCGGCGTGGCGCGGTGTGCTGCCGCCGGACACCGGTTTCGCCCACTATGACGATGTGCCCGCCTGGGCGATCCTCGACCTCGCCGAACGGGGGACGGCGTTGGCCAAGGAACACAGCAGCGCGCACGGCCCGCCCGCGTCGTTGTTGGACCAGGAGGTGCTGGCCGTCAGCGAGGGGGAGTCCAGTGTCGGCATCCCGATGCGCTGTGTGTTCGCGCTGACGGCGATGGGTTTCCTTCCGCCAAATGCCGATGTGCTGGCCTCCGATGAGATCGTGCGGGTGCGTGCCCACCCGGCCTGGCTGCGCATCGATGCCCGGTTCGGCAGCGTCTATCGGCGTCTCGGCGACCCGGCGCTGGTGCTGCGCTGATTTCGGCGCGCCGACGCTCGCTCACCGATCGCGAGCGCGCCGAAATCACACCACCCAGGCGGCGGTGTCCGGTGGCAGGGCGCCGTCGGCGAGGGGTCCGCTGGCCAGCAGCACCTCGCCGGCCGGCAGCGGCAACGGCGCGTCGCCGGTGTTGACCACGCACATCAGTCCGCCGGTGCGCCGAAATGTCTGAGGCCCAATCCATTCGACACCATCACCGGAGAACTCCGTTCGGGCGGAGCGCAACTCGATCGCGCGTCGGTAGAGCTCCAACGTCGACGACGGGTCACCGGACTGCGCCTGCACGGTCAGCGATTCCCAGCCGGCGGGCATCGGCAACCAGGTGTCCGCAGTCGCGGCGAACCCGTAAGGCGGGTGCGAGCCGCTCCACGGTATCGGCACGCGGCAGCCGTCGCGCCCCCGCTCGCTGCGGCCCGAACGCTCCCAGACCGGATCCTGGAGCACCTCGTCGGGCAGGTCGACATTCGGCAGGCCCAGTTCGGCGCCGTTGTAGACGAACACCGAACCCGGCAACGCCAGCGTCACCAGCGCCATCGCCCGCGCCCTCGCCAGGCCGACGGCACCGTCGCCGTAGCGCGAGACCTCTCGTACCACATCGTGATTCGACAAGGTCCAGGTCGGTGGCGCGCCGGCCAGTGCGGCCGCGGCGAGTGAGTTGTCGATGGCCGTCCGCACCGCGTCGGCGGCGAAATCGGCCTGCACCAGTTGGAAGTTGAAGCCCAGGTGCAGTTCGTCGGGCCGCAGGTACTTGGCGAACTGCTCGTTGCCGTGCACCCAGATCTCGCCGACGGTGACCGCATCCGGATAGTCGTCGAGCACCCGGCGGATGAACCGGTGGATATCGTGCACCGCGTCATCGTCGAACCGCGGATCGTCGGCCTTGTTGCGCAGCAAGCGATTCTCGGTCAGGTCCATGTCCGGCAGGTCGGCCGGTTTGGCCATCCCGTGCGCCACATCGATGCGGAACCCGTCGACGCCGCGGTCCAGCCAGAACCGCAGTGTCGCCTCGATATCGGCGAACACCTCGGGGTGCTCCCAGTTCAGATCCGGCTGGGCCGAGTCGAACAGATGCAGGTACCACTGCCCGTCGGGCACCCGGGTCCAGGCCGGACCGCCGAAGATCGACACCCAGTTGTTGGGCGGTGACGCACCGTCGGCTCCGGTGCCGTCGCGGAAGATGAACCGGTCGCGCCGGGACGGATCGGCCAGCGCCTCGACGAACCACGGATGTGCCGAGCTGACGTGGTTGGGCACCAGATCCATGGTCACCCGGATACCGCGGTCATGGGCCGCCGCCACCAACCCGTCCAGTGCGGCCAGGTCACCGAAGAGCGGGTCGATATCGCGCGGGTCGGACACGTCGTATCCGTGGTCGGCCATCGGCGAGACCATCACCGGGTTGAGCCACAGCGCCTGTACGCCGAGCGCGGCCAGGTAGTCCATCCGGGCGGTGATGCCGTCGAGGTCGCCGACCCCGTCGCCGTTGCTGTCGGCGAACGACCGTGGGTAGATCTGATAGAACACCGCCCGCGACCACCATGTCGGGTGGTGCATCAGAATGCCGAGTTCACCATCGAGTCGGCGGCCATCTGGAAGTAGTCCAGCAGCGCCTTGCGGTGCCGGTCGTCCAGTGTCTGTGAGTCGATCGAGGCGACCGCGGTGTGCATACAGCGCAGCCAGGCGTCGCGCTCCAGGAATCCGATCCGGAACGGTGCGTGGCGCATCCGTAGCCGAGGATGCCCGCGTCGATCGGAGTAGGTCCGCGGCCCACCCCAGTACTGCTCGAGGAACAGCCGTAGCCGTTCCTCGGCGCCGTCGATATCGTCCTCGGGATAGAGGGGGAGCAGGATCTCGTCCTCGCGCACCAGTTCGTAGAACTTGGCCACGATCGCGGTGAACGTCTCGTGGCCACCGACGTCGTCGTAGAACGAATGCTGCGGCTGGGTCACCGCACCCATTGTTCCCGATCCGGTTCGCGCAGGCTGCGCAGCCCGCCGCTTGGTGCGCCCAACAGGCTGGTCACCGGAAGTTCACCCGACTGACCAGCGAACACCGGTGAAATTGCCGTGCGAGCGATGACAAATCGTGGTGGACTGTCCTGCGGAGGACGAATGTCGCAGCGCACGAAAAGCCCTGCTCGACGAGCGGGCTACCAGAGCTCCACGGCCGTGGTCGGTTCTACCGGCGCGCGCTCCCTGCAGGTTGCCGATATCGCAACGGCCGTCCATCACGGTTCGGTGTGGGGTCGACGTCGGGTCCTACTGCTCAACTCCACCTATGAGCCGCTGACCGCGCTGCCGATGCGGCGTGCGGTCATCATGCTCATGTGCGGTAAGGCCGATGTCGTGCACGACGACCCCAGCGGGCCCGTCATCCACTCCGCCACCCGCACCATCGTGGTGCCCTCGGTGATCCGGTTGCGGACCTTCGTCCGCGTGCCCTACCGGGCACGTATCCCCATGACCAGGGCGGCGTTGATGCATCGGGACAGGTTCCGGTGCGCCTATTGCGGCGGTAAGGCCGACACCGTCGACCACGTCATTCCGCGCAGCCGAGGTGGCGAGCATTCCTGGGAGAATTGCGTCGCGGCGTGCTCGGCCTGCAACCACCGCAAGGCCGATCGGTTGCTCTCCGAGCTGGGCTGGTCGCTGCGTGCCGCACCGATGCCGCCGAAGGGACAGCACTGGCGGCTGTTGTCCTCGGTGAAGGAACTCGATCCGGCCTGGATGAGATATCTGGGTGAAGGCGCGGCGTGACCGAGGCTTGCGCTAGGTTTGGCATGTGAGCACAGCACTTACCCATTCCCTGTTGGGTGGGGTCCCGCTGGTCTTGTTTCTGGTGTTGGCCGCGTTGGCCTACCGCCACAAGGGACCGCACCCGAAGTCATACAAACTCGGCGACGAGTGGACCCACGATCCGATCCTGTGGGCCGCAGACGAGCCTGCCGACCATGGCCATGGCGGCCACGGCGATCACGTGACGGTGGGAGGTGGCGCAAGTGGCAAGTGGTAGCCATACCAACGAGATCGCCAGGACGACGACCGATGTCGACCTGCCCTACGGTTACGCGCTGACCAGTAGCGGGCGCATCTCCGGTGTCACCGAGCCCGGCGAACTCTCGGTGCACTACCCGTTCTCGGTGAAGGACCTGGTCGCCCTTGACAACGCACTGAAGTACGGATCGCGTTACGCCAAGGCACGGTTCGCGGTGTTCATCGGTGACCTCGGTGCCGATACCGCGGCCACCGCCCGCGAGATCCTGGCCAAGGTGCCGACCGCCGACAACGCGGTGCTGCTGGCCGTCTCGCCGAACCAGAAGGCGATCGAGGTCGTCTATGGCTCCGAGGTCAAGGGCCGTGGCGCCGAGACCGCCGCACCGCTGGGGATCTCCGCGGCGCTCGGATCGCTGCGCGACGGCAACCTCATCGACGCGCTCGTCAGCGCCGTCAACGTCATGTCTGCGGCGATCTCGCCGGCCTGACCACGCTGTTCGATCGGCCCCGGTGCCTACTGGTACCGGGGCCGATTGCTGTCTCAGACCAGCTGTGCGCGGATGGCGACGTAGCGCTCCAGGAACAGCCGCTCGTCGAGCCGCTTGCGCCGCATCCAGCCGGTGACCTCGTCATTGCACTTGCTGGCATTGCATGCGCCGCAGGCGGGCACCACGTTCTCGATCGTGTAGCGCCCGCCGCGCGAGATCGCCATGACGCAATCACGCTGCAGCGGTCGACCCGTCACCCCGCAGTAGGCGCAGCCGCCCCAGGCGTCCTGGATGGCCGTCCACTGCGCCGCGGTGAGGTCGTTGACGACCGCCTTGACGCGGCGGGTGCGCCGACGGGCGGCGCGGGCTCTGCGCGAGTTGCTGACGGCCACCGGGAAATCATGCGCGGTGAGCGTGCGATAACCCGGGTGGGCGAGCGGCGTGTCGGGGAGCAGACACGCGCGCTCGCCGGGGGGTCAGGACGCGTCGAAGGCGCGTGCCTTGAGCGCGCGCTCCACGCCGGCCCGACCCTCGAGTACCAGCCTGCGCAGCGCGGGCGGCACATCGTGGCCGGACAGGAACGCGTCCGCGGCACCCAGCCCGCCGGTGCTGATATCCCAGGACGGGTACAGCCCGATCACCACGGTCTGGGCGACCTCGCTGGACCGCCGCTCCCACACCCCGGGGATCGAGGCGAAGTACAGGTCGCGGAACCGCGTCAACAGCTCGGCCTGACCGGGTTGCACGAAGCCACCGACGATGGCGCGGGTGGTGATGTTGGCCAGCGTGTCGTCCTCGATCACCCGCTGCCAGGCGGCGTTCTTCACCGACACCTGCGGGCGGGCCGCGGCGGCGGCCGCCGCATTGCGCTTGCCCGCCGCGGTCGGGTCGTTCTCGGCCTCGGCATCGATGAACGGTGTCTCGGCGCCCTCGGCGTCGATCACCCCGGCCCGCGCCAGCGCGGTCACGATGCGCCAGCGCAGATCGGTGTCGATCACCAGACCGGCCAGGTTCACCGCCGCCGGCTCGTTGTCGAGCAGGGTGGACAGCACGGCCACGTGATTGGGGGCCAGCACCGAGGTGGTCAGCGCGTTGACGAACGCCAGCTGATGATCCGAACCGGGTGCCGACTCACGGGCCAGGTCCAGCAGGGCGTCGGCGAATGCGGGCCAGCCATTCTCCTTGGCCCACGTCGGATCGGCATAGGAACCCAACGCGGTCTGCGCCTGCATCAGCAGACGCTGCGCCACGCCGACCTCGGTCTCGGCGTGCACACCGGCGATCACCAGCGTCACGAAGTCGCGGGCCTTCAGCTCGGCCTCGCGGGTCATCTCCCAGGCCGCCGACCAGGCCAGCGTGCGGGGCAGCGGCTCGGCGATATCGGCGATGCGGGTCAGCAGCGTCTGCAGCGATGCCGGGTCCAGCCGCAGCGAGCAATAGGTCAGGTCATCGTCGTTGACAAGGATGAACTTGCCGCGCCCGACACCGACCAACCCGGGGACGTCGGTGGCCGGCCCTTCCACGTCGAGCTCCTCGCGGTGCACGCGCACGAGCTTGCCCGCGTCATCCTCGTCGTAGATGCCGACGGCCAGCCGGTGTACCCGGGTTTCACCGGCACCGGGTGCGGCACCGGACTGGTGCACCGCGAACCGGGTGAACGCACCGTCGTCGTCGACGTCGAAGCTGGCGCGCAGGGTGTTCAGACCGGTGGTCTTGAGCCACTGGCGGCCCCAGCCGCTCAAGTCGCGGCCCGACGACTTCTCAAGGGCGCCAAGCAGATCACCGAAGGTGGCATTGCCGAACTTGTGGTCGCGGAAGTAGTCGCGCAGCCCGGCGAGAAATGCCTCCAGGCCTACATATGCCACCAGTTGCTTGAGCACGCTGGCGCCCTTGGCGTAGGTGATGCCGTCGAAGTTGACCTCGACCGCGTGCAGGTCCGGGATGTCGGCGGCCACCGGGTGGGTGGAGGGCAGCTGGTCCTGTCGGTAGGCCCAGGATTTCTCGACGTTGGCGAACGTCGTCCAGGCCTGGGTGTACTCGGTGGCCTCGGCCTGGCACAGCACCGAGGCGAAGGTGGCGAATGATTCGTTGAGCCACAGGTCATCCCACCACGCCATGGTGACCAGATCGCCGAACCACATGTGCGCCATCTCGTGCAGCACGGTCTCGGCGCGGCGCTCGTAGCTGTACCGGGTGACCTTGGACCGGAAGACATAATCCTCCAGGAAGGTCACCGCGCCGGCGTTCTCCATGGCACCCGCGTTGAATTCCGGGACGAACAGCTGGTCGTACTTGCCGAACGCGTAGGGCTCACCGAAATTGCGGTGGTAGAACCCGAATCCCTGCTTGGTCTCGGTGAACAACCGCTCGGCGTCCATGAATTCGGCCAGTGAGGCACGGCAGAAGATGCCCAGCGGGATATCGCCGTGGTCGTCGGTGTAGACGTCGTCCCAGCGGGCGTACGGCCCGGCGATGAGCGCCACCAGATAGGTGCTCATCCGCGGGGTGGTGACAAAGGTGTGCACACCGTTGTCCACTGAGTCGGTGGCGCCGTTGGAGATCACCTGCCAGTGCTCCGGGGCCTTGACCGTCACGTCGAAGGTGGCCTTCAGGTCGGGTTGGTCGAAGCAGGCGAACATCCGCTTGGCATCGGCGGTCTCGAACTGCGAGTACAGGTACACCTCGTTGTCGACGGGGTCGACGAACCGGTGCAGCCCCTCTCCGGTGTTGGAGTACAGGCAGTCGGCGTCGATCACGAGTTCGTTGTGCTCGGCCAGCCCGGTCAGCGCGATACCGCGTGCTTCGTCATACCCGGATACGTCGATGGCGTGGCCGTTGAGGGTCGCGCTGCGCACGGTGGCCGCGGCCAGGTCGATGTAAGTGTCCGAGCCGGCCAGCGCGGAGAACGTCACGGTGGTCTTCGACCCGAAGGTCCTCTCACCGGATGAGGTGAGATCCAGATCGATGCGGTAGTTGTCCACGGTCACCAGGGCGGCGCGCTCGGCGGCCTGGTCGCGAGTCAGATTGGGGAGAGCCACAGGACCTAACTTAGTACGTCGACCGACCTGGTCCCCTGGCGGGAACATATGCCGGACGGCAATAGTTGTGCGGTCCAGAAGAGGACTCTGTCGCAATCGAGAGGATCGATCTGTATGGCCCAGAAAGATGTCGCCGGATTCTGGTTCGACCCACTGTGCCCGTGGTGCTGGATCACGTCCCGCTGGATTCTCGAGGTGCAGAAGGTCCGCGATATCGAGGTCAACTTCCACGTGATGAGCCTTGCGGTGCTCAACGAGGGCCGCGACCTGCCCGAGAACTACCAGGAGATGATGAAGAAAGCCTGGGGTCCGGTGCGGGTGGCGATCGCCGCCGAACAGGCCCACGGCCCGGAGGTGCTGTCCCCGCTCTACACCGCGATGGGCACGCTGATCCACAACGAGGGCAACAAGGACTTCGACGACGTGATCGCCAAGTCGTTGGCGCAGGCCGGGTTGCCCGCCGAACTCGCCGAGGCAGCCACCACCGACTCCTACGACGAGGCGCTGCGCAAGAGTCACCACGCGGGCATGGACGCGGTCGGTGACGATGTCGGCACGCCGACCATCCACGTCAACGGCGTCGCGTTCTTCGGTCCGGTGCTCTCCCGGATCCCGCGCGGGGAGGAGGCCGGGAAGCTGTGGGACGCCTCGGTGATCTTCGCGTCCTATCCGCACTTCTTCGAACTCAAGCGCACTCGGCACGAGTCGCCGGAGTTCGACTGACCGCGCCGGCGGGCAGGAGCGAAGCGACTCGGGGGATGAACCCTAGAGCCCCTGCAGCTGTGACAGCGTGGCGTGGGCGATCATGAAGTAGATGATCAGCCCGGTGCCGTCGACGATGGTCGCGATCATCGGTGCCGACACCACGGCCGGATCGACCCGGCACTTCTTGAGCACCGGCGGCAGTATCGAGGCCACGAACGACGACCACAGCACGATCGCGGCCACGGTCAGGCAGACCGTCAGCGTGATCTCCGGCCCGACACCGAGCATCCAGGCCCGGATGAGCGCCGCCAGCGCCATGGTCAGCGCGATCATCATGCCGGTGGACATCTCCTTGGCCAGGATCGCCGGCACGTCACGCAGCCGCACCTGACCGGTGGCCATCGCCCGCACCAGGGTCGTGGTGATCTGCGTTCCGGTGTTACCGCCGGTGCCGATCAACAGCGGGATGAAGAAGGCCAGTGCGACGACGGCCTCCATCTCCTCCTCGAAATGGCGCAGCACCGTGCCGGTATAGGCCTCGGCGATGAACAACAGCAGCAGCCAGCCGATCCGCTTGCGCCACAGCAGCCATGGTGAGGCCCGCAGGTAGGGCACCTCCAGTGGTTCCGAGCCGCCCTGGCGTTCGGCGTCCTCGGTGGCCTCCTCGGCGGTGATGTCGTTGGCGGTGTTCTCGGTGAGGATGCCCAGCAGTCGGTTGTCGGCATCGACCACCGGCACCGCGACCAGGTTGTAGTCCACCAAGGCCTGGGCGGCCTCCTCTGCATCGGTCAGCGGCGACACCGACAGCACATCGCTGTTGGTCAGCGCCGCGACGGTGTCCTGCGCATCGCAGAGCACGAGATCACGGAACGCGACGACGCCGAGCAGCCGGTTGTCGTCGTCGGTGACGTACACATAGGCACCGGTGCGCGAGTCGCTGCGCAGCGTCGCGGCATCACCGCGAATCGACGCGACGGCCTCGCCGACCGTCATGTCGGGGCGGACGGTCAGCGCCTCGGGCACCATGTGCGCGGCCACCGAATCGGGCGGCCAGCTCAGCAGACCGCGCAGCACGTCGGCACGAATCTGGGGCAGCACCGACAGGACCTGCTCGCGTGGTGTGTCCTTCATATCGCGCAGCACATCGGCGGCATGGTCGAGGTCGAGCGCGTCCACCAGGGAGGCGGCATCAGGGGCGGCCATCGCGGCCAGCACATAGGCCGTCAACTCGTCGTCGATCGACTCGAACAGCTCGGTGGCGCCGTCGGAGTCGAGCAGCGGGCCGAGGGCCCGTAGGTCGTCGGCGCTGCACTTGGCGAGCTGATGGGAGCGTTCGGCCGGATCCTTGAACGATCTGAGCCAGGCGGCCACATCCCGTTTCGCGATCGCCGAGCGTAGTGCGGTCGCGGTGGTGCTGCCCATGCCAGTCTCCATCTCTGCCGATTGCGAAGGTCAATCTAGCGCGCTCGTGTTTTCACCAGAACACCTGTCCAACAGCGCATTAGCTGGTGTACACGCGTTGGCGCGCGGGTGTCCGGCAGGTGTCCGACAACGAAATTCGTAGGTGTGAGATTCCGTTGTTCCGGTTGCACGCCGGTGGCCGGGCCGTCAAAGTGCACAGAATGACAGCGGCCGAACCCACCACCGACGGTAGCTACCGGGACCGGATCGTCGCGGTCGAACCCGGTGGCAACGAGTTCATCGCAGAGGCCGATCGCCATGGCAGGCCCAGTCAGCTGCTGTGGACCTGGGCGTCGCCGAATCTGGAATTCGCCACCATCTTCCTGGGCGTGCTGGCGGTCTCCTACTTCGGCATGACGTTCTGGCAGGCGGTCGCGGGCATCGTGGTCGGTGCCGGGCTCGGCGCGGTGGCGCACTTCTTCCTGTCCGCGCGCGGCCCGCAGCTCGGGGTGCCGCAGATGGTCATCGGACGGTTGTCCTTCGGATACCGGGGCAACGCGGTGCCATCGACGCTGATGGCGATCACCGCCGGCGTCGGCTGGTTTGCGACCAACAGCATCAGCGCGGCCTTCGCGTTGGCGACACTGTTCGGCATCGCCCCGGTGTGGGCGCTGGTTCTGGTGGTCATCGTGCAGACCGCGTTGGCCTTCTTCGGGCACAACCTGGTGCAGGCCTTCGAGCGGTGGGCGTTCCCGGTGCTGGCGGTCATCTTCGCGATCACCGCGGTTGTCATCATGAGCAAGGCCGACCTGGGTGCACCCGCTGTCGAGGGCGGCGTCGGTGGGATCGGCGGTTTTCTGCTGACGGTCGGTGCCACCTTCGGCTATGTGGCCGGCTGGACGCCCTATGCCGCCGATTTCAGCCGCTATCTGCCCAGCACCGTGTCGCCGGTGCGCACCGGGCTGCTCGCCGCGAGCGGGCTGTTCCTCGCCAGTTCGGTGCTGGCGATCGTCGGGGCGGCGTCGGTCACCATCGTCACCAACGCGAGTTCGGACAATCCGGCCGACGTCTTCACCAGTTCGCTGCCCGGCGCGCTGGCCGCCGCCACCCTGCTGGCCATCGCGATCGGTGCCGTGGCCGCCAACGCCATCAACGTCTATTCGGCCGGGATGGCGTTCGTCACCACCGGCGTGAAACTGCCGGTGCACATCGCCCGGGCGACGGCGACGGTCTTCTTCGGCATCGCGGGCTTTCTGGTGGCGTGGTGGGCATTGGCCGATGCCGCGGCAAGTTATGAGGCCTTCCTTTTGCTCATCGCCTACTGGGTGGGTCCCTGGCTCGGCGTGGTGTTCGCCGACCAGTACCTGCGCCGCGGGCAGCGGGTGGATGGATTCCTCTATGACCACTCCTATTCGAATTGGCCGGGACTACTGTCGTTCCTGATCGGTCTGGTGGTCTCGTTCCTGCTGTTCTGTAATCAGGAGTTGTTCGTGGGGTTTGTCGTTCGGGCGGTGCCCGATCTGGGTGATATCGGTTTCTTCGTGGGCTTCCTGCTGGCCGCGGGCAGCTATCTCGTGCTGTGCCGTGCCAAGATCGCCGCCGAGCGGGTGCCTGCGTGACCCCGGAGATGATGCTCGACGTCGCCGTCGAGGAGGCGCGAAAAGGATTGGCCGAGGGCGGAATCCCGATCGGCGCGGCCCTGTTCACCCGCGACGGTGTGTTGCTCGGTAGCGGACACAACCGGCGGGTCCAGAACGACGACCCGTCGGTGCACGGCGAGACCGACGCCTTCCGCAATGCCGGGCGGCAACGCGACTACCGGTCCACGGTGATGGTCACGACGCTCTCGCCCTGCTGGTACTGCAGCGGTCTGGTGCGTCAGTTCAACATCGGCGCGGTGGTCATCGGGGAGGCCAAGACCTTCTCCGGCGGGCACGACTGGCTTGCCGAGAACGGCGTGCAGGTGACGCTGCTGGAAGACGAGCGGTGTGTGTCGATGATGGCGGAGTTCATCACCGCCCGGCCGGAACTGTGGAACGAAGATATCGGAGTGGCTGAATGAGTGCCATTGCAACCGTTGACCTTTCCCGCTGGTATGCCGGCGGTGCGGACGCGCGGGCGCTCGCCGCCGAGGTGGACGAGGGTCTGCAGCGGGCGGGCTTCATCATCGTCACCGGCCACGGTGTCGATCCCGGGTTGGCCGCGCGGGTGCGCGCCGCCAGCCGCGAGTTCTTCGCCCTGCCCACCGAGGTGAAGCAGCGCTATTCGGTGCCCGTCGGCGGGCACGGGTGGATCGGGCCGGGTGCGGAGGCCAACGCCTACGCCGAGGGCACCGAAACGCCGCCGGATCTGAAGGAGAGCTTCAGCCTGGGCGCGGAGACCGCGACCGGGGATCCGGAGATCGACCGAATCTGGTTCGCGCCCAACGTCTGGCCCGCCGAGGTGGCGCAGCTGCAGGGCCTTGTCGACGAGTACACCACCGCGATGCGCACGCTCTCCGATGACCTGCTCGCATTGTTCGCGGCAGCTCTCGGCCTGTCCGACAACCCGTTCGCAGCGCTGGCCAGCACACCGACGTGGACGATGAACATCAACCACTACCCGCCGGTCAGCGTGGTCGGTGAGCCGGAACCGGGCCAGTTCCGGATCGGCCCGCACACCGATTTCGGCACGGTCACCGTGCTCGACCGTGAACCCGGTGCCGGTGGCCTGCAGGTGTATTCGGAGGAAGCCGGCTGGGAGGATGCGCCGTGGGAACCCGGCGCGCTCACCGTCAACATCGGGGACCTGCTGGAGTACTGGAGCGGCCGACGCTGGCCCTCTGGTCGGCATCGCGTGCTGCCGCCGCAACCACACGCCCCCGAAGAGGATCTGGTATCGCTGATCTACTTCTACGAGGCCAATCACGACGCGCTGGTCACTCCGCTGGAGCCGCCCATCGGGCGGGTCGCGGGCCTGGATCCGGTGACCTCGGCCGATTTCATCAAGGAGCGCCTGGACGCCATCACGGTCGGCTAACCCTGGACGGTCGGGCGGATCACCAGTTCTCCGATCTCGACCTCCCAGGGCTGGTCGATCGCGAACTCGACGGTTCTGGCGATCGCATCGGGATCGAGCGCGAAAGCCTGCATTCCGTCGTCGATCTCGGCGCGGATGTCCGGGTCGGTGATGGAATCGCCGAACTCGGTGCGCACATACCCCGGTGAGATGGCCGTGGTCTTCAGCGTCCCGTCGGTGGACTCCTGGCGCAGGCCCTCCAGTACGGTGCGAACGGCGTTCTTGGTGGCGGCATACACCGCCATGGTCGGCACGATCTTGAGGCCCGCGGTCGAGACGATGGTGACGAAGTGGCCGCGGCCCTGCTCCTCGAACACGGGTAGGGCGGCGTCGATACCGTGCAACACACCGCGCAGGTTGACGTCGATCATGGCGTCCCAGTCGCCACGACGCCGATCGGTCAGCGGTGAGATCGGGCCGATTCCGGCGTTGCTGACCAGGACGTCGAGGCGGCCGAACTCCGACACCGCCGAGGCCACCAGGCGCTGCAGATCGTCGGCTCGGGTGACATCGACGGCAACGGCGGCGGCCCGGCCTCCCGCCGCACGCAGCTCCGCGGCCACTTCGTCGAGCCGCTCGGTGCGGCGCGCGCCGAGGGCGACGGCGCAACCGCGGCCGGCGAGCCGCCGTGCGGTGGCGGCGCCGATACCGCTGCTGGCGCCGGTGATCGCCACGACCTTGTCGGCGATTGAATTCATGGCCTAGCCTCCGAAGTGATGCGGACAAGTTGTCCGTTTCCAGTTAAACGGACAAGTTGTCCGTTTTCAAGACGGGGGGTGGACATGGCCGAGCGCACCGACGCCGCGCGCAGCCGGTCGGCCATCATCGATGCCGCGCGGCGGCTGGTCACCGAACCCGGTGAACTGAAGCTGAGCGCCGTCGCGCGGGCCGCCGGTGTCGGCCAGGCCACGCTGTACCGACATTTCGCCACCCGAGATGATCTGATGCGCGCGCTCTACGACGACGAGATCGACGAATTGGTCTCGTTGGCATACGCATTGGTCGAACAGCAGCCGCCCGTGGCGGCGCTGCGGAAGTGGTTCGGGCACCTCGCCGCGTACGCCAGGGTGAAGTTCGGTGTGATGGCCGCGGTCGAGGCGTCGGTGTGGCGAGACATCGCCTCGCGCACGCCGGGCAAACTCGGTGACGCTCTCGGCGCCCTGCTCGCCGCCGGGCGTGAGGCCGGCGTTCTGCGCGCTGATGTCGACGCCCGCGATGTCATCCTGCTGTCCTGGTTCCTCGCCCACGTCGACCCCGACGAGTGGGCCGAACGCACACCACGCCTGCTGGGCGTGCTGCTCGACGGGCTGTCCGTGCAGCAGGTGGGCAGCGGTGCCGCGGAGCCCGGTCAGTAGGGTTACCGCCATGCGCGTCTACATCGGTGCCGACCATGCCGGGTTCGAGTTCAAGAAGACCATCATCGAGCACCTCAGGAAGAGTGGCCACGAGCCGGTCGACTGCGGCGCCTACAGCTATGACGCCGATGACGACTATCCGGCGTTCTGCATCGACACCGCGGTCAAGACGGTCGCCGACCCGGACAGCCTGGGCATCGTGCTCGGCGGATCGGGCAACGGCGAGCAGATCGCCGCGAACAAGGTGCCCGGTGCCCGCTGTGCGCTGGCGTGGAGCGTGGAGACCGCGAAGCTGGCCCGCGAGCACAACAACGCCCAGCTGATCGGCCTCGGTGGCCGCATGCACAGCGAGGAGGAGGCGCTCGCGATCGTCGATGCCTTCCTTGCCACCCCCTGGTCGGAGGCCGAACGCCACCAGCGTCGTATCGACATCCTGGCCGCCTACGAGGTCGACCACGTCGCACCGCCGGTACCCGGAGCTCCGGCCTGATCGCGGTCTGACCGATGCCGGAGGGCCACACGCTGCATCGGCTGGCCCGGCTGCACCAGAAGCGGTTCGGCCGGGCCCCGGTCGTGGTGGCCAGCCCGCAGGGTCGCTTCACCGAGGGTGCGGCCGCCGTCTCCGGCCGGGTGCTGCGTACCGCCGATGCCTGGGGTAAGCACCTGTTCCACCATTACGACGGCGGTGCGGTGGTGCATGTCCACCTCGGCCTGTACGGCAGCTTCACCGAGGCACCGCTCGGCGAGGACGGCGCACTGCCCGCGCCGGTGGGTGCGGTGCGGATGCGAATGGTCGGTGCCGACCACTACACCGATCTGCGTGGACCGACGGCGTGTGAGGTGATCGACGACGGGGGAGTCGATGATGTACTCGCCCGGCTCGGCCCCGACCCGCTGCGCTCCGATGCCGATCCCGAGTTGGCATGGCAGCGAATCACCAAGTCGTGCCGCACCATCGGCGGGCTGCTGATGGATCAGAAGGTGATGGCCGGGGTCGGCAATGTCTACCGCAGCGAGCTGCTGTTCCGCCACGGGATCGACCCGTACCGGCCCGGCACCCATATCGGCGGCGACGAGTTCGAGGACATGTGGACCGACCTCGTCGCGCTGATGAAGGTCGGGGTGCGCCGCGGCAAGATCGTCGTCGTCCGTCCCGAACACGATCGCGGCGCGCCCTCCTATCGCGAGGGCAGGCCGCGCACCTACGTCTACCGCCGCACCGGCGAGCCATGCCGGGTGTGCGGCACACCGGTGCGCACCGCCGAACTGGAGGCGCGCAACGTGTTCTGGTGCCCCACCTGCCAGAGCTGAGCCTGCCCGGCAGACACACCGGCGGGCAGGGAGAATCGTTGCGGTGGAGTTGATTCTCGTCGTCGTCGGGGCCATCGTCGTGACCGCCATCGCGCATCGGCGCGGGTTGGAACCCGCCCTGATCATCGTGATGGTCGGCATTGCCGTGTCGTTCGCGCCGGATTTCGAACCGCCCGAGCTGGACTCGCACATCCTGCTCACGGTGGTGCTGCCGCCCTTGCTGTATTCGGCGGCACTGAACTTCTCCTTCCCGACCTTCCTGCGCAACATCCGGCCGATCCTCGGCCTCGGGGTGGGCCTGGTGGTGATCAGCGCGTTCACCGTGGCGGCGGTGTCGGCGTGGCTGGTGCTGGTGCCGCTGACCTTCGCCACCGCACTGGTGCTGGGGGCGATCGTCGCGCCGCCGGACGCGGTGACCGCCGTCGCCGTGGGCCGCAAGCTCGGGCTGCCGAAGAAGGTGATGGCGATCCTCACCGGGGAGAGCCTGATCAACGATGCCGCCGCGCTGACGTTGTTCAGCATCGCGGTGGCCCAGGTGGCCGGTACCCGCACGTTCATCGACAATCCGGTGCTGCTGTTCGCCTACAGCGCCGTGGTGGGACCGGTCGTCGGTGCGCTGCTCGGGTGGATCACCCTGTGGATCCGCCGGCGGCTGGCCAACCCCGGCCTGGAGACGGTGCAGGGTCTGGTGGTCCCGTTCGCCGCATTCATCGTGGCCGAGGAGCTGCACGCCTCGGGTGTGCTGGCGGTCGTGGTGGCCGGGTTCGTCGTCGGCAGCGGGACATTGTCGGCCGGCTATCAGACCAGACTGCAGGAACGCTACGTGTGGAACTCCGTCGACGTCCTGCTGGAAGCGTTCGTCTTCGCCTACATCGGCCTGCATCTGCGGTTCGTGCTGCAGGATCTGCAGGAGGCACACGAATCACTGACACAGGTCGCTATCGCCTCGGCGATCGTGCTGGTGCTGGTCCTGGTGATCCGCCCGGTGTCGGTGTTCCTGATGTTCGGGCGCAGCAAGCTCGCCCGCCACGTCGAGGCGAAATGGAGTGTCCCGGTACCCGATACCGGCCGCGGCACGACGCGGGACCGGCCGCTGGCGAAGTGGCGCTCCCGGATCGACCGCCGCTCGCTGAGCTGGCAGGAGAACGTGGTGGTCTCCTGGACCGGGATGCGCGGGGTGGTCACCCTGGCGGCCGCCGCCGCCATCCCGGCCACCACGATCGACGGTGAGCCCTTCCCCGAGCGCGCCACCATCCAGGCCATCGCGTTCGTGGTCAGCGTCGGGACGCTGCTGATCCAAGGGTCGACGCTGCCATGGCTGATCCGGCGGCTGCACCTGTCGCGATTCAACGACGACCACGCCGACGACCGGGCCGAGGAGATCAAGGCCGAGCAGGTGGTCCAGCGGGCCGCCGACGATGTGCTTGCCGATTTTCACGCCCACCCGCCGGCGGGGATCAACCAGGAACTGGTCGCCGAGATCCGCGCCGTCATCGCCCGGCACGCGCAGGACGCCGACGAGATGCCCGATCCCGGTGCGCCCACCAAACGGGCCGAGGTGTTCTCGACGGTTTACCGGGCGGTGCTCGGTGCCCAGCGGGCCGCGCTGATCGCCGAGCTCGAAGACGGTCGCATCGAGGACGAGGCCGTGCGCGCCATGCTCGAACGCCTCGATCTGCAGGAGGCCAGTGTCACCGCGCGGTTGGAGAGCCGCCTCTAGGCCCGGCCACCAGGTGCGGCGCGAGCAGCGCACACACGACCCCGGCCGTGGACAACACGGCCGCGGTCCACACCGGCCCGAGGGGGCCGGCGGGGCTGGTCAATGTCAGCCCGGCTACGGCGGGCCCGCACACCGCGCCGAGGTTGAGCGCGGCCGTCGCGTACGAACCGGCCATCGTCGGTGCTCCGGACGCGGCATAGAGCACGCGGGTGATCAGCGTGGTGCCCACCGCGAAGGACAGCACACCCTGGCCGAACACCAGGACGAGCAGCACCCACGGATGTCCAGCCCAGGTCCCGAGCAAGACCCAGCCCAGAACCAAAAGCGGTCCGCCGGTGAACATCACGGTGCCGGGCCGGTCATCGGACAACTGGCCGGCCAGCCGCACCCCCAGGTATGAACCGATCCCGAAAAGCATGAGCGCCACGGTGATCCACGAGCGGTCCAGCCCGGCCGTGTCGGTCACCACGGGCGCCAGGAACGTGAACGCCGCGAAGGTCGCACCGTTCACGGCGGCGGCGAGCACCATCACCGCAGCCAACGCGGGGGAGCGGAGTTGGGCCAACTCCGTGCGCAGCGAGACCCGTTCAGGCTCGGGTTGCGGGCCGCTGCGGATCCCGGCGACGATGCCGATGAGGGCGGGCGCACACAACAGTGCCACCGCCCAGAACGTGGCTCGCCAACCGAGAAGGATTCCGAGCAGTGCCCCTGCGGGCACGCCGAGCACCATCGCCAACGTCGTACCGGCGAGCAGGACCGCCAGCGCATGCCCCCGGCGGTCGGCCGCGACCGAGGCGGTGGCCGCCCGCAGTCCCACCGCCAGGAACCCGGCATTGGCCAGGGCGGCGAGCACCCGGGTACCCAGCAGCAGGGGGAAGCTGGTGGTCGCCGCGCCGGCCACATGAGCGGCCGCGAAGACCAGCAGAAAGGTGGTCAGGCTCGTGCGGACCGGGAATCGGCGGGCGCAGGCCGCCATCACCGGTGCGCCGATCACCATACCGGCGGCGAACAGCGAGGTCAGCAGACCGGCTGCGCCGACCGGGATGCCGAGATCGGCGGCGATATCGGGCACCAGGCCCGCGAGCATGAATTCCGAAGTGCCCATGGCGAATACGGCCAGGGCAAGTAGATAGAGGGTACGAGACATCGACGCTTCCACGGTGAGAGGTATGGGGATTCATCTCGTCACCACGGCCGGCACCCGCACGCGCGCAGCGAACACACGTGCCGATAAATGCTGGAGTTACGGGGCTGGCGGTGGGACCGGCAGCCCCACCTCATGCGTCTTCGGACTCATACGAGCACCCTAACGATCTCGCGTCGCGGCTAGAAGTCGAACCCGCCGAAATCGCCACCGCCGAAATCGCCCCCGCCGTCCCAGCCGCCGGAATCCCAGCCGCCGGAATCCCAGCCGCCCTGGTCCCCGCCATCCCAGCCGCTCTGGTCCATACCGCCGCCATCGCCGAGCTCACCCTGGGCCAGGCCGTCCTGGAACCCGTCGCCGTAACCGGATTCGAACGCCTGCGCGTCGTAACCGACACCGGACATCCCGCTGAACATGGCACTGAACAACATGGCCGAACCGAGACCCCAGGCGCCGGCCACCAGGGCCGGCTTCCACCACGGCTCGGAGTACCAGCCCGCGGGCACCGGACGTCCCGCGACGCGCCCGCCCGGATAGTAATTCGGGGTGCGCTCCGACGGTGTCGGGGAAGCCTCGATCTGCCTGCCCTCGAACTCGACGCGGCGATCCTCGGTGACGGCACCGGCGGTGCGTTGTCCGGCAAGGGATTCCAGCTCCGGACCCGGATCCATGCCCATCGCGGTGCGCGCGGCGCGCACGTAGTACAGGCCCTCGATGGCGCTCTCCTTGGCCAGCTCGGCCTGCTTGGCGGTGGTGGCCTGGTCGATCTGCGAGGACGCGGCGGTGTACCGCTCGGAGGCGTCCGCCATCGCCTGCTTGGAGGCATCGTCGTTGCCGGTGATGTTGAGCACCTGCCCGCCGAGGCGTTCGATCACCCGGCGCGCGTCGGCCTTCGCATCGGACAGTGACTCGGCGGCCTTGCGGTCGTTGGCCTGCGACGAGTTGAACACGACGAAGGCGATCGCCGCGATGACGAGCACGATGAGGATGACGAGTACGCCGTTCATGTTCCCAGCGTACCGACAGCGCATCGGGGTTCCTGTGCTCGATCACAGCGAAGCTCGACCGCGGCGAAGTCCGGCGCGGTCAGGCCTTTTTCACGCCGAGCGCGATATAGACCTCGTCGGACAGCGCCAGCGTGCGCGGGTCGGCATTGCATTTCGTGGCGTCGAAATAGTTCATCACATACGAGTAGCCGATGCGGTGTTCCAGGTCGACGAAGGCGAACGACCCACCGGAACCGCCGTGGCCGAAGATCGCGGTGTTCGGCCCGGCCACACCGCGTTGGTTGAGCATGTAACCCAGGCCCCACCCGTGGTCGGCGACCCGGGCGCCGAGGACGACATCGGTGTCGAATCCGCCCTGGGACACCCGAACCCGCTCCATCAGTTCGCGGCTGAGCAGCTTCTCCTGGGCCAGTGCGTTGTAGAACGTCGCGAGACCGTGCGCGCTGACGTGGCTGTTGGTGCCCGGGAATTCCGCGGCGCGCCAGCTGTCGATATCGGTCGAACCCAGCTCGTCGTCGGGCACGAATCCCATGGCCACGGCGAGCCCGGCCATCGGGTGTTCGTCAAGGCGGGCCGGCTGCCCCGGCGCGCCACCGCCGGCCAGCACGTCGCGGATGTGGGGCTTGTTGATCATCTCCGCGCATCGGTGGTGCTCGGCGGCGGGCAGTCCGACGTGCACGTCGATACCGAGCGGCTCGGCGATCTCGGTGCGCAGATACCTGCCCAGGGTGCGCCCGGTGACCCGGCGCACCAGCTCGCCGAGGATGAAGCCGAACGTCACCATGTGATATCCCTGCGCGGTACCCGGTTCCCACCACGGTGGCGACCCGGCGATCCGCGCGCACACGCCGTCCCAGTCGAGCGTCTGTTCCGGACGCAGCCGATGCCGCGGCCCGATCACCCCGGACCGGTGGGCCAGCACCATCGCGACGGTGATGTTCTCCTTGCCGGCCTGGCCGAACTCCGGCCAGTACCGGGCGACCGGCGCGTCCAGGTCGAGCTCGCCGCGGTCGGCCAGCAGGTGGATGCAGGTACTCGTCAGACCCTTGGACCCGGAGTAGATGCTGGCCAACGTGTCGGACCGCCAGGGCCGCGTCCCCGCCGCGTCGGCGCTGCCACCCCAGAGGTTGACCACCAGATCGCCGTCGACCCAGACCGCGACCGCGGCACCGATGTCACCGCGCTCGCTGAAGTTCCGTTCGAAGGCATCGCGCACGCCGGTGAAATCCTGGACGCAGATGCCGTTCACGGACACGGTGGGTGACACGACGGGGGAGCGGTGCACAGCTCGACCTCCAGTCGCATCCGATGACTCCGGCCACCGTACGTCCTGCGCCGATGGCCCAGGTGACGACCGCGCGGCCGTTGCGTCGCGGTTCGGTGACGATCGGCTTACGGCCGACGTCTCGACAACCGTTCCGCGACAAGCATCTTGCGCATGACGGCGGCCGACCGCTCACGGCGGCGATACGGTGGTAGCCGCACTGCGGGGGCGGGGCGGGGGAGGCAACATGGGCAAGACAGCGGTTGCGGCGTGCGGGGTGGCCGGGGCGGTCCTGATCGCCGGGTGCGGTGGCAGCACCACCGGGGTGGCGACGGCACCGGATGACGTCGCGCCCTACACCACGAGCACGCCGAAGCGGACCACCACGAAGACGCCGTCAACCAGAACACCCAGCACCGGCAGCCCGACGCCCGGTGTCTCGCAGCAGGCCCTGGACGAGGTGCGCGCCGCCGGTATCGACGGGCCGGATGATGCGATTGCCGACCAGCTGTCGCTGGCTTGCATCATGGGCGAGAGCCGTTTCAACGATTCCGTCCAGGACGTGGTCGATGTACTGATCCAGATGGGCAGTCAGCTGCGGCCGGATGCGCTGACGACGATCGTCACGGTGGCTGTGAAGTACGAGTGCCCCGAGCTCGCCGCCAAGCTGGACGGCTGACCGCCTGCCCGCAGCTGTACCCTCGAAAAAGGCCCTACCAGCGTTTCCGCCGGTAGGGCCGGTCTGCATCTGAGCGGGCGACGGGAATCGAACCCGCGTAGCTAGTTTGGCGCTGAGGCGTCCGCTGACGGTTGCTGTAAGCTGTGGAAGTCCAAGCAGTTCAAGAGGTTTCGTCGATCAACTGCCTGTAAAAGTCTGTGGAAGATCGCCAAGGGTTGTGGGCGTTTATACGGGGAAACTGCGGAGCACCAGCAACTCCGTGTCGGTGAACCTGAGTAGCCTCACCGAGGTGGGCGAAGGAATCGATTGGACTGATCCTGCGGTCTGGGCCGCTGTGACCGCGGTGGTCGCGCTACTTGTTTCAGTGTGGTCCGCGGCTCTGTCTCGCAAGTCGCTTCGGTGGGAGCAGTTGTCAGCCGAGGCCGCGTTGCGGAGCGCAGAAGCCGCTGAACGCTCGAACCGTCTAGCCGAGCTTGCCGTCCGCCGGCAGATGCAGGAATTGGGCGACGTCGGCCCGACGGCCCCTGTGGGCTCGTCCGATGACGATCCCGCCAGTGTCGAGCCGGAGATTGAGGATCACGAGCGGCCTACGGAGGTTCGTTGGCGGATCGAGAACCCGAGGGAGAACCGATACGTACTGCGAAACATCGGCACGGAAACTGCCGAGGGAGTCGAGGTCGACGCTTCGCAAGCGGGTCCGGTCAACAGGAATCTTCCGCGGGACACAACCATCCGTCCGAACGAGGGGCACGACATGCTGCTGATGCCCACCTGGGGGCACCCGTTGCCCAATCAGCTCTACGTCCGTTGGAGTGGACATCCTGAGTGGACTGCGGTGCCGATCACGTGACGCGGAGCCTCGGATGCACTTGATAGCGTCAGTGCTATCACATTGTTGGATCAAATGATATCGCGGGTGCTATCATAATTCCATGGCCAGTGTTGAGAAGATCGAAGCCAAGATGCGCGAGAGCGCGAACAACGTGGCCTACAACGATCTCCTCAAGGTCTGCACCCACCACTTCGGGACGCCGCGGCAACAGAACAGCAGCCATGCCGTCTTTAAGACACCGTGGCCCGGCGACCCGCGCGTCAACATCCAGAACAAGAACGGCCAGGCCAAGCCCTACCAGGTCAAACAGGTCCTGGAAGCGATCGACAAGCTCAACACCATCACCGGCAACGAATAGGAAGGAAAGGCCCATGTCGAACCACTACACCTACCGAGCCGAATGGTCGGCCGAGGACGACGAGTACGTCGGCCTCGTCGCGGAGTTTCCAAGCCTGTCCTGGCTGGCACCCACCGCGGCTGAGGCCGTCGCCGGCGCCGCCGAGCTGGTCGACGGAATCCTCGCCGACATGGACAAGAGCGGTGAAACCCCGCCTAAGCCGCTCACCGAGCGGCGCTACAGCGGCAACCTGTCGTTTCGCACCAGCCCGGCCCAGCACCGCAAGCTCGCCATCGAGGCGGCCGAGCAGGGGGTTTCGGTGAACCAGCTGTTGATCTACAAGCTGGCATCGAAGACCGCTGTGGCGCCCGCGGCGGTGGCCGACATGTCTTCGGTAATTGCCGAGGCCTCCCGAGCTTGCACGGCCCTGCCGGTAATCGCGGGGATTCAGTCCAAGGTGATCGAACAGGCGCGTGCAGCGATTCCCGACTCCGTCACCGCGTCGACAGTCGACTATCTCATCGAGAACCCAGCCATGAAGGAACTCATGGCTGCCAACGTGACCGCGTGGGTTCAGAGCGTTTCCGAGAAGCTCCGGGAGGCCGGCAAGGAGGAGGAAGTCGCAACCCTTCTCATCATCCCCACCGGAAAGTCCGTTCACACGGGGTGATAGCGGTCGAACAACTCGCGCAGCGTAGCGGCGGCGTTGGGGGCCTGGACGCGGGCTTCGGGCGTGTCCATGATCTGCGCGTTCAATCGGATGTCGGCCCAGTCGTTGCAGTCGATGATTCTGCCGGCGAGCTGACGCAGCGTGCCGGCCAACACGGGGCCATCGTCGACCAGCTCGAACGCCTGGTCACCGCCGGGCAGAGCCACTAGCGGATCCAGGCCGGCCGCGGCTCGGTGCCTACTGTGCTTGCCCATGGCCATCAACGTTAGGTGCGCCGTCCGTGCCGCGGGTCATCTTGCGAACGGCGGCGAGCTTGCCGGTTTTTCGATCGGAGCCCTTGCGTAGACGCTCGATGATCTCGACAAGGCGGCCCGTGGCGGCGGGGTGCTGCGCGATCGCACGTGGGTTGTCGAGCAGGCGGGCCATCGCGATCGCGGCAGCAACTTCGCCGCGGCGTGTGGTGGTGGCGGAAAGCTCCGCCAGCTGGGCGCGGACTTCGGCCTCGACGGACCATTCGGCGGGCTCTGGCGAGTCCGGTGTGGGCTCGCCGGAAATGTGCACTTTTGTGTGCACATCGGGTTGCACATTTTTGACCACGGCCAGCCGCTTCGGTTTCCGTTCAGCAACGTCGCCGTTCTTCCGCATGCGGCGTTGCTTGCGGTAGTCGGAGTTCGCCTGTACGCACACGTCACAGCGGCAACCTTGGTTGTAGGTCGTGCGATTATGAGCCTTCGCCATACCGCATCAGCAACCCATCCAGCAAACACGCAGCAAACAGTTGGTCACCCAAGCGGGAGTGCACATGTGCAGGTCAACGACTCTCCGCGAAAGACGACTGCCCCCGACGGGTCTTGCCGCCTGGGCGTTCCCCGCGATCTTGACCCGCCCCCCGGGGGTGCCGGCGCGATCCAGCAAACATAGCGTTGCTATCAGCAAACGAATGCTGCCGTCGAGGATTGAAGTGTTGCGCACCACGAGGTCAGCTGCCGTTGCGTCGGGTATGTGCGTCGAGGTCCTCGGCGAGGGTGTGCTCGATAGCTCGCGCCGCGGCGTCGCGGCTGCCGTGGATGTGGACAACGGTGGCGATGCTTAGTCCGAGGTAGATGCTGGCGAGCCGTCCCGAGCAGGGTTGGCATGTACGCAGCTCGGCGGCGATCAGTTCGGCGACGTCGTCGACGCCGTTGAGCACGGCCAGTAGGAGCCGCTGAGCGCGGATCTGTTCGATTCTGTCGGCATGCTGTGCTTCGCCAGCGGAGTGGAGTGTGCACGGCTCGCAGTTCATCGTCTGCTTGCCTCACATTCCGGGGGCGGCTGCGGCCGCGGTGGTGTGGTACTCGAAGTCGCGCATGAGTCCTCCGGAATCCCTTGCGGCAGCGTCGATCTTGACGTCGTAGTTGTTGTTCGTTTCGTTCGGTGCGTTCTGGTCGTTCTGCCCGGGCTGGCCGGCCAGCTGGGCGGCGGACTTTCCCCCAGCGGTGTTCGGCAACGCCGGGCCCATGCCGGCGAAGCCACCGGCGAGCTTGGTTGCCCAGTTGTTGTTGGCCAGCTCCGAACCACCGGTCGGCAGAAGGGTTTCCATCGCGCCGCTGGCCGCGATGCCGCCCACCTGAGATCCGAACTCGATGGCGCGGGAGCCGAGCTTGACAACGGTTTGCGCGGCCTGCCCGGCACCTGGCGCCATGACGTCGAGGGCCATGCCGCCGGCCTGCATGCCGAGACCGATCGCGCCGCCGCCGGTAAGTCCGACCGCGCCGCCACCGCCGGATCCGCCGGGCGGGGCGAGCCCACCAATTGGTGTGGCGCCTGCTCCTTCACCGGCGCCAGGGCCGGCCGGTGCCCCGAGGAACGGGGACTGCGGCATCCCGGTGCTGAGAGGGCCCCCGCTGCTGGGCACCGATCCGAGAGGCGGCAGGGCCGCAGGGCCACTGGCGGGACGATCGGGGGTGAGTGCCGGGTTGGTCAGCGCGGGGTCGCTGTTGAGCGCGGCCGACGACGGCACACCGCTGGTGGACAGTGACGGGCTCGGTGCCAATGCCGGGCGGGGGGTCAGTGACGGCACGCCGCCGGTGGCCGGCCGGTAGTAATGCGACGTGAATGACGGGTCGTATGCACCGGTGCCGCCGACGCCCCCGCGGGCCGCGGCCTCCTTGGAACCCCAGTTGAAGGGCGTTCCGCCAGGCAGTGTGGCCTGCATGTGCTCGGGGTTGAACCCGACGCGCATGTCGCCCGGTCCGCCCATGCCAGGCAGGAACCCGCGGGACTGCAGCCACTCGTCGGCGTTGTAGGTCGTCATCGACGCCCCACCGGTGGGCCGCCCGTCGAGCATGTTGACCAGGTCCTCAACGGCACTGGAACAGTCGGCCAGGCCCTGAGTGAGATCCCCGCGTTCTTCCTGGGTGTAGCGACCTGACGGCACGTTGGCCAGCAGCGCAGCGTCTCCGGGGTAGGCCCCATATCCCATGCCGCCACCGATCGCGGCCGGACCGATCCCCGACGGCCCGTAGCCGCCGCCGTACATCCGCTGCGGGTCGATGCCGGTGAATCGATCCCCGAACGCGCCCTGGGCACCGAGGATCCCCATCGCGCCGTAGCCACCTTGGGACGGGGAGGCCGCAGCGATCGCGCCGAGCTGAGCCATCGGGCCCGCCGCAGCCAGACTGGCCACGAACTTGATCAGGTTCTCCGCGAGCCCGGGCAGCCCGCGGGACAGTCCGAAGTCGCGGTCCAGTTTCGCGCCGACGTCACCGAGTTGGTCGGAAGCCGAGTTGAGCTGCTTGATGCCCTTCTCGGTCGCAGACATCCGCGCCTCGTTCAACCGCAGCTGCGCTTCGTGCTCGGCCTGCTCGGCCTCTCGGACATCGTTGCGCGCGTCCTGGACGTCCTCGGCCGTCGCGGTGGAGGTGGACTCGAGCTGGGTGAGCCGCGCGCGCTTCTCGGCCAGCGTGTGCTGTGCGTCGTAGAGCGAGTTCTCAGCGGAGAACAACGCTGCCGTGGGCGCGGTGCTGGTGCGCGGCTCGTAGGGCAGCACCGGGGCGTCGGGCAGGCGCGGACCACTCCCGCCGCCGCTGCCTGCCGTCCGCCAGTCCGGCGCCATGCCAGCGCGGTATCCCTCTTGGCCGATTGTGTAGAACCCGCCACCCGGTTGGCCGTTCACCCCGAGACCGGGCCACCACCCGCCGGGCTGTCCGGACGGCAAGAATCGACCAGCCGGAGGCAGGCCAGCCACGCGACGACGCGCAGCTTCTTCTCCGGTCTCCACTGGAGCGAGCCCGCGGCGCCGTCGAGAAGCGTTGTCTTCGCCGCCGAGAGCTGGCGTGCCGGCGAAGCCGGGGGTGTTGGTTCCCGGTATCGGTGAACTGCTACGAGCCGAGAAGCCCTCGTTGGTGAACTGGAAGTCCGGTATCTCCGGCAGACTTACCCCGGGGAGCTCGTTGAGCGTGTCTACGACCCACCGCAGTGGCCCGAGCACGTGCGTGTCAATGGAATTGCCGATGTCTGCGAAAGTCCCGGCCGCCATCTTGCCGATGGTCGGGAAGACATCACCCCATGCCTCCAGGTCACCGCTGGCGATCCGGATGACGGTCGACACGGCTTCGACGCTGAGCTTTATGTCAGCCATCGCGGCCACGCCGTCGGTGGCCAGTGCGCCGAACATCTCGCCGGCCGACTTGGTCGCGTCGATCAGCATGCCGACGATGGTGATGCCGTCGCGGATCGTGGCCTGCAGCTCACCGCTGCGGGCGGACTCCTCGATCATGTCGGCGAACCCCGCCGCGGCTTCCGATGCCCCGCGGGCGAGATCGGGCAGGAAGGTGCTGCCCACGGCGATAAGGGAGGTCAGTGCCTGCGTCAGTGAAGCCGCGGCCGGAGTCAGGTTTTGGAAGGCCTGCCCGAAGTTCTGCGTGATCTGCCCGGTGAGAACGGGATTCGACAACAGAGTGTTGCTGACACCGTCGAACATCTGATTGAACGACGCTGCGACAGTCGTGGTGAGCTGTTGAATCTGCGGCAGCATGGCCGTCGTCAGCCGTTCGAGCCCGGGTCCGATGTCGGCGAACAGCGCATCTTGGGTGGCAGTCTTCAGCTCGGTCAGGGCGGGCATCAACGACTGAATCGAGAGTGCGGCCTGCTGCGCGTTCGGCGACAGCGATCGCAGCGACTCGGCGAACTTCTCTGGGTCGTTGACGTTCTCGATGGCGTCGAAGAACCCCGAGGTAGCCAGCTTCAGCGAACCGAACGCCGCACCGACCGCACCGAGAACGCCCGGCAGCACTAGCAGTGAGCCGGTAGCCGCAACGGCGGCGCTACCGATCTGCAGCAGAACCGGCGCGACGGCCGCGATCGCCGCCGGTGAGCGCGCAGCCCCACCGAGCGCCGCCATGGCGGTCGTCGTATTGCGCAACGACGATGCAGGGCCGTCGCCACCAATCGACGAACTACTCTCGGCGCTGCGCTGGATCCGGAGGTGCTCTTGTGTGGCTCTGGCTGCGTCCCGGACGGAAGCCGCGTAGGCGCGGTGAGCCTTCGCCAAAGCCTCGGCCTGCTGGATCTTTTGCCGATCAGATGCAGTCGACTTCTTGCTCAGCTCATCGTATTTCGCCTGCTCGACGTTGACCCGCCCGAGCGAGTCCGCGACACGATCAGTCGACCGCTCCATCCGGGCGGCCGCCCGCTCCGCACGTGGTGCCGAACGTTCGATGCCGGCGGAAAGGTTCTCACCGAAGTTCTTACCGGCTCGCTCGCCTGCGCTATCGAACTCGTCGACAAGGGTCCTGGCGTCCTGTCTCACCCGCCGCTCGTTGAGCCGGGTAAAGACGTCCACATGGATCGCCAAGATCGCTACCTCCTATCGGCTCGATGGCTGACAAGTCACTCGGTGCCCTAACGGTGGGGTGCGTCAGGCGCACCCCACCGCGACACCTGTTGCAGTCGTTAGCAATCCAGAACGCGGAAGGCTGCGTCGTTCACGCTGTCAGCGCCGCTGCGGAACCAGGCGTGCCAGCCGGACTTGCCGGTGGGACGACCGTTGGGTCCGAACAGGTGGGGGATGTAGGACATGGTGGCGCCCAAACGATCCGCGATGACGTAGTTGCGGAAGTTTCCGAACACCAACATGTGGTTGGTCTGGCCGGCGGCGATGGTGCTCTTCATCGCCTCGGCAATGTAGTTGGGCCGGCCGAGCAGCTCGGACTTCCGGCCGTCGGCGAGCTGGCCCCACAGTGCGTTGCCGCCGCCCTGATCGAACTGGCGCAAGGCGTTGTAGGTCTTGCGGTGCGCCAGCCAGGAACCGTTGGCGGCATAGCGCTGCGGCAGCGCGCTATCGAGGTCGTACACATCCTGAGCGGTCAGGGTGTCGGCCGTGATGGCCGGCCTCACCGAGGCGGTTCCGGCCAGCGCGGTGATGATGCCGGTCGGCTGGCCCACGCCTGTCCCGGTGACGTGCGCGATGGATTCCTTGGTGTCCTTGTCGTCGGCCAGCATTCGGGCGATGTCGTCGGCCAGCCCGGGGGCGTCCATCTGCAGCTCATGCGAAAGCGGCACGAACGCCTGGTACTTGTGCACCGGGATCGCGGGCTGTTCCAGCGTCGGGGAATCGTCGGAGACCTCTTCGCCTTCACCGTCCCACGAGCCGAACACCCCAGTCGAGGAGAGGCCATGCCAGACGTCGCCTGTGGCTTGGACCACGCGAGCGATCTCACGGACCTGATTCACCGAACCGTCGGCGGTCAGGATGACCGACGGGTCGAGCTGGAACGGCACGGCGAAGCCGCCATTGAGGTCGACCAGCGACATCGCGCGGGCCAGCATCTCCTGGTCTTCGGCGCGCAGCGCTGCCATGTTGCCCTTGGCGCGGATGATCTTGATGAACGACCGCATGTACTGCGGGCTGGTGGTGGCCAGCACCAGCTGTGCTGTCGGACTGCCAAGGTCGGGGTCGTCGCGCTCAATGAACCGGGTTGCCGCTTCCCGGACCTTGTCGGTGGCCTGGGGCATGTCCTCGACAGCGTCGAGGGCACGTTCGTGCAGCTCCTTGCCGATCGATTCCTCGTCGCGGCCGAACACACCCATGCGCGTCAGGTGGCTGGTGTCCCAGGGGTCGCGGTGTCGGAGGCGGGCACCACCTGCTCGGCCACGCTGGTCTCCGTCGTCTCGGGTGCTGTCACCGCCGCCGGTGCTGCCGGGGAAGAAGCGCAGGTCGCTCGCAGCGTCGCGGATGGCGGCGAAGTTGCGATCGATGCCCTCCAGTTGACGGTTTCCAGCCTCGATGAGCTCGGTGAGTTCGTCGAAGCGTTCGGCCTCGGCGCCGGTGAGGTCGGCACCCCCGGCGCGGTCGAGCAGCGTGCGGGCTTCCTTGCGGGCGTCGGCGATCTGTCGTTCCAGAGCGTCGGGGCGGGTCTCGAGGCGGATGGTCATGGTGGAGTCAGTTCCTTTCCAGGGAGAGCAGTTTGAGGCGGCGTCGGGCTGTGGAGCTGGTGATAGTGCTGCCAGATTGGTGGGCGCGCAGAGTTGCGCTGGTGCTGCTGTAGGCCGGCCAGACGACCGGGCCGACTTCAGCCATGCGGACCTCTTTGAGGGTGCGTAGCAGGGGTGCGCGTTCGGGCTGCTCGCCGTTGTACAGGATCCGCTTGACGTCCTCGGGCTGGACGAGCTTGCCCTTGGTGTCGCGCCACTCCTCCCGGACCACGGAGAACCGGAAACTCATACCGTCGACGGCGCCGGAGGCGATGGCCTCGCGCAGTGGTTCCCACAGCGCGGCCGCGGCCATCCGCGCTGCGACGTACAGGCCACGTTCGTCTTCGTGAATGTCGGTGATCACTCCGCAGGGCAGTGAGCCGAACAGTGAGTGCCGGCCGTGGTCGAATTGGAATTTCGGGGCCAGCTCGCGCAGCGACTTGCGGAACGCGCCGGGCGCGATCTGCTCGTCGAATGTGCCCTCCCAGGAGTCGATCCGGGTGGGGGTGTTGAACATGGCGCCGTAGCCCTGGAAGTTGCGGCCATCGTCGTTGTCGGCGTCACCGGTGTCACCCGCAGTGCGGACCGCGGTGAACGGCAGCGATCGGCAGAGGTTGTTGCGCACTAGGGTTCTCATGCGCGCTCCAGGTCCAGCAGGGCCAACCGGCGGCGGGCGGTATCGGCGGAGATGCGGCGTTCGGTAGTGCTCGCGGCTGGTTGGGAGCGGGCCGGTGACTGACCTGGGAGGCCCAGGCGTATGTCGATTAGCTTGAACTCGCTGGCGCCGACGCGTTGGGTGCGGACCGTGACCGGCCAGTCGGTGGCCGTGTCGAGGGCCGCGGAAAGCGCCTCGGGCACAGTGAACGTCGCATGCAGGCCTTCGTCAGTCTCCCGCAGCTGGGCGCCTTCACCGAGCACGACAGGACGTGCCTTGCCGAGGTCGGCGAGTAGCCGAACCTTGGTCGCCCGCTCAGCGATCGTGCGGGCAAAGCAGCCGCGGATGGCGGTGTGGTCGTAGGGGACGAGGAGACCGCTCACTGTGGGGCCTTCGCCGACTGTGAGAACAGCTGAATGCGTGAGTGTTTCGCTCAAAGGATCACCAGACCGTGAACAGGCGGATACGCGCTGACGGGTGCATGGTGACCGGGGCTGTCCAGGTGGGCCGCGACGTGCGGGGCCTGGCGTGCTGCGGATACCGAGCTACCCGAAACCATAGGCGATTTCGGCGGCATGATCAATCACGCGCCGCCGCTGTGTCCCGCGATGCGGGCCGGCCAGGTCGCCAGATTCGCCGTGCAGTGGTCGGTGACCAGCTCGGGCAGCAGGGTGGCGTACATCCCCATGAGGGCCGCGACGAGCTCGGCTGGGCGGCCTGACTTGTTCGCCTTGATCATGACGGCGTTGAGCGCGTCGGTATCGCTGTCGGCGCGGGCGACGACCGCCGCGGCGGCCAGGCGCATATCCGGATCCGGTGCGGTAGTGACCGCGCCGCGGATCATCTCGTCGACCGCGGGCAACGCGCTCTCGGAGCGCAGCTCGCGGGTGATGACCCGGTAGCCGTCGATCGTGGCCAGCAGCAGCTGCGCTGAGCGGTTCTCGCGGCCGGCCTCGTTGAACACGAAGTTGATACCGGCGCGATCGATCTCGGCGGCGAACTTGATCAGGGTGGCCGCGCGCTGGAAGTCAGCGTGGGTCAGTGCTTGTGGGTCGTGAGGCATGTCGTTCCCTTTCGAAGAGTTCGGCTTGGTCGGATTTCAGATCCGACCAAGACCAGCCGGTCAGCACGGCGGCGGGATTGTTAAGCGACGCGCTGGCGAGTCGCGAAGGGTGTCTGTCGAACCGACACCCTTGGTCATGGGGGTCGCAGCTCAAATGCAACCCCATTTCAATGCGCGTGGCGGTGCGGTCTAAAAGTGTTTTATCTGCATGGCTATTCGTGTTGGACCTCGTCTATCTGCGCGGGGGCGCGGGTCGTGGGAGCGTCAGCTGGTACTCGGCCATCAGGTGGCGGCGAGGGTTGGCACGGGCGGTCTGTTCGATCAGCTGGTGGCGGCGGCCGGCGGCCAGTGCTCCGTCCACGGCGCGGGGCCCGACCCGGCATATTTGCGCCAAGGTCCACGTTCCAGGCCTCGCGTTCATCCCCAGATCGTCGGTGTAGGTCTCCAGCGCCACCAGGACGAGTTTTTGAGTCGCGGTCAGGTCGCAGTGCCCGAGAACACGATCCAGCCACTCAAAACGCTCTACAGCGGTCAGCTGAGTCAGGGGAGTCTCCCGCCCTCGTTCGGTGGCCGTCGGGGCTCGGTGAAGTCGACGGGCTCGTCATGGTGCTCGTCGACGTCGACGAGCGACGGATGGATGCGATGCAGGCACGGAATCCTGCGCAGGTGGCGGTGCCCGAAGTCATCGAGGCGGGTGCAGTACTCGCCAGCTGGTGCCTTGCACTGCGGACACGCATCGGTGAGTGCGCCGGCGTAGGCGCGCCTGCAGATCGTGGTGGTGCTCATATCGCGGCGACTCGCTCGGATCGCCAGCGTCGCATGCACGGGAGCTGTTTGGGTTCGCCGGTTTCCTGTTTGCACGGATGGTGTGCGGGCGCGTGGCAGTGCGGGCACTCGATCGTCATGTCGGCGATGTCGTAGCCGCCGGCGGTCGGCGCGCAGCTGCCGCCGCCTGGTGACGTACCCCTGAAACGTAACCCCTTCTTTTCGTCAATAGAACCGTCAATAGAAACGTCAAGTACGACATCTGGGTGTCGGTATCGGTCCCCGTTTTGTCGGTATCGGTCCCCGTTTTGTCGGTATCGGGCGTTCGCCTCGTGGGTATCGGTATGGGTGTCAGGCGATTCCGCCATCTGGGTGTCGGCATCGGTGCGGGTCGATTCCGCCATCTGGGTGTCGGTATCGTCGGCAAGCGATGCCGACACCTGAGTGGCGGAATCGGTTGTTTGCTGGATCTCGTATATCGGCGCCGCCGCACGGCCGTGGTTGTTGTTGAACCCGACCCTGACCACGCGGATCAGCCCGGCGTTCTTCAGGTCTGCGATAGCACGCTCGGCGGTGCGCTGCGACGCACCGTAGAGCACCGCCCGGATGTGGTCCCAGCGGACCGAACCCTGACGGCTCTCGGTGCCTGCCTTCTCTGCGATAGCGATCAGTGCGTGAAAGCCGCGCTCGGACAGCCCACGTGCGCGCAGGCTGTCCGACGCAGCAATCACCTCACCGACGAGCTGACCACTCATGTGGCCGTCACAACGGCAAGGTTTCCGCGCAGCGCCTCGGTCTCTTGGTCGTTCACGAGTCGGAGACGTCCCCCCAGTCGGACGCGGACAACATAGCGGCCCGGACCTCGTCGTCATCGACCGCGGTGTACCGTTCCGTCGTGGCCACCGAAGCGTGTCCGAGAAGCGTTTGCACAGCCCGGATGTTGCGACTGCCGCGGTACGCGCGGGTGGCGAACCGATGCCGCAGAGTGTGCATACTCCAGCCCTCGGGCATCACTGTCCGGATGAGGTCGCCCACCTGCTTTGGTGTCAGGTGAGCATCCGGTTTGGACCCGGGGAACAGCCAGCCGGTCGAAGGTGCCCCTGTTGTGTGTCCAGCAGCGCCTGCTGCGATCGCAGCGGCGAGCGAATCGCTGATCGGAACGACGCGTTTCTTCCCGCCTTTGCCGTGCACCAGCAGTTGCGCTCGGCCGAGGCCGCCCATCAGATCGTCTGTGCTGACACGGGCGGCCTCAGCTCGGCGCAGGCCGACTTCGCTCGCCAACCGCAGCAGAAGTGTGACCCTGGGGTTACCGCGGGCCCGGGCGATCGATGTGTGCCATATGTCGTCGGGTGCAGGCCGCGCTGCTGGCGGCGGTAATCGCACTTTCGGAAGTTCTGCTGCTGGATTGGTCGCAAACCACCCGTTGTCACTTGCCCAGATGCAGAAGCTCTTGAGTGTGCTGAACATGCTGCGGCGGGTCTCAGGTTTCCACTCGCGATGCCGGGCGAGCCACGCTGTAAGGGTTTGGCGAGTGGCGTTATCGGGAGTAACGCCGATCTCGCGGGCCATGTTGCCGAGCTGTTCGCGTCGTAGTTTGACAGTGCTCTGCGAGAAGCCTGCAGCGTCTTGTTCCTTCAGGTATCCGTCTATCAATGGGACCCATTCGACTGGAACGCTTTTCGGAACACTGCCCCCGCGTTGCCATGACCTGATGCGTTCCATGTAGGCGTCTGCACTGGCGAGGCTGCCGCTGTGCTTTATCGTGCCGTCCTGGTCGCGAAGCTGCACCGCCTCGCCACTCTTGATCAGTCGCAGGTTGAGCCGGTACGCGCGCTGTCGGACTCTACTGACCTCGGGAGTTTCCTTCGCGCTCATTGCGTCTGCTCAATGGCGCTAGCGAGCTGGCCGAGCACCAAAATCAGCTGATGCACCTGATGACTGTCAAACTCGGGTTCTGATCCGTCGGTGCTGTCGAAGCCTATATGCAGCCGGCGGCGGACAGCACCGTCATCGAACTGGGTGCCTTCGACGCTGAGGCACAACAGCCCTATCCTGCGTCGAGCTCCGACGAAATCACGGGAGTATCGACCGTCAGGCATTTGGTTGGACGTGTACACGGCCGTGGCATCCGGCGGCACAGGTAGATCGCCGAATACCGCAGCGTCGCGCACATTCTGTTCTGCCAGCCCGCGGGCGTATTCTGCCAAATCTTCGGGTTCGGCGCCGCGGGACTCCGAGTCACGCAGGAAAGTGTTCTGCGTGGGCGTCAGGTGGGTTGCCACTTCGTGCCAGCTTGTAACCGTGCCGACGCGGATTCTGCATGCATCGCCAGCCGCCGCTTCGGCGATATCACCGTTTCCGCGCTGGATGCGCCCGTCGGACAAGTCACGTTCGAGATGGCCCTGGCTGTCGGTGCGCCACGGGCCCGCGGTCACACCGTCCGGGGTCGAGACTTCGGCCAACAGGTCGTGGTCAGTGTTCGTGCTCTGTGTCATCATTGGTGCTGAACTTCCTTCCGATATGTGCTGGGGGGTTGTTCGTTCGGAATGGCGTCGGCTGCAACCGGCGCCATTCGCATATCCGGGGTGTGGTCGTCGTCGACCAGCCCCAGATCGGCGTGAGTCTCTTGTGGCCACATCAGGCGGCGCTGCCCCCGTTGTCGACCTTCTGGATGAACTCTCGGATGGCGGCCTCGGAAATCAGTCGGCGTCGACCCACCTTGACGCTGCGCAGCTCCCCGCTCGTGATCAGTGCGAAGACGGTCGACTTGCCAACTGACAGCCGGGCCATCACTGCTTCTACCGGCCAAAGTTGACTGAGTCGGTCATCGTCGTCCGGTTGTGGTTCGGCGATTGCTTTCATCCCCTCGATTCCTTCGTGTAACGAAGATCTATCGGTTTGATCTTCGCTTGGCGACGAGACTAACACGATCTTCTACAGACGCAAGAAAGTCCGTCATACTCGTCGCATGGCGAATGAAGATTCGGGTCAGCGCTGGGCAAGCGAGCTTGTTGAGCGCATAGGCAAGGCGATGAAACAAGCCCGGGGAGGGAAGTCGGCGGCATGGCTAAGTGCTCGAACGGCTGAACTTGGCTACAGGGTGTCGCCGACGGTGATTGCGAAGCTAGATTCCGGACATCGCGGCAGCGTCTTGAGCATCGCGGAACTGATTGTCATTGCGGCCGCGCTGGATGTGCCGCCGATTGCTCTCCTGTATCCGGAGCTTCCGGATGGCATGGTGGAAGTTGTTCCTGGTGAGTCGATTTCGTCGATTGACGCAGTCCGCCGGTTTGCGGGTGAGGAGAGGTCGGGTGGTTCGGATGGCGCCCGACTGCTCCTCAAATCCAGGGAGTTAGCTGAAGTTCGGCACCGTCACGAGCGGCTAGACCGCCACATTGAAAGGATGATCGAGCGGGCAGGAATAGCAAAGGGCGAGACCGCATCTCAGGCCGAGAAACGGGGCATGTCGATGGACGAGCTGATCAGCGCTGAGGACAAGCTCAGTCAACTTGAGGCGGACCTTGGTCGGATTCCCGGTGCTGTGCTGAGGGATCATGCCTAGGCAGCGGATGGCGCCGGGCGAGCACGGCAAGATTACCGTGGGACGACGCGGCGAGTTATTTTGTGCCACAACCTATGTTCGGCTGCACAATGGAAAGCTGCGTGAGCGTGAGGCGTCGTCACGGAAGTCGGCCGAGGATGCGCGGCGGGAGCTGAAACGTCGGATCCAGGCTGAGCTTGCCGCCGGGCAGCCCACGGGCGCGATCAATCAGCGCACTACGCTGACCGAGCTGTTCGAGGTGTGGTTGCCGGCCAAGGTCGCAGAGAACGGCATCGGCGAGCGCACCGCCACGCTCTACCGCGACACTTGGCGGCTGCACGGTGACGGTCAGCTCGGCGCGTTGAGGGTGGGAGAGCTGTCGACGAGCCGAGCGGATGCCTACCTGAAGGCGCTGCTGCCAGCGCCGGCGACCTACATGCGCGTCATCCTCTCGGGCATGTACTCGCTGGCCGTCAGGTTCGACGTGATCGCGCACAATCCGATCCGGGAGACCCGGACCAATAAGGCCGAGCGGAAGCCGGCCCGCGCGCTCACGACGATGGAATTCGAGAGGGTGCGCGCGGCCGTCGCGGCGTTCTGCAACCGCAAGGGGCCGGGGCCGCGGCGCGGGCGGATGCTCCCAGCGTTTGTGGAGCTGCTCGCGGCCACCGGGGCGCGGCCGGGGGAGGTGCTGGCGATCCGCTGGGAGGACGTCGACCTGCTCGGCACGCCGCCAACCGTCACGGTGACCGGGACGGTGGTTGACTCGGGCAGGGTCGCTGGGAAGCCTCTGCATCGCCAGGACTCACGCAAAGGCGGCGCTCCAGCACACACCGTCAGCTTGCCGACGTTCGGCGTCGAGGTGCTCACAGAGCTGTACGCGGTGACCGGCCCGGAGGGCACGGTGCTGGCCAACCGGGACGGCGGCCTGGTGGCCCTGACCAACATCAGGTCGGCTCTGCGGGAGGCGCTGGCCGATCATGAGGATCTCCGGTGGGTGACACCGCATAGCTTCCGCCGCACGGTGGCCACGGTGGTCCGGGACGGGCTCGGCGTGGAGGCGGCGCAACGTCAGCTCTCGCACACGCAGCTGGCGACGACCGAGGGGCACTATGTGGAGCGCGTCACAGTCGGGCCGGACACGCGGGCGGTGCTTGAGTCGTGGGCCAGCAACCAGCCTTGAAAAGTGATTGTGCGGGGAAAATGCGGGATCAGGGCCACCTCGGGTTTGCTGGCAAACTCCGAAATGGCCCTGACCTGCGTTGCATGGAGCGGGCGACGGGAATCGAACCCGCGTAGCTAGTTTGGAAGACTAGGGCTCTACCATTGAGCTACGCCCGCATGCGGTGCATCGGAGACTGTACTAGCGAAGGCGCGATCAAATCCAATTGATGGCGTCGCGACACATGCCCGTAGTATCTCGCGTGGTCGGCGTGCGTGCGTGTCGACCGAAGACAGGCACGAAGAGGCACGGGGTGTAGCGCAGCTTGGTAGCGCATCCGCTTTGGGAGCGGAAGGCCGCAGGTTCAAATCCTGTCACCCCGACCGTACGAGCAACACCGAACCATCTACGAGGAGTAACGCAGTGAAGAGCACCGTCGAAAAGTTGAGCCCGACCCGGGTCCGGATCAACGTGGAGGTGCCCTTCACCGAGCTGGAGCCAGACTTCGACCGCGCGTTCAAGCAGCTGGCCGGCCAGGTGCGGCTGCCCGGATTCCGTCCCGGCAAGGCCCCCCGCAAGCTGCTCGAGGCTCGCATCGGCCGCGGCGCGGTCCTGGAGCAGGTCGTCAACGACGCGCTGCCCAGCCGCTACAGCGAGGCCGTCACGTCCGCGGAGATCCAGCCGCTCGGCCAGCCCGATATCGAGGTCACCAAGCTCGAGGACAACGAGGAGCTGGTGTTCACCGCCGAGGTCGACATCCGCCCCGAGATCGAGCTGCCCGATCTGACCGCGCTGAAGATCACCGTCGACCCGATCGAGATCGCCGATGACGAGGTCGACACCGAACTGCAGAATCTGCGTGCCCGCTTCGGCACCCTGACCGGTGTCGAGCGCGCCGCCGCCGACGGCGACTTCGTCTCCATCGACCTGTCGGCCACCGTCGACGGCACCGAGGTGCCCGAGGCCGCCACCGAGGGCCTGTCCCACGAGATCGGTTCCGGCCAGCTCATCGACGGCCTCGACGAGGCGATCATCGGGCTCAAGACCGGTGAGTCCAAGGTCTTCACGACCACGCTGGCCGCCGGCCCGCACGCCGGCCAGGAGGCCGAGGTCACCGTCACCGTCAAGTCCGTCAAGGAGCGCGAGCTGCCCGAGGCAGACGACGAGTTCGCGCAGCTGGCAAGCGAATTCGACACCATCGACGAGCTCAAGGAGAGCCTCGTCGAGCAGGTCAAGCGGGTCAAGCGCATCCAGCAGGCCGAGCAGATCCGCGACAAGGCGCTCGAGGTGCTGCTCGCCGATGTCGAGGTGCCGCTGCCCGAGGCCATCGTGCAGGCGCAGATCGACGACACCCTGCACAACGCCATCCACGGCCTCGACCACGACGAGGACAAGTTCAACGAGAGCCTCACCGAGCAGGGCAGCAGCCGCGAGGAGTTCGACACGAACACCCGCAACGAGGCCGAGAAGGCCGTCAAGACCCAGCTGCTGATGGACGCCGTCGCCGACAAGCTCGACATCCAGGTGGGCCAGGCCGACCTGACCGAGCGGCTGGTGCTGATGTCGCGGCAGTACGGCATCGAGCCGCAGCAGCTGCTTCAGGTGCTGCAGCAGAACAACCAGCTGCCGGCGATGTTCGCCGATGTCCGCCGCGGCCTGACCATCGCCGCCGTCGTGCAGGGCGCCACGGTCACCGATTCCGAGGGCAACGTGGTCGACACCGCCGAGTTCTTCGGACCGGCCGGTGGCGAGGAGACCGCCGAGGTCGAGGTGGCCGAGGACGTGGCTGTCGAGGCTCCGGCCGCTGACGCAGAGTCCGAGTCCGAGGCCGCTGCCGACGAGGATGCTGCCGCCGAAAAGGCGGAGAAGAAGGATAAGAAGAAGGCCAAGAAAAAGTCCGACAAGAAGAGCGACGACTCCTCGGAGTGACGCTGTGAGCGAAAGCGCGCCTGTTGGGGCGTGCTCTTCGCCGCGCGTTCGTTAATGTCGGTGAACGAGTACGACAACTCGAAGAAAGCAGGTATCCAGCCGTGACTGACATGCGTGGTGGCACGTCGGGGCTCAACCTCATCGATTCGGTATACGAGCGACTGCTCGCCGAGCGGATCATCTTCCTGGGAACCCAGGTCGATGACGACATCGCCAACCGGTTGTGCGCGCAGATTCTGCTGCTGGCCGCGGAGGACCCCACCAAGGACATCCACCTCTACATCAACTCACCCGGTGGCTCGGTCACCGCGGGTATGGCCATCTACGACACCATGGTGCTGGCTCCGTGCGATGTCGCGACCTACGCGATGGGCCTTGCCGCGTCGATGGGTCAGTTCCTGCTGGCCGCCGGCACCAAGGGTAAGCGGTACGCCCTGCCGCACGCCCGGATCATGATGCACCAGCCGTCGGCAGGTATCGGTGGTAGCGCCGCCGACATCGCGATCCAGGCCGAGCAGTTCGCACTGACCAAGAAGGAAATGAACCGGCTCAACGCCCAGTTCACCGGTCAGTCCCTGGAGCGGGTGGAAACCGACGCCGATCGCGACCGCTGGTTCACCTCCTCGGAGGCCCTGGAATACGGTTTCGTCGACCACATCATCACCAGTGTCAGCGTCAACGGCGAGGGACCAGGAGCAGGTATCAAATGAACCCGATGCAATCGCGCTACATCCTGCCGTCGTTCATCGAGCACTCCAGCTTCGGTGTCAAGGAGTCCAACCCGTACAACAAGCTGTTCGAGGAGCGCATCATCTTCCTCGGCGTGCAGGTGGACGACGCCTCGGCCAACGACATCATGGCCCAGTTGCTGGTGCTCGAGTCGCTCGATCCTGATCGCGACATCACCATGTACATCAACTCCCCGGGTGGCTCGTTCACCTCGTTGATGGCGATCTACGACACCATGCAGTACGTCCGCGCCGACATCCAGACGGTCTGCCTCGGGCAGGCCGCCTCGGCCGCCGCGGTGCTGCTGGCCGCCGGTACCCCCGGTAAGCGGCTGGCGCTGCCGAATGCCCGCGTGCTGATCCATCAGCCCGCCGTCGGTGGGGCCATCCAGGGTCAGGTGTCGGATCTGGAGATCCAGGCCGCCGAGATCGAGCGCATGCGCAGCCTGATGGACTCCACCCTGGCCCGGCACACCGGCAAGGATCCTGCGGTCATCCGCAAGGACACCGACCGGGACAAGATCCTCACGGCCGCCGAGGCCAAGGATTACGGCATCATCGACACGGTGCTGGAGTACCGCAAGCTCTCGGCCCAGAACGCCTGATCAGAGCTTTCACGCACACCCCGGTTCGCCTCGCGGACCGGGGTGTGTGCTGTCCCGGGTGATCTTGCTTGACGTCTGCGTCAAAAAGGATGCGCTCGCGCGTCGGTGATGCGAAGCTGTCGTCAGGTCGGGGAAGACCGAGGGGAGTGGGCTGTGAAGAGCGCGCACAAGCTGGCATGGAGCATGGCGGGAATCGCCGCGGCGATGGGGATGACACTGGCCAACCCGGCGGTGGGCCAGGCCGAGGAGCCGGTGTGCCCGGTGGGCACATATTGGAACCCGGCGGTGGTGGAGTGTCTGCCCTACGGGGTGAACCCCGTCGTCGGACCCGCCGGGCCGGTAGGTGTCGGCGGCGTGGTCGGTCCCGTGGGCGTCGGCCCGGTGGGGCCGGGGCCGGTGGGACCGGGCCCTGTCGGGCCGGGACCGGTGGGTCCGGGTGGGCTGGGGCCCCGCTGACCGCGAACTGCCGATGTTTGCCAGTTGCCGCCGACGGTATTGTGGACAGCGGCGCACTGCACGGCGCGACCTGGTTGTTTCCACCGCGATCGGAGTAACGACGGCGACACGCCAGGGACACGGTCCGCGTGCCGCCGGGTGGCAAGGCAACAAGAGAGATATGTTCTCCTGCACGCGAACAAATACCACCGACGCGATTCGGCCCTTCGGTCGCACCGTGACGGAACGAACGGGTAGCGTCGGGTTCACACCCGGTGAAACCCACCTTTGAGTGATTGCAAACAGGAAGTAGGACCCTCCCACATGGCGCGCATTGGAGATGGCGGAGACCTGCTGAAGTGCTCATTCTGTGGAAAGAGCCAGAAGCAGGTCAAGAAGCTCATCGCAGGGCCCGGTGTCTACATCTGCGACGAGTGCATCGACTTGTGCAACGAGATCATCGAGGAGGAGTTGGCCGATGCCGACGACGTCAAGCTCGATGAGTTGCCCAAGCCTGCCGAGATCCGCGAGTTCCTCGAGGGCTACGTCATCGGTCAGGACACCGCCAAGAAGACGCTCGCGGTAGCGGTCTACAACCACTACAAGCGCATCCAGGCGCAGGAGAAGTCACGCGACTCGCGTGCCGAGCCGGTGGAGTTGGCCAAGTCCAACATCCTCATGCTCGGCCCCACCGGCTGCGGTAAGACCTACCTGGCGCAGACCTTGGCCAAGATGCTCAACGTCCCGTTTGCCATCGCGGATGCGACGGCACTGACGGAAGCCGGTTATGTCGGCGAGGATGTCGAGAACATTCTGCTCAAGCTGATCCAGGCCGCCGACTATGACGTCAAGCGTGCCGAGACCGGGATCATCTACATCGACGAGGTCGACAAGATCGCCCGCAAGAGCGAGAACCCGTCGATCACCCGCGACGTCTCCGGCGAGGGTGTGCAGCAGGCGCTGCTGAAGATCCTGGAGGGCACCCAGGCCTCGGTGCCCCCGCAGGGCGGTCGCAAGCACCCCCACCAGGAGTTCATCCAGATCGACACCACCAACGTGCTGTTCATCGTGGCCGGTGCGTTCGCGGGCCTGGAGAAGATCGTCTCCGACCGGGTCGGCAAGCGTGGCCTGGGCTTCGGCGCCGAGGTGCACTCCAAGGCCGAGATCGACACCCAGGATCACTTCGCCGAGGTCATGCCCGAGGACCTGATCAAGTTCGGTCTGATCCCCGAGTTCATCGGCCGTCTCCCGGTCGTCGCCTCGGTGACCAACCTGGACAAGGAGTCGCTGGTCCAGATCCTGTCCACCCCGAAGAACGCCTTGGTCAAGCAGTACACCCGGTTGTTCGAGATGGACGGTGTGGAACTGGAGATGACGCCGGAGGCCCTGGACGCCATCGCCGACCAGGCCATCCACCGCGGCACCGGTGCCCGTGGCCTGCGCGCCATCATGGAAGAGGTCCTGCAGCCGGCGATGTACGACATCCCGAGCCGCGATGACGTGGCCAAGGTCGTCGTCACCAAGGAGACCGTGCAGGACAACGTGCTGCCGACCATCGTGCCGCGCAAGCCGTCGCGCAGCGAACGTCGCGACAAGAGCGCCTAGCACGCCGTACACAAAAGGCCCCGCCGGATCGGCGGGGGCTTTTGTGTTTGGCTCCTTGTGTGTCGGGCTTGCGGCCCGGAATCAGACGATCCGGTCGGGCCGGGTGTAGATGTTCATCGAATCCCCGCGCAGGAACGCCACCAGCGTCAGACCCGACTGGCTGGCCAGATCCACCGCCAGCGAGGAGGGGGCCGACACCGCGGCCAGCACCGGGATACCGGCCATCACCGCTTTCTGGGTCAACTCGAACGAGGCGCGACCGCTGACCAGCAGGACGGTGCCCGTCAACGGCACCCGGTCGGCTTCCAGCGCCCAGCCGATGACCTTGTCCACGGCGTTGTGCCGCCCGATGTCCTCGCGGACCACCAGCGGCTCGCCGTCGGTATCGAACAGCGCCGCCCCGTGCAGGCCGCCGGTGGCGGCGAACACCTTCTGGCGTGCGCGCAACCGGTCGGGCAGCGCTGCCAGCATTTCGGTGCTGACGGTCACCGGATCGTCGCCGGGGCCATGCTTGCTGCTCAACCGCACCGCCTCCAGCGATGCCTTACCGCAGACACCGCACGACGAGGTCGTGTAGAAGTTGCGGGTGACATCGACATCCGGCAGCGTGACACCGGGTGCCAGCGTCACGTCCAGCACGTTGTAGGTGTTCAGCCCGTCCGGTCCCGCCCCGCTGCAGTACTGAACGGTGGCGATGTCGGCACGGCGGCCGATCAATCCCTCGGTGAGCAGAAATCCCTGCGCCAGTTCGACATCGGAGCCCGGTGTGCGCATGGTGACCGTCAGCGGGGTCCCGTTCACCCTGATCTCCAGCGGCTCCTCGACGGCCAGCGTCTCGGGCCGGGCGACCGCGCGCTCGGCGGTGGCTGGATTGCCGGCGCCGCCGGCGGTCACGTGTTGGGCCCGCACCCGGGTGGTGACCCTACCCATGGCCGCCTCCCGTCGCCGGGACGCACACCTTCTCCAGGCGCACCACGATCGCCTTGGACACCGGCGTATTCGACCGGGCCGCAACGTGGTCCAGCGGTACCAGCGGATTGGTCTCCGGGTAGTACGCCGCCGCGTTGCCGACCGGAGTGGCGTAGGCGACCACACGGAACGACTCGGCCCTGCGCTCCTGACCCTCGAACTCGGACACCAGGTCGACCGTGTCACCCTCGGTCAGGCCGAAGGCGGCGATATCGGCCGGGTTGACGAACACCACTCGGCGGCCACCCTTCACGCCGCGGTAACGATCGTCGAGACCGTAGATGGTGGTGTTGTACTGGTCGTGGCTGCGCATGGTCTGCAGGACCAGACGGCCGGGCGGCACCGGTACCCATTCCAGCGGGTAGGTGGCGAAGTTGGCCTTGCCGGTGATCGTCGGGAACTCGCGGGAATCCCGTGGCGGATGCGGGAGTTGGAATCCGTCCGGTTGGCGGACCCGGCGGTTGTAGTCCTCACAGCCGGGCACGACGGCGGCGATGGCGTCGCGGATGGTGTCGTAGTCGGCGTTGAAAGTGCGCCACGGCACCGGATGCTCCGGCCCGAACAGCGTCTGGGCGAGCTGGCAGATGATGGACACCTCGCTGCGCACCTGATCACTGGGTGGGTGCAGGCTGCCGCGGGAGAGATGCACCATCGACATCGAATCCTCGACCGACACAAGCTGTTTGCCGCCGGCTTGGATATCGCGGTCGGTGCGGCCCAGCGACGGCAGGATCAGTGCGGTCCGGCCGTGCACGAGGTGGCTGCGATTCAGTTTGGTCGAAACCTGCACGGTGAGCGTGCAATTGCGCAACGCGTGCTCGGTGACCTCGGTATCGGGGGTGGCCGAGGCGAAGTTACCGCCCATCGCCATGAACACCTTGGCCCGGCCGTCGCGCATGGCGCGAATGGCATCCACGGTGTCATAACCGTGCTCACGCGGGCTGACGATGCCGAAACGGGCGTCGAGGGCATCCAGGAACGAGTCGGGCATCTTTTCCCAGATGCCCATGGTGCGATCGCCCTGGACGTTGGAATGCCCGCGGACCGGACACAGACCCGCGCCGGGCTTACCGATCATGCCGCGCATCAGCAGCAGATTGGTGATCTCGGCAATCGAGGGTACGGCGTGCTTGTGCTGGGTCAGACCCATCGCCCAGCACACGATGATGCGCTGGGAGGTGGCCATCATGCGGGCCACCTTCTCGAGTTGGGCGCGGTCGATACCCGTGGCGGCCAGCACGGTGTCCAGATCGACCGCCCGGGTTTGGCGCTCGTAGCTCTCGAATCCGGACGTGTGCTGGGCGATGAAGTCCCGGTCGACGATCTGTGCGCTGTCACCGGCCGCATCCTGGGCTTCGAACAACAACCGGCC
This sequence comes from Mycobacterium sp. VKM Ac-1816D, assembly GCF_000416385.1. Classification (NCBI taxonomy): domain Bacteria; kingdom Bacillati; phylum Actinomycetota; class Actinomycetes; order Mycobacteriales; family Mycobacteriaceae; genus Mycobacterium; species Mycobacterium sp. VKM Ac-1816D. The sequence continues at coordinate 163,991 of NZ_AOHQ01000145.1, forward strand.
GAGTCCCGCGAACAGTGCCATGTCCCCTCCGAGGCGGATCTGCACGAACTCGTCGGCGATGGGCACACCATCGCCCACCACGCCGCGCACCTTCTGCGGATCCTTGAACCGGATCAGCCCGGCCTCGGGGAGGGGGTTGACGGCGATGATCTTGGCGCCGTTGGCCTTTGCCTTCTCCAGAATGGAGAGCATGCGCGGGTGGTTGGTGCCCGGGTTCTGGCCCGCGATGACGATCAGGTCGGCGACGGTGAGGTCCTCGACCGTGACCGAGCCCTTGCCGATACCGATGGAATCGATCAACGCGGTGCCCGACGACTCGTGGCACATGTTCGAACAGTCGGGCAGGTTGTTGGTGCCGAAGCTGCGGACCAGGAGCTGGTAGAGGAAGGCGGCCTCGTTGCTGGTGCGTCCTGAGGTGTAGAACGCCGCTTCGTGCGGGCTGTCCAGGGCCCGCATCTCGTCGGCGATCAGCCGGTAGGCCTCGTCCCAGCCGATCGGACGGTAATGCTCGTCGCCCGGCCGCAACACCATCGGTTCGGTCAGTCGGCCCTGCTGGGACAGCCAGTACTCGGGTTTCTCGGACAGGTCGGCGATGGTGTGCCTGGCGAAGAAGTCGGCGGTGACGGTCCGCTTGGTGGCCTCCTCGGCGACCGCCTTGGCGCCGTTCTCGCAGAACTCGGCGACCTTGCGGCCGCCGTGCTCCTCGGGCCAGGCGCATCCTGGGCAGTCGAAGCCGTGCCGCTGGTTGAGTCTGGTCAGGGTGGCCGCCGTGCGCAGCGGGCCCATCTGCTCAAGGGCTCGATGCATGCTGACCATCACCGCCTTGACGCCGGCGGCCTCGTCCTTGGGGGAGCTGACGACCAGATCGTCCTCGTGGTACATGGCGTCGACATCGGTCATGACTCCAACCTAGACCCGGCCGCGTCCGGTGCAGGCCAGATCATATTTGCCATTTCACATGCAGTGATAGACGCTTGCTATCGATGGGTAACGATATCCAGCTGCAGCATCTGGACTACCTGCTGGCGCTGGCCGCCGAGCGGCATTTCGGCCGTGCGGCGGCGCGGTGCCACGTGAGTCAGCCGACGTTGTCGGTGGCCATCCGCCGGCTGGAGAAGGACCTCGGCATCGTCATCGTCCAGCGCGGCCACCGCTTCGAGGGATTCACCGAAGAGGGGCGCCGGGTGGTGGCCTGGGCCCAGCGCATCGTGGCCGAACGCGATGACATGCTCACCGATATCGACCGGATGCGCGGTCGGTTGACCGTCACCGCCCGCATCGGGGCCATTCCGACGGCCGTGCCGGTCAGCCCGTTCATCTCCGCGGAGTTCCTGGTGCGTAACCCGGCGGCGTCGGTGCGCATCGAGGCGCTGTCGTCGCGGGAGATCGCGCGGCGATTGGCCGATTTCGAGATCGACGCGGGCCTGACGTATCTCGACGACGAGGCACCGCCGGGCACCCGTTCGGTGGAGCTGTATCGCGAACGGTATGTGCTGCTTGCTCCCGCGGACCATCCGTTGGTGGCGGCCCCAGAGGTGGCCTGGGTGGATGCCGCGAGGTTGGAGTTGTGCGTACTGACCACCACCATGCGCAATCGCCGGATCTTGGACGCCAACATGGCGGCCGAGGGAGTGCAGTATCGCCCGGCCGTGGAGGCGGATTCGGTCGACGCGCTGTACGCGCATCTCACCGGTTCGGGCCGGGCGACCATCGCCTCGACGGCCTGGTTGCCGACTCTCGGCTTGCCGCAGGGATTTTCCGCACGACCGATGGTGCAGCACGGCGCCCAGCCGGCAATCGGTCTCGTGGTGCTCGACCGGGTGCCGGCCTCCATCGTGGCGTCCGCGCTGGTCGAGGTGGCCGCCGGACTGAATATCGAGGGCCACCTCGACGGCTGGTGAGTCACGGTCCGCGCAGACCGGTGCCGCCGTGGTGGTGGTCGCCGGTGACCAGTTCCCAGAAGTCGATATCGGCGGTGACTGCGCGGAACTGTTCGAGCAACCTCTCCTCGGTGAGGTCGTCGCCGTCGTCTTCATGCCAGCCATCGTCTTCATGCCAGCCGGGGTCTGCGGGCCAGCCGGCGTCATCGCACCTGTCCTCGGACGCATCCTCGGGCGGGTACTCGGCTGGAAACAGCAGTCGATCCAGTTGCCCGACGCGTTCAGCCCATTCCGAACCGTCGTGCGGCCGGTGCCGGAGGAGTTCCGGGCGGTGGTGGTAGTTGACCCGGGCCTGGCCGTGCTCCAGTGCCGGTGGTGGATGCCATTCGCATTCGTTGCGGGCGTTGAACTTCGTCGTGTAGCCGCCATTCTCGTCGACCATCCGGTTGTCACAGCCACACGCCAGCGTCATGTCATCGACATTGGTGTTGCCACCGCGGGCGAAATCGGCTTTTCCATGGTGTGCCTGGCAGAAGTACGGGCCCTTGGTGCAGCACGGTTTGGTGCAACCCCCGTCGCGGGCGATCAGCATGATCCGCTGCGCCGCGCTGGCGGTGCGCCGAGTGCGGAAGTAGTTCAGGGCCGCGCCGGTGGCACCGTCGAAGATGGCCAGGTGGTGAGAGGCGTGCCCGGCCATCCGGATGACATCGCGGATCGGGATCTTCGTGCCGCCGCCGGAGGTGCCGATCCCGGCCAGCGAGTGCAGTTCCTGCACGGTGGTGCGGATGATCACCGCCACCGGTAGGCCGTTGAGCTGACCGGGGTTGGACATCAGGGCGATGCGTCCGATGGCGATCATCGCATCGTGCCGGCGTTGGGCCTGGGTGCGGTGGTCGTGGTCGATCTGATCCTGGCTGGGCGTACCGAGAGTGCATGGTCGGTCATCGGCGGGGTTGCACATCCCGGGGGCGGCGAACTTCGCGAAGAGGGGTTCCCATACCGCCATCGCTTCCGGATCGAGGTTCCCGGTGATCGGTGTGGTCCCGTCGCGGCGTTGGTTGCCGATGATCACCCCACGCTTGCGTTGCCGCTCACGCTCGTCGGGCACCGGGCCGTCCTGATCGAGCAGGAACAACCGGTCGGCCGCGGACTCGGCGAGTGCCTTGGGCCCCGCCCCGACGGCCTCGCGCACCAGGGCGACCTCGAACTTCTCTCGGTCGGCGGTACTGACCGAGCCGGGCAGGTCCCGCACCGCCGCACGTACCACCTTGACGTGTTCGCCGGTGATCAGCCCGGCCGCCTGGGCGACTGCGACCACTGGCAGAAGCGGAGGCAGCGGTTCGCCGGTCAACGACCGTCGCGGCCCCAGGTCGGCGGCCTCATGCAGCCGCCGGTCGGCCTCTGCAGTCGAGAGCCGCCACCGGATCCGCAGCACCTCGTTCCAGGACTTCGCACCCATCTCGCGGGCCGTGGTCTCGGCTTGCAACTGCGTCAGCAGACGATGCCGCTGAGCGGGAAGCCGGCAGGTCAACATCTCGTATTCGTCCATGACGGCGATCAACTCGGCACCGCTCAGCGACTCGAGGTCGGTGGCGGCGAACGCGTCGAAGGCGGCACGCAAATTCGCTACCGCCTCCGTCACTCGCACCGTCGCCGTGGTCATGATTCGAACATACGTGCTACTCCTCAGGTTTTCGTGGGGAGCTTGATGTGGAGCCCGCCGAGGCACAGGTAGATCATC
>NZ_AOHQ01000146.1:0-208203 GCF_000416385.1 Mycobacterium sp. VKM Ac-1816D
AGCCATCACCACCCGCTGGCTCGACCCCTCCCACGGCGGCATCAACCTCGGCTTCCCCGAGAACGGATAAAACCATGTCTTACAACGTCACTCTTCCCCGGCACAGCAAGATCGGCGCAGGCGCGGCGGCCGACCTCGGGACCCTGTGCGTGCAAGTCGGTATCACGCGTCCGGTCCTGGTGACCGACGGCTACCTCGCCGATACCGGCCAGGCCGACCGGCTGCTGGGCATCCTGCGCGAGGCAGGCTGCGAGCCGGCATTGTTCGCCGAGACCGTGCCCGATCCGACATCGTCATCGCTGCTGCCGGGACTCGAGACCGTGCGACGGCACCGGGCCGACGGTGTCATCGGATTCGGCGGCGGAAGTCCGATGGACACCGCGAAGGCGCTGGCCGTCCTGGCGGTCGCCGAGGGCGACATCAGCTCCTTCAAGGCACCGAACCTGTACGCCGGTCCCGCGCTGCCCATCGTCGCGGTACCGACGACCGCGGGAAGCGGCTCGGAGGCAACACAGTTCACGGTCATCACCGATGACGACACCGACGAGAAGATGCTGTGTCCCGGTTTGTCGTTCCTACCGATCGCGACCGTGATCGACTTCGAGCTGACCATATCGATGCCGGCCCGCCTGACCGCCGACACCGGTGTCGACGCACTCACCCACGCCATCGAGGCCTATGTGAGCCGTCGCGCGAATCCGTTCAGCGACGGAATGGCGCTGGTCGCCATGCGCACCATCAGCGCCAACCTGCGGCGCGCGTATGCCGACGGTGAGGATCGGGCCGCGCGGGAAGCGATGATGCTCGCCTCGACCCAGGCCGGGATGGCATTCTCCAACGCCAGCGTGGCCCTGGTGCACGGTATGAGTCGTCCCATCGGCGGACATTTCCATGTCGCACATGGTCTGTCGAATGCGATGCTGTTACCCGCCGTGACCAGATTCTCGGCGCAGGCGGCCACCGCGCGCTACGCCGAGTGCGCGCGCGCGATGCGCGTGGCCGACGATGCCGCCAGTGATGCCGTGGCAGCCGGTGCGCTGGTTGACGAACTCGACGCCCTGTGCGCCGATGTCGCAGTGCCGTCACCAGCTCAGTACGGCATCGATTCGACGGACTGGGATTCCCGCCTGGAAGTGATGGCCGCGCAGGCGCTGGCCTCCGGTTCGCCGGCCAACAACCCACGGGTTCCCGACGCCGATGAGGTGATCGAGCTGTACCAGGCGATCTACCAGTAGCCAGGCGTCGTTCCCGAGCCGCATCGTGGTCGCACCGCATAGGGTGGGCGGACCGACCACGAGGGAGCCACCATGGGCAGTCCGGCATCAGCGAGCAGCACCGTGCTCGAAGTTGCTGCGATGCTGCAGAACAACGGCCAGTCCACCGGCATGACGCTGGCGGCGGTGGACAGGCTGAACAACGGTCTGGACATCTCGACGACACTCATCCCCTCGTGGCAGTCGTTGACACTGACCGATTCCGGTGATGACACCGGTGCGGCTCAGGCCGTACCGGTGTCGCCGACGGCGGTGAACATCGCGCGGGTGGCCGCTGTCATGCGGGTGGTCGACACCGCCGAGGACGGTCCCGTAGCTCTCGACGAGGTACGCGGTGCACTCACCGAGGCGGCATCCCTGCCGCTGTCGCACCCGGTGCTGTTCACACTGGCCTGTGCCGGCGGGGCGGGCGCGCTTGCCGTCATCTTCGGTGCCGACAGCCCGACCGTCGTGCTGTTGGCAGCGCTGACCGGGGCGGTCGGAGGAGTCCTGCGGCGCGTGGCCGGCCGCTGGGGTGCCGGGCCGCTCCCCCAGGCGCTCCTGGCCGCCACGGTCTCGGGGTTCATCGGTGCCCATGCGATGAACGCGCAGCTGGGTGCCGGGGCGGCGCTCGTGGCGCTGTGCGCCGTGCTGATCCTGGTGCCCGGCCCGCACATCCTCAACGGGGCGCTGGACCTGTTGTCCGCACGCATGGGGTTGGGAATGTGCCGGATCGGTTGGGCAGTAGTGATTCTCATTGTCATCGGCGTCGGCCTGCTGCTCGGTGTGCAGCTGGGCGGTGCGAATTTCCCCGAACTCGGCACCGCAACGAGGGCACCGCTACCCGGCGATGTGATCGCGGCGGGGGTCGCGGCCGCCTGCTACGCGGTGTACTTCTCGATGCCGTCCCGATTCATCCTGTGGCCGGTGGCAGCCGGCATGCTGGCCCACGCCGGACACTGGATGGCGCTCGCGGTATGGCACTGCGGTCCCGCCACGGCCGCCCTCATCGCCTGCCTGATCGTCGGCGCCGCGCTGGCGCCGGTCTCACACGCGTTGCGAATACCTTTCGCCGGAATCGGTTTCGCATCGGTGGTATCGCTGGTTCCCGGGTCCTATGTGCTGGCAACGGTTCACGGCATGGTCGGACTCGCCGGTGATCCCACCCCGGAGTTGTTGGCCACCACTGCCTCCAGTGCGGCGACGGCTGTCGCGATCATTGCCGCGATGGCAGCGGGTCTGGCAATACCGATTCATGTTCGCGACGTCGTGGTGAACCGTCGGCGCCGGTGACGCCGACGGACGGCCGCGACACGCAGTAATGCGCGAGAACCTGGGCAAGCGGTGCGATATCGCGCAGCTGTTCTATATCGGTGTTGCAGTAGATCTCCACCAGATACCTGTTCTCCGCCGCGTGCACGCCCACCCCGAGCACCGCGCGGTACCCGAGCACCTCCAACAGGGCCACTTCGCTGGGATCCGACGATTCGTCGTCACGGCAGGCGAAGAACGTCGACGCCTCCCTGATCGCACGCTCGCTTTCCGGGTAGTCGGCGAGCTCGCCGCCGTCGACGCCCAGATCGGTCAGGATCGCCAGATCGGAGTCGGGTTCGCGCACGATGTCCATCTTGCGTGCCGTGGCCACCGATGCGCCGTCGGCGGAGACCACCGATAACGCGTAGGCGCAGGTGTTCACCGCGCGCTGCATCTGGAGGGCGAGGACCTCCAGGGCCTCCAGATGCGACAGTCGAGGGTTCTCGCCGAGAATCCGCACCACACTGTCGGTCAGGAACTGCGTGCCGCGGTGCACATCATTGCTGCGATCACCGCACCCGACCGGAAGGTGCTCGGAGATCACCACCGAGCTGAAGTGGGCGGGGCCGTGGCGCTTTGCCTCCAGCAGTGCCGCGTCCGCGGCGGCAAGCAACTCATCACCGGTGCAGTCGCTTCGGTCACTCGTGGCGGCAGCACCCCAGGACACACTGACCAGTCCACCGACGGCCTCGCGGATGTCGCAGGTGGCGCACTTGGCCAGGTCTTGGGCGTGGGCCATCGTCGCGTTGGGCACCAGTATGCAGAATTCGTCACCCCCCAGCCGGGCAACCAGGGCGCCCGCAACGGTGCGCGCCAGCCCGGACAGCACCGCTGCGACGTCACGGAGCAACTGGTCCCCGGCGGGATGGCCCGACTGATCGTTGACCTGTTTGAACCCGTCCAGGTCGCAGACCAGGGCCACCACGTCGACCTGACCCCATTCGATCCCGTCGCAGAACTCCGACAGCGCCCGCCGATTCGCCAGCCCCGTCAGCGGGTCTTCATAGGCGTACCCCCAAATGGTGCTGATCAGCTCCGACCGTCCGATCGCAATCGCGACAAAGGCGGCCACCGCCTGCAGGAGCTGGGCATCGCCATGATCAAAACGGCGGCCGTCGGCGCCGCTCACCCACACCTCACCCCACATCGCATCGCCCGCCATGATCGGGACAGCGAGCTCACACTCCTTGCCGAGCTCTTCGAGAAGCATTCTGGACCGCGGCGGGCAGGCGGGATCATCGATGTGGTGTGTGTATGACCGCCCGTCGTGCAGGAGTTCGGCGACATCGGATTCGTTGGCCACGTAGTAGAACTCGTCGGAGGGCCACCGACGCTCATGCGGTCCGAGGTTGCCCACGTTGATCAGTGTCTGCAGCGCGTTGTTCTCACGTTCCCACCGGCAGATCGACACCGATGCCGCTCCCAGCGCGTGGACGGTCTGCTCGGCGATGACCTCGAGGACGTGCGCGAACGAGTCCGGGCGTAGTACCGCCTCCGCTATCCGTAGCAACGCCTTGAGTACCGGAACCTCGGCGGCGGCCCCGATGAGCTCGTCGATGACCGGCGGCCACTCTCCGTTGGCGGCCTGCCACACCTTGGCACTGTCGATGCCGGAGGTGGCGCCCAGAACACCCTGTCGGTACATATCGGTCCCCTGCACACCCTCCGCCGCACCGAGGACGGCGCCGGTCGTGTTTGCAAAGATAGCCGCTGTCGCGCGCTTGTTCAGCGGCAATCGTGGCGGCCTCGGGCTGAGCCACCCCGTGGTGGCCTCACGCGGTGTCGGTTCGTATCCGTCGCAGGTAGTCCCGGGCGAGTTCCGCCGCCGACTGCCGCATCATCTCCTCGGTGACATGGCTTCGGGCTTCGAAGCGACTGATGGCGAACAATGACGAACAGTCCGTGAGGTATCGGGCGAGCTCGGCTCGCAGTACCTGACGGGGTATGGACAGCCCGTGATATTCGGCGAGCAACTCGGCCAGCCGATCGACATGGGCTTTCATCCACGGTGCGGGGTCCCTGGCGACCCCGATCGTCATTCCCGCCCGCCTCCTCAGCGAGGAACTGCGCATGCCTTGTCGCAGTCCCCTGGCCACCAAGGTGCCCAGCGGGTCGTCATCATCGGACACCGGTCGTGCCTCTGGCCGAAGATGACGGCGTCGGCTGCAGGCCCGTCCGCAATCGCCCACGACCTGAGCCGTCGCCATCCGATACCGAGTCGCTTTCACCCGTTTCCTCCGATCCCCCGCCCGCACACGACCGCGCCCTCAACGATCCCATAGCGGCCCGGGACCCACATCTCGGCCCGAGCGATCTGCCGCCGGCTCGGGCACGGTTCGCGTCGGTCACGGCGTCGACATTGCCGATCCGGTTTCCGCCGCGTCTTCACACCGATGAAGTATCTGTTGACGTGGATTGGTCTGGCGACGGCGATGGTGCAGGGTGTGAAGAATGTTGCCGGTGCTCGATCTGTCAGAGTCGCACACCCACCCCGACGGTTTCCGTGTCGCGTTGCGGGAAGCCGCCCACACGTTCGGTTTCTTCTACCTGACCGGGCACGGTGTCTCGGACGCCCAGATCGCCGGAGTCCTGACGTCGGCCCGCGAGTTCTTTGCGCTGCCTGTCGATGTCAAGAACCGGATCAGTCAGTTGCAAAGCCCGCAGTTTCGCGGCTACTCCCGCCTGGGCGGTGAGCTGACCAATGGCCAGGTGGACTGGCGCGAACAGATCGATATCGGCCCCGAGCGCACCACCGTTCCCGGCGCCGAGGGCTACTGGCGGCTGCAGGGTCCCAATCTCTGGCCCGAGCAGCCGACGGGTTTCCGGGCGGCCTTCGAGGACTGGGACCGCTCGATGTCAGCGGTGGGTCTGCGGTTGCTCCGGCTTTGGGCCGAGTCGTTGGGGGCCGCCGCGGACCTGTTCGACGAGGCGTTCGCCGGACTTCCCGCGACCCTGATCAAGGTGGTGCGGTACCCGGGAGGCGCCGCCAGTGACCAAGGCGTTGGTGCACATAAGGATTCGGGTGTGCTCACGCTGCTTCTGGTCGAGCCGGACTCGACCGGCCTGCAGGTCGAACTCACCGCGGGTGAGTGGGTCGACGTGCCGCCGGTGCCCGGTGCGTTCATCGTCAACATCGGCGAACTCCTGGAAGTCGCCACCGGCGGCTACCTGCGGGCCACTCGGCACCGGGTGCTGTCACCGAAGCCGGGTACCGACCGGATATCCATCCCCTACTTCCTCAATCCCGCCCTCGATGCCACAGTTCCGCTGATGGTGCTGCCCGACGAGCTGGCCGCACTGGCTCGTGGTGTCGAAGCCGACCCCGACAATCCGATCTTCAACACCTACGGTGAGAACGCCTGGAAATCACGAACCCGCGCACATCCCGATGTCGCCGAACGCCATCACGGGATCCGGCCCACGGGCGTCCCGAACTCCGGCTACTGACCAATGGGGCCTGCAGACTTGCCGTCGTGATGAGCGCAACCCTGCCTACGGCCGAGAATCCTTCCTAGTCTTCGCGAGATGTTCGACGTGCGCAGATTGGTGGTGTTGCAGGAGATAGCGCGCTGCGGATCTCTCAGTGCTGCAGCCGCCGCCATGAACTACACCACATCGGCCGTCTCCCAACAGGTCACTGCGTTGGAGCGCGATCTGGGTTGCACCTTGCTGGTCCGCGGCCCGTCCGGCGCACGCCCGACACCCGCCGGTAGCACCCTCCTGGAGCACGTGCCCGCGATCCTTGGCGCAGTGGCTGCAGCCGAGCGCGACCTCGCCAACGGCACCACCAGACGGCCGGGCGTCGTGCGCATCGCATCGTTCGCCAGCGCGGCGGCAGTCATCCTGCCACCGGCCATCGCTCGCACTCGACGGGTATTACCCGGGTTGGCAATTGAATTGGTAGCAGTCGATCCTGACGACGGGGTAGAACTACTGCGCAACGGCGACGTCGACGCCGCCATGGTGACCGAAGTGCCGGGAGAACACACCGACTTCCCGGGCGTGACCACACTCGACGTCTACGACGACGAGTTCTTCGTCGTGTTGCCGTCGGGGCATCGCCTGGCAGAGCGGACCGAGGTACCGATGGTCGAACTTGCCCGCGAGAACTGGGTGGTGAGCAGCCAGACCGGCCTGTGCCCGGACACCCGCGTCTTCCGCAATGCCTGCGAGCGTGCAGGATTCGAGCCGAAAGTCAGTTATCGCGCCGAAGAGTACGCGACGGTGCAGGGCTTCGTCGCCGCCGGGCTCGGTGTGTCCCTGGTGCCGTCACTTGCGGCATCTGGCGCACGCACCGACGTCGCCGTCCGCAGGGCCGCAGGACACCGCCCCATGCGAACGGTGGCGATAGCCACCGCCGCGGTTCCGGCACCGGCAAGCGTTCTGTCCACCGTGATCGGATTGATCGCCACAGCCGGCAAGGCCATCGCGGCACGCACCGAGTGCAGCGTTGCTGCAAGCGCTTCCAGCGTCGCTTGAACCATCTGTTCACACATCTGCGCTGCCCCTAGGTTTTTCCGCGGACCATGAAGCGAGGAGCCCACACGATGCCCACCACCATCACCGCCGTACCCGTTCTGCGAACCGTCGAGGACGCCCTAGGGGTCGCCAATGCCGTCGCGTCGTCGGTCGCCGCGGGAGCCGTCCGACGCGAGATCGACGGCAGCCTACCGACCGATGCGCTGACTCAGATCGGCAGCTCCGGTCTGCTGGGAGTGCTGGTCCCGAAGGCATTCGGTGGTCCGGGCCTACCCCGGTCCACCGCCGTCGAGGTGCTGCGCATCCTCGCGCGGGCCGATTCGGCGGTGGGCCAATTGCTGTTGGCTCATTACGTCGTCACCGCCGCCATCCGCGGCCTGGAGGACCAGGAGCCTGCCCCGCGGATCTACCGAGACGTCCTCAACGGGGCCCAGATCGGCAACGCCACCGTCGAGCGAGGCACCCGGACCAGCGTGGAACGCACCACCACGGTCACCCGACAGTCCGATGGCGACTGGCTACTCGAAGGAACCAAGTTCTACGCCACCGGATCACTCGGCGCCACCTGGATCGCCGTCGCTGCCAGGATCAGCGGAACCGACCACGGAGCAACGGTTTTCGTCCGCCCCGACGATCCCGGCGTCATCCTGAACCTGGACAGCTGGTCGTCGTTCGGCCAACGCGGCACGGCCAGCGGCCAAGTCGTCCTGGACAAGGTGCACGTCACCGCCGATCTGGTCATCGACGAAGGTCCAGACCCTGACCCCCTATCGGCGGAGCCGTCGGTCCTCGGCGCATTCGATCAGGCGCTGCACACCGCCATCGACGTCGGCACTGCCCGCGCCGCGCTCGAAGACGGTGCGGACTTCGTCGCATCGCGGAGTAGGCCGTGGTTCGAGGCACACGTCGAGCGCGCCGCCGACGAATCGCATGTCATCCGTCGGTTCGGCGAACTGACCGCCAAACTGTATGCCCTGGAGGCACTGCTGACTCACGGCTCGCGCCTGGTCGACGACGCGCTGGCCGCACCGGAGGTGACCCGTGACGCCGCGGCAGCGGCCTCACTTCAGGTGGCAGCGGCCAAGGCCCTGGCCCAGGAGTACGCCGTCGAGATCGCAAGCGGCATATTCGAACTCACCGGAACATCGGCAACCGATGCCAAGTACGCACTCGACCGGCACTGGCGCAACCTACGCGTCCACACATTGCACGATCCCGCTCGGTGGAAATACGTCCATCTCGGGCGGCACACCCTGGACGGCACGCTGCCGCCACGTCTCGGCCTGCTCCTCTGACACCACTACCACCAAGGATTACTCATGACCGGCTTCTATCTCACCGGCAGCATCAACGTGCCGACCACCGCCAACGCATTCGCCCTCGTCGGAGAGCGTCTGCAGCCCGGTGTTCGTCGCGTCCCCGACGGCGAACCGGGCGACCGTGCCAACTGGGTTCTGGTGCATTCGTCTCACTTTCTGTCCAACCCGACCCTCGACGTCATCGACGGACGCGCCGCCGTCCGCCCGGGAACCGAGGTGTCCTTCGGCGATGTCGACTACCACTCCGCTGCGATCGCCTCCCATCGCGAATTCCGGTCCGCTCGCGACGCCGGAATCCTGGATAGCGACAGCAGGTTCCTTGTCTCCATCGGCACTCCTTTCAATGCGGTGAATTCGTTCGCCCACTTCGACTCTCAGGTCGAGATCGCCCTGGCGTACGAAACCGCGCTGCGACGCAGTGTCGAGCACATACAGGACGCCATCCCGCATGCGGACCTGGCGATCCAGTGGGACCTGCCGACCGAACTGGCGACCATCGAGGGATGGTTCGCCAACCCCTACCCCGACCAGGAGTCGATCTTCGCGGCCACTGCCCGCCTCGCGGATTGGATAGCCGAGGATGTCGACCTGACCTTCCACCTCTGCTACGGAGACTCGAAATTCGGCGCATCGCCCTTCATGGGTGAACCGCCCACCGAGGAGGCGGCGGCCCGCGGCGGTCGGCACATCCTGCCGCGGGATGCCACCGCGATTGTGACGTTGTCCAACGGCCTTGCTCGCCACATCGCACGTCCAATCAACGCCATCCACGCTGCGACGGTGGCCGCGTGGACCAAACGGGCACATTGGCAGCCCCTGAGCGGGTTGGCAGTCGAAGCCGAAACGGAGTTCTATCTCGGCTTGCTACACGCCGAGGACGGCGCGGCAGGCACCCGGCGCCGGGCAGCACTCGCCGGCGAATTCCTGCCGCGGTTCGGCCTGTCCACCGAATGTGGACTCGGACGGCACTCCGCCGAACAACTCGATGCCGTACTCACCGCATGGCAGGAACTTGCCACCACCTATCAACCCGCCCTCGCGACGGCCTGAACGAAGGACATCTCATGACCGATCTGGCCACACCCCAGGCCCTTCCCGACCTGTCGCAGACTCCACAGGACACCGCCGTTCCGCGGCCAGAAGACACCGTCGCCCCGCGCCCGGGGGATCCCGGGCTGATCGCCCTGCCGCTGATCATCGCCGGCGGCTTCGGGCTCGGCGTCACCAATACCGGCATCCTCGACGTGCCGGCAGCCGCCGTGCCAATCCTGTTGTCGGCGACGTCGATAGGGCTTCTGGTCGCCACCCTGTGGTCGGCGGCGCTGGGCCAGAACGTCAACGCGACCGTGTACGGCACGTTCTTCGGTTTCTACGGAAGCTACGCGGTGCTGTCGCTGGGCCTCACGCACGACTGGTTCGGCATCGCCGCGGCCGATGCCGGCGGCACCGTCGCCCTCTGGCTGGCCAGCTGGCTGGTGACCATCGGCCTGCTGACGGTGCTACTGCTCCGCCTGCCCTGGACCTACCCAGTGCTGCTGCTGGTGGTCGACCTGGCCCTGGCGGCGTTGCTGATCGGAAATCTCACCGCCAGCACCGATGCGACGCATGCCGGTGGATGGCTGATCTTCGTGTTCGTCGGTTTCGTCGTGTACTTCTACACCGCGGCGTTATGGGCGGAAACCGGAGGCAGGCTTCTCCCGCTGGGACGTCCCCTCGTCGGATGAGGTCATCGTCAGTGCGACGCCGCTCACATTCATTAGCGTAGCTATCTGATTTTTGGTTGACTGGGCAACGATTCAATCCAGTGGCCGCGCAGACAGGGATGAGCCGTGATCGACAGCGTGAGACAAGCCGTTAACCGCTTCGCATCGGTGACCTCTGCCACCGCGCTACTGGCCGGTGTTGCCGGCGGGGTGTCCATCGCGCCGGCCGCGGCCGACCCATGCCCCGACGTCCAGCTGATCTTCGCCCGCGGCACCTTCGAAGCGCCCGGCGTCGGATCCATCGGGCAGAACTTCGCCGACGCCGTGCAGCAACGCGCGGAAGGTAAGTCGGTCAACACCTATGCGGTCAACTATCCGGCCTCGCTCGACTTCGCGACCGCAGCCGATGGGGTCGCCGACGCCAGGAACAAGGTGCTCTCGACCGTATCGTCCTGCCCTGACAGCAAAGTGGTGGTAGGAGGCTACTCGCAAGGGGCCGCGGTCGCGGCGTACCTCACCATGGATGCCGTGCCCGAGGGCTATCAGCTGCCGCCCACCATCAGCGGCCCGCTACCCCGCGAGGTGGCCGACCACGTCGCGGCGGTGGTGTTGTTCGGCAAGCCGTCCAGCGGCTTCCTCCAGATGATCCATACCGGCGCTCCCCCCATCACGGTCGGCTCCGAGTACGCGGGCAAGACCCTCGACGAGTGCCTGCCGGAAGACCCGGTGTGTTCACCATCCGGTCGCGACCAGGGCGCCCACGGCGCGTACGCTGTCCGCGGCCTCACCGGCCAGGCGGCAGATTACGTCGTCGCCAAGCTCGGGTCGTCCGCCGCGAACTGACGGATCGTCACCCTCTTCGATACGAAACACCCAGGAGCCCAACAGTTTCGCCTTGACACTCGGCGACGGGTCCGCGGGCTGACCGGTACGGCGAGACAAGCCGCGGATTTCGCTACATAATCTTGTTGAACCTGCAATTATATTGCGGATTCGGCACCACCTGCGAATTCCCTTTGTCCACCGCTCCGCGCCCTTCGATGCATCGCCGCACCGCCGCGCGCGAGCATCGTGCGTCTCTTATGTCGAAGGATTCTCATGAGTGTCGCGAGGCGCCTTGCCGCCGCGGGTTTCGCAGCCGCCGTCATCATCGGCGGGACCACCGCACCGGTGGCACAGGCCGCCACGACACATCAAACCGGAAGCACGGCGTTCTATCTGCGCTATACCTGCCTGTGCGACTCCATTCCGCATGCCCAGGAGGCCCTGGATCTGGCGAGCGGATACCTCGACGATGTCGGTCCGATCAACGGCGTCGGGTACCCGGCGGGCCTGTTGTTCGCCCTGGACTCGGTGATCGGCGCCGGTGGGGTGAACTCCGCGCTCGGGTCGGTCGCCGACGGCGTCAAGATCACCCTCATCGGCGTCAGTCAGGGCGCGATCGTGCTCAACTATGTCAAACAGTCACTCGCACTGCAGATCACCGCCAACCGCCCGCATACCGAACTGTCGTTCGTCACCTTCGGCGATCCCACGAACGGCACCGGCGGCATTGTCGCCAAGAACCCGCTGCTGTGGCTGACGGTGCCCTTGGGGCCGCTGCCGACCCCCTACAACACCACCGAGATCGTCCGCGAATACGACGGGCTCGCCGACTGGCCCGACCGTCCAACCGCGCTGTCGGCGATGAATGCCCTGCTGGGCACGCTGGTCGTGCACCCCGATTACGGAGTCGCAGCGGATCCGCGCACGCCGGGCACGCTGAAAACCGTCACCACCAACATCCTCGGCGGCACCACCACCCACTATCTGGTGCCCACGGCGGAACTACCCATCACTGCGATTCTCCGCGCGGCCGGGATGGATACATCGCTCATCGACGCCTGGCTTCGGCCGCAGATCGACCGTTCGTACAACCGCCCCACGACTTCTCCGTCGGCAGCCACCACCACCGAGGAATCCACGCTCGCGACCGAGCATGTCGCCACGCCCACCGACACTGTCGCCGCCACCATTGCCGAGGATGCGACGAAGGTGGTTTCGCCGCAACATGTCTCGACCGCAGTCTCGGTCGATCATACCGCCGGACACAAACGAGAAGAGGAGTTCAGCTCCGACCGCGAGGTGGCTGCGCCACCGCGGGCCGAGGATGACGACGGGATCGACACCAAGACGCCGCACCACTCGACCTCGACACCCGATGACAGCGAGGGTGCGCGGACATCGACAGACCCGTCCCGCACGACCGAGGTCGAGCGCGCGTCGGCACCTCAGGTGGACAGCACGCCCCACGGCACGAACGCCACAGCGGAGCGGCCGACCGAAAGCCGTGACACTGCAGCGCCTCACGCCGACAAGGAGCCCAAGAGCTGACGGGAGTTGCCACCGTCAACCGATGCCTCTGACTACGGTGCCAGGACAATTCGCCCGAACACCTGCCCGGCATCCATCAGACGATGCGCGTCAGCGGCGCGCTCCAGCGGCAGCACGTCCTCTACCACCGCATGCAACGCACCGCGCGTGACGGCGTCGAACTGTTGCCGGCGAACAACGTCTTTGGCGTCGTTGCCTATCGTGTCGAGGCTGAAGGTCGCCAACGAGCGCGACAACTGGAACCCGGCCAGCAACCGGGATCCGACATCGGCAGGCACCGGCCCGGCCACCATGCCCGCGATGACCATCCGGCCGTTCGGAGCGAGCCGGTCGATGAACTCCGGCACGGCGGTACCGCCCACGATGTCGATGATCACGTCGAAATGTGTCGGTGCGTGTGGATCACCGGCGCCGGTGCGATCGAGGATGTGCGTTGCACCGAGCTCGCCGAGGCGCCGACCGCGCTCCTGCGAGGACGTGGTCACTGCGACGATCCTCGCCCCCGCGCGTGCAGCGAGTTCCACCGTGGCGATGCCGATGCTGCCCGATCCGCCGCGTACGAGGACGGAGTCGGCGGAACCGAAGTGGGCGTGAGCCAAGGCGAAATGCGCGACGGGACCCGCGCCTCCCACCGCGACGGCATCCACGAAGGACAGCTCGTCTGGTAACGCCGCAATATCCGATACCCGGGCGGTCGCGAAAGCGCAGTAGCCGCCGCTGATTCCGGTGAACGCCCACGCCCGCCGCCCTACCCAGGAAACGTCGACATCCGCTCCGACCTCCGACACCACACCGGCCACCTCACTGCCGGGGATCAGCCCGGCCGGCACCGGAAGCATGTCTGCGACGGTGCCGCGTCGGATCATCGCGTCCACACCACCGACCCCGATGGCCGCTGTCTCGACGACGACCTGATCCGCTTCCGGGGTGGGGTGGGAAACATCGATGATTTCCATGCCGCTCGGATCACCAAACCGCTGGACTATCACTGCGCGCACCGGTCAACTCCTCATCTCACGTCGAGTACGCTCGGACGCTAGTGGACGCCCCCGTCCACTTGACCCAAGTGAGAAGCACCGCCGCTCAGATGACCCAGATGTTGCGCTCGGACGCGCGAGACAACCGCGACCGTGTGCTGGCTGTGGCACGCGAATTGTTCGCCGAACGCGGACTCGAGGTGACCATGCGGGAAATCGCACGGCGAGCCGAGGTCGGCCCGGCGACGCTCTACCGACGGTTCCCCTCCAAGACCGACCTCGTGGGCGCGGTGTTCGCCGACGAGGTGCGACTGTGCACAACGATCGTCGACGAAGGATGCGCGGACACGGATCCCTGGCGTGGGTTCTGTTCGGTGATCGAGCAGGTCTGTGTGCTCAACGGACGTAATCAAGGTTTCGTCGACGCGTTCACCTCGGCGCAGTTCGACACGGCTCAATTCGACGCATCCGACTACGCCGCTCACCGCCGAGCGGCATTGGCATCCCTGACCTCACTGGCGCGCAGGGCGCAGGCGGCAGGTCGGCTGCGCGCCGACTTCACCATCGATGACCTCATCCTGGTCCTGCTGGCCGGGCGTGCCCTCGCGTCGATACCGCAGCACAGGCGCGAAGCGGCGGCACGGCGCTACGCCGCGTTGGCCATCGACGCCTTCCGCGCCTGAGCCGGGCATGCTCGCCGTGTAGTGGCCCCGGCGGGCGGTGTGGTCTGCGACACTCCTGTCATGATCCAGGGCTTCTCACACATCGGTATCTGCGTCACCGACCTCGACCGTTCCATCCGCTTCTATACCGACGTCTTCGGATTCGTGAAGCTCTATCAGCTGGACTTCGACAACAACGAAGTCGCCGCCACCATGGAGCAGGAAGGCCGGTTCCGCTCCGCGATGCTCATCCGCGACGACATCAGGATCGAGTTGCTGCAGTGGGTTGATGTGCCCACCACCGGTTCCGGGCATCGCAAGCCGATGACCGAACTCGGCTTCACCCATCTGTCGTTCCGTGTGGAAGACGTCGATGGTCTGACCGAAGCGATCGTGGCCGCGGGCGGGACGTTCGTGGAGTCGACGCGCACGGTACTGGGGGATCCGGCGGATCCCACCTCGGGGCGCTTCATCTATCTGACCGACCCGGATGGCACCCGTATCGAGCTGATGCAGAACGTGCCCGATCTGTCCGGGATGAGCGGGTGAGCACGTACGTTACGTCGCGTCGTACCGTCTGAGGCTAAGGCTGTTTCCAACCGGTGATGCGCAGGTAAGGGTCAGCGCCCATATTGTCCTCGGGCCGACCACCGTGTTCGACCTCGGTCTCGGATACATCGACCGAAGCCACCGTCTGGGACAGGTCGACCGGCTGCGGCAGCACCGAATACTTGTTCTCTGCTGGTGGTTCCTCGCCCATACTCGCCCCTCCCCCGTTGATACCGCCTCATCCTCTCGCACAGTCTGACTGATCTCGCGGGCCCTGCGGTCACGAAGGGCCGAGCCGCGAGAGCGACGTCGACCCGCTTCACGGCGCAGTACATCGATCAGCGCTTTGTCGCGTGCGCAATGTCACTCGGCCGAAACTCGTTCCCCCAGGTCACTTATCAGGTGCTTCTCAGAGTCGCCACGGATAATTCCGGATCGTCATGCCACAACGTGAGCCCGCTGGGCCGGTCACCGATGTGCTGCCGCAGGCGGGAGGTCCGCGCCACCGTATGCCGCGGCGCGGTCCGTCGCGCCGCGGGCGGGTCGTCCTCCGCACGGTCGCCGCTCTCATCGCCGTCGTCACGATCGCGGTCACGGGCGTCGGATGGTCGGTGTACCGCAACATCGCAGGCGGGATCACCACCTCCGAGGCGCTCGCAGGTGCGGCGACCTCGACCGGAGGTGACCAGAACATCCTCATCATGGGTCTCGACAGCCGCCTGGATCAGCACGGCAATCCGCTGCCAAAGGATCTGTACGACGCCCTGCACGCGGGCGACGAGACGGTCGGCGGTTACAACGCCAACGTGCTCATCCTCCTGCATGTGCCGGGCGGCAACGGTCCCGTGACCGCGGTGTCGATCCCGCGCGACGACTACGTGCACCTGCACGGCTGCCCCAGTGGCGAGTGCCAGGGAAAGATCAAGCAGGCCTACGGTCTGGCCTACCAGGAGACGATGAACTCACTCGCCGACAGCGCGTCGACGTCCACCGATCCCGCGGCCAACGAGCAGGTCGCGCGCGAGGCCGGCCGCAAGGCCCAGATCAACACGATCAGCGACCTACTGCGCGTTCCCGTCGACCACTTCATCGAGGTCACCCTCGGCGCCTTCTTCCAGATCGCGCAGGTTGTCCAGCCGATCACGGTGTGCCTGAACGACGACACCGCCGACGACTTCTCAGGCGCCGATTTTCACCGCGGGGTCCAGCAGATCGACGCCGCCCAGTCGATGGCCTTCGTCCGGCAGCGCCGCGACCTCAACAACGACCTCTTCACCGACTTGGACCGCACGCGCCGCCAGCAGGCGTTCATCGTCTCGCTCGTGAAGGCCGTGCGGGACGGTGGCGCCCTGTCGAACCCCGCTGCGCTGCGACACCTCGCGGAGGTGGCCAAGCAGAACGTGGCCGTCGACGCGGGATTCGACATGATGAAGTTCGTCGATCAGGCATCGGCGCTGAGCGACAAGCCGATGTCGCTGTACACGCTGCCGATCGGAGAATTCGGTCAGGACCCGCTCGGGCAGGACGTGAACATCGTCGACGTCACAACGATCCGATCGATCGTGCAGAACCTGTTTCATACCGGCTCGCCGAACCCTCCTGTCCCCGCAGACCCTTCGACGTCAACCGACGAGCCGGCCGCGGTCAATGTCGTCAATGCGACCGGGCACACGGGGTTGGCGACCAGCGTCGCCAAGGAGCTGAGCGCCCACGGCTTCACCCGCGGTGACATCGGCACCGCCGAGGCGCTGTCGGATACCACCACCGTCGAGTACGGCCCCGGCGCCGAGCACGCAGCCGCCGCGGTCGCGAACGACCTGCCCATCGCCGTGACGTCCGAATCGTCCTCCGCGGTGCCGCTCAACACCGTCGTCGTCACCATCGGTGCCGACTACCCCGTGAACGGTTACGAGAGCGGAATGTCGTCGGGCGCGGGAGCAACGGCGGCGCCCGCAGAGATCATGACGGTGGACGCGACCGCGACCGGAACACACGCACCCGCGCCGACCGATCTGACCGAGATGTCCGGCGCCCGGATCCCCTGCGTGCGCTGACCACTCGTCGCACCAAAGCGGCCTCGGTAACCCGCCTCGACGCCCGCAATTACGTAGGCGCCGGCTCTCCGCACGGCCCAAAAACGGAAAAACCGCGGACCTAAAGTAGGTCCGCGGCTATTCCGGTGTCTTGCGACACCACACTAGTAGCTCTGGCCCGTTTTAGTCCTAGCTATCAGCCCCAGCAACAGCGAGAGATGACGGCCGCAGTGGCTAGCAAGAGGCTCGTGTCACCACCACGGCTACGACGGCGTCTGACCGCTCGGCTGCGGGCGGCAGTAGTGGAGGCGTACGAGTCTGGACAGACCAGCCGACAAGTCGCCGAAGAGTTGTCGCTAGGACGGAGCACGGTACTGGGCATCTTGAAGGATGCCGGAGTGGCAGTCAGACCCCAGGGTCATAAGTACTAGCCAAGGGCCGTCACCAACAAGTACTCGATCAACGGCTGCAGCGGGCACAAAAACGGTCAACACGCGAGGCGTTGGAGCCCCACGGCATTACGGCCACGTTAATATACAATGCTCAACAGGGGATGATGCATGCTACAGAGAATTGTTATCAAAAACTTCAAATCCTATGAGACTTTTGGTCTCGACTTCAACGAAGATATCAACATCATTGTTGGAGATAATGAAGCGGGAAAATCAACCCTTCTAGAGGCCATTAACCTCGTATTGACGGGACGAGTAGCGGGCCGACCAATACAGTCGGAAATCTCACCTCATCTGTTTAATCAGTCGGCAGCCCAGCAGTATCTTAAAGCGGTCAATGCGGGTTCAAATCCAATGCAACCCGAGATCATCGTTGACTTGTTCCTAAAGAAAGACCCCGAAACGGCGCATCTGACCGGCACCAATAACCTGGAGAAGATTGACAAGCCAGGCATCCGCCTTCGCATTGCATACAACGACGAGTACGCCGAAGAATACAGTGCTTTCATTGCCGCCAAGACCGCATCGACGATCCCGGTCGAGTACTACAAGGTTGAGTGGCTAGCATTCTCGGGAAACCCCATAACACAGCGGGGCATACCCGTCGCAGCTTCGATGATCAACGCTGCCAACATTCGGCTGCAGAACGGCGCTGACTACTACCTACAGAAGATCATCAAGGGGCACCTGACCGACCAACAACGAACAGAACTGTCGCGCGCCTATCGTGACTTGAAGCAAACATTTGCGGCAAATGACTCCATTAGCGCTATCAACGACATACTTGACCAGGCGAAGGGAGACGTGAGTGACAAGACCTTCAAACTTGGCATTGACGTATCGCAACAGTCGGGCTGGGAATCCGGACTAGTCCCCCATCTCGACGACCTACCGTTCACGATGATTGGATCGGGCGAGCAGAACACGATGAAAATCCTCCTCGCGATCAACCGACGCCTCGAGGAATCTCACGCCATTCTGATCGAGGAGCCCGAGAATCACCTCTCGTATGCGACGTTGAACAAGCTGATCAGCAAGATCGAAGATAAATGCAAAGAACGCCAGGTCATTATTACGACGCACAGTTCGTACGTCATCAATAAGCTCGGGCTCGGAAAGCTCATTCTTCTCCACGAGCAGCAAGCCGCCAAGATGACCGATTTGGACCCCACGACGCAGGACTACTTTATGAAGCTGTCGGGCTACGACACGCTGCGGCTAGTGCTGGCCCGCGAAACGATCATCGTCGAAGGCCCATCCGATGAGCTGGTCGTGCAGCGTGCCTATATGGACACCCACGGCGGTCGGCTACCAATCCACGACGGTATCGACGTGCTCAATGCCCGAGGCCTGTCTTCGAAGCGGTTCCTCGAGATCGCCGCTCATCTAAAGAAGCCCGTTCACGTCGTGACCGACAACGATGGCAAGCCCGAAGCCGTCGACGAGAAGTTCAAAGACTTCGCCCCATACGACAACATCACCATCCACCGCAGCGATGACGCCACCCTGCCGAGCCTGGAGGATCACATCCTTGCCGTCAACGGTCGAGAAAAGATGAACCGAATCCTTGGCAAGAGCTTCACCGACGATGCCAAGATTCTTGCTCACATGAAGAATGACAATAACAAGACAACCGGTGCCCTAGCCATCTTCGGCACCCAGGAAACCGTAACAATGCCAGAGTATATTTTCAATGCCATCAAATAATCGCGTCATCCTCGCAGCGGCCGGCTCTCGGAAAACTGAATCCATCATCCAGGCCATCGCCGAGGCGGACCCTGCAGGCCGCATCCTGATCACGACGTACACCATTGAAAACGCAGCCCAGATAGTCGAACGAATTACGAAAAGGCTTGGCGCAGTCCCTCGGAACGTCACCGTTAAGACATGGTTCACATTCCTGCTCAGCGACTGCATCAAACCGTATCAAAATTTCCTGACCGACACTAACAGGGTTCGGACGCTTAACTTCACCACCAAACCGGGGCAATACGCACGCAAGGTTGATGTCGACGGCTACTACATTGACGCACAATCCAACATTTACAGCGATAACGCCGCCGACTTCGCGGTAAGCGTTAACGAAAAATCCAACGGCAAGGTCATCAGCCGCATTGAAGACGTCTACGATGAAATCTATGTCGACGAAGTCCAGGACTTGGTCGGCTACGATCTTGATCTACTTGATCTGCTCATCGCTTCCAGCATCTCACTAACAATGGTCGGTGACCCACGACAAAGCACCTACACCACAAGCAATACCACCAAATACAGCAACTACCAACGTCTCAACCTCTATATGTGGTTCAAAGAACGAGACGCCTCCGGACAACTAACCATTGACTGGCGCAACGAGAGCTACCGCTGCAACCAGGCAATCTGTGACTTCGCGGACGCCCTGTACCCCAATCTGCCTCGAACAACTTCAAGAAACACTGAACAGACATCTCACGACGGTATCTTCCAGATCACCGCAGCCGAAGTTGATGACTACATGTCTACCTACCGGCCGACTGTCCTGAGATACATGGTCACCGCCAATACCCTTGGCTATAAAGCCATCAACTTCGGCTTGTCCAAAGGGCGCACCTACGAACGTGTTCTTATCTTCCCAACGAGTAAGATGAAGAAGTATCTCAAGACACGAAACGTTGCGGACGCAGGAGATATCGCCAAATTCTATGTGGCAGTGACCCGCGCTAGATACAGCGTCGCGTTCGTCGTCTAGCTGGCGAACACACACGTTCACCCGATCACCAATCCATTAGATCAGCGCATGCAAGATCGATATTCATGTGTTCCCAGGGCACCTCGACTGGCGCCGCTACTGTCGGGAACTTCTTATGCGAGACCCACCGCTCCCATAGATCGCGCGTAAAACCCGGCGGCTTCTCCCGATGCCAGTTCAGGTCGTAATCCCAAAACAAATTCGGGTTCTCATCCCACCACCGGCTCGGGATACCAGTCGACGGAGACCGACACCACCAGCAGAATACTGGCGCCATTCCGGGGTGGTCATTGGGATGGCCGTGAACACCGTCACCATCACAGCTGATACAGAAATACGTCAGAGGCAGTGGCTGCCACGAATCGTCGATATGTCGGAAGTTCGACCGATGCCCATTGCAGTCCCAACAAAGAGTCCGCAGGTTGTCGACGTGGTCCGAACCACCGGCTGACCAGGGCACAACATGGTCCAGTGTCAGTCGCTCTACCGCGTTGCACCACACGCACCGAAAGCCGTCGCGCTCGTAGACGTACTTGCGGTCGTCGCTGCGAATCGGTTCGCGTTCCTCGGTGCGGCTGGTCCGGTGGACGGGATAGCGACGTCGCGCCTCTAGTTCCAAGTCCGGTCTCAGCGCGGCTAGCTCCGCGCCAAGGCTGGTGATTTCACGGCGGTGTTCTGACATCGCTTCTCCAACCGGTCCGCACATTCCATCGTCTGTCACTCACAGCTCGTTTCATTGCGTCGCATCGAGCGACCAATTCATAAGGAGCTCGCGCCGGTCCGATACGAGCAACCGTCGCAATGCGTGTTTATCGAGACAAGAGACCCGTGACTGAACAGAGGAGCCGGCTCTGTCAGCCGAACAAGCGGAATTACTTCCGCTTACTCTTCGCCTGCGACAACGCGCTGGCGGCCACGGACTTGGTCTTCGCCGACGTCTTCGGATTGCTCAACAGCGCCGAAGCCTGCTTCGCAACCTTGGCGCTGGTAACCCGAGTACTACTGGACTTTGCCATTAGCTGCATTCCTCCCGTCTGCGCCACTTCAAGGTTTTCCCGGGGCCGAGCGTCTGACTTCCCCGTCGGACATCGGCTCCGGTATGCATGACCACCGCCCGGCTCCCAGCGAGCAGCAGAACAGTTGCGGTGACTCCGCCGCAGTGGTGCCGACGACGCCAGTCAGCTACGCCCTCTTGTCGTAGCCCTTCAGCATCAATGGCGATACGGACATATCAGCTCAACCAGCCGTCGACACGCCGGGACGTATTTCGCGCAGGCCCTGGAGCGGCGTACTCGCACCGAAGCGCATAGTTCCCTGCGCGGAAGTACCGGCGAAACTCGACTCGATGCGTATACGATCCGAGGGCAGACTAGGCCCAGGCCCGCACGGATTGAGCCTGCCTTGGCGGGTGGGGCGAATGCTGCGAGACTGCCCACGCGCGGTGGCATGAGTCAAGGCCTCATGCCAGAGCTTGGGGTTCAGGTGCTCGCAATCAGTTCGCTCATCGCTGTTTTGGCAGTCATCGTTTGGATCACTACATTGAGCGTCTTCGTGGCCAGACGTCACTCGTCCGTCGATTTGGACCGACTCGACCGCGTGATCCGAATTTTCGGAAGCACGCTTCCGTGGCGCAGGCGTTAAGACCTTGCTCCAGTCAGAGGGTCTACTGCCTCGGACCAAGAAACGCAGAACGGACTGCGAGTTTCGAACGATGTCCATCATGAGCATCGAGGCGCTTATCGAAGAATACTGGCGCACACGCAGCCGCAGCGACCAGGACCGCGCGTCCATCCGTCGTGAGGTCATCCAGTACCTCGACACCGCGCTACCAAAACGCGATAAGTACGTCCGTGACGCCGAGAAGGCAGTGCGCGACCTCACGGCTGAGCGCACCATGCTGCTCCGTGCGCACTACGAGGGAGCTGTTCCGCTCGAGCAACTACGAAGCGAGCAAGAGCGAATCAACATTGAGCTTGGAGCCGCCGAGCGTGTACTCAAGGAACGCCTGCTCAGTCGCGATCAGCTACAGCGAAGTTTGGACCACGCCCTTGAGCTCATGCGTGATCCCCACCAGGCCTACGTCGCAAGCGGAAGCCGGGGCAGGCGGTTGATGAATCAAGCAATGTTCAGCCGACTCAACCTGTCAGACGACGAGATTGTCGACGCGCGCCTGACTGACCTGTTTGAGCGACTGCTTGATCCGAATCTGAAGAAGCTGCTCGACGAGGAGCTGACATCGATCTCACACACGGCACGAACCGGCGTAACAGGGGTCAAAACGTCGAAACGTTCGAACTTACGCCCTGTTTATCAGGACCCAAGTTCGAACTTTCGAACTTGGGTAGCGGGGACAGTGTGGGGTTTCAGGACATCGGAATAGGGTGTCTCAAGACATCGGCATAGCTCTATGCGCCAGTTTCAGCTGGTGTCGAAGGCTCGCCTGGTCGTCACCGCTGTACTCGTCGAAGGCCGTTCTCAGTCGCAGGTCGCCCGCGATTACGGCGTCTCCCAGTCCTGGATCTCCCGACTGGTGCGCCGCTACACCCTCGAGGGCGAAGCAGCGTTCGAACCTCGCTCCAGACGCCCGAAAACAAGCCCCACCCGACTCCCACAAGCCACCGTCGACCTGATCATCGACCTACGCCACCAACTAGCGGGCAAAGGTCTCGATGCCGGCCCCCACACCATCGCCTGGCACCTCGAACACCACCAACTCCGCGTATCCACCGCCTCCATCAGCCGCCACCTACACACCGCCGGCCTAGTCGACCCCGCTCCGCAGAAACGGCCAAAATCGTCCTACATCCGCTTCGCCGCCGAACTACCCAACCAATGCTGGCAAGCCGACTTCACCCACTGGCGGCTCGCAGGCGGCGCAGACACCGAAATCGGAGTCCTGGCTCGATGACTGCTCCCGCCACGCGATCTCAGTCACCGCCCACCGGCGCGTCACCGCCACCATCGTCGTCACCGAGTTCGTCAAAGCCACTCAACGACATGGCATCCCGTACTCCACCCTCACCGACAACGGCATGGTCTTCACCACCCGCCTCGCCGGCGGCAGAGGCGGACGCAACATCTTCGAAGCCGAACTGCACCGACTCGGCGTGCACCAAATCAACTCGACCCCCAACCACCCCACCACCTGCGGAAAAGTCGAACGCTTCCAACAAACCCTCAAAAAATGGCTCACCAACGCACCCCGCGCCACCACAACAGCAGAACTACAAACCCAACTCGACGCCTTCGTCGACGAATACAACCACCGCCGCCCACATCGCTCGCTGCCCCACCACGCAACACCCACGACGATCTACACCAGCCGCCCCAAAGCCGACCCAGCAACCCGACTCGACACCCACAACCGCGTACGCACCGACCGCGTCGACCAAGCCGGAGCCGTCACCCTACGAGTCAACGGACGACTCCACCACATCGGCATAGGCCGACACCACTAGCGAACCCGCGTCTTAATCCTGGCCCAGGACCACCGCATCACCATTATCGACGCCGCCACCGGAGAAACACTCCGCGACTTCACCCTCGACCCCACCAGGGACTACCAACCCACCGGCGCACCCAAAGGCCCCAAACGGAAAAAACCGCGGACCTAAAGTAGGTCCGCGGCTATTCCGATGTCTTGCGACATCACATAGTAGCGGGGACAGGATTCGAACCTGCGACCTCTGGGTTATGAGCCGGCCGGTCGGAATCTCGCGCTTATACCTACGTCGCTAATGCGCAGGTCGGCTGCGATTTGGCGTCTCCCATGTCACGCCGTGTCGAGGCGGTCGCCCCCGTTCCGCACGGTTTCGTTCACAAATCCGTTCACATCAATCTCGTCGCCACAAATCTTTGACTACCTGCCCCTAGCGGCGCGCAGCTTTGCTCCGTCGGCTGCCAGCTCCGGTAACTGACGCGTTGCCGTTTCCGAAACACAGCCGTTCCGGATTGCCACTGACAGACTAAGAAAAGTCGGGTTCACGGGAGCGCTAATCAACCACACATTCCGTGTATAGCCCTACGATCGGTGTCATTGACCTGCGATGGAAAGTAGGGGGGATTCTATGGCATTCAAGAGCATCTTCTCGCTCCCGGAGCCTCCCAACGAGGTGACTTGGGCGGAGGGCAGACTCCCGCACCGGACGTACATTTCGCGGAGCTTCACATTGAACCTTCCGGCATCCCGGGACCACGGCGAGCCAGCCAGATATGTGACAAAGGTGTTCGATGAACCGACGTTCGACGACGCGTCAACAACCGAGCTCGATAACGACATCGAGGAGTACATCGTGGCGACGACGCCCCGTGGCCGCAAACAGATCCAGCTTCAGGTTGCCCGCGAAGCGGGTAACGTTCGTCGCCTCGTAATTCAAAGAGTTCCAACAAATCCGGGTTCTAGCAAACTAGAGGTTCTGCTTGATCTCGACCGGACTGGAGCGACGCGCCTCATCGACGTCATCAGGATGGTCAACAGCATCCCTGTCGAAGGCGATACCTCGGTCAGAATTGATGACCAAGTCCTTCAGGATTTCTTTCGAGATCCGGAAGCCATGACAGCGCTATATGGACGAGATCCGGGATCGTTAAGACGGCTAATCGAGCTCGACGCGAGCGCTGCCGACGTCATTGCGATCTCGCGTCGCCGTACGGTCGTGGGATTTTTCCGCAGACTTCTCGAAGATTCTGACCTCTTTGATGAAGTTGCAGCCGACCACAGTAGTCCGGAGAAGGTGTGGCAGAACCTATTTGAGATGGAACCCTGGCTTCTGGGGGCGAACCTGGCGGGCCAACTGATTACCAGCTGGAGCCCGGAACGGCTGGAACAGGTTGTGACAGGCGCGTCCATCTCAGGCCCTGGGAAGAGAACAGATGCGCTGATGCGGACCAACGGCCGCATCAGCGCCATGATTTTTGCCGAGATAAAGCACCATCGAACGTTGCTTGTTGATAAGGAGTATCGATCGGGCTGTTGGGCCCCATCAACAGAGCTCAGTGGTGGTGTCGTTCAGATTCAGCAGACAGTGCATCTTGCGACGCGTGAAATTCAGGACCGCCTCGCGGATAAGGATGGCGACGGGGTGGAGACCGGCGAGTACACCTATGTGGTGCGTCCGCGTTCCTTTCTGATCGTCGGCTCGCTTGATCAGCTACGAGGTCAGGGAGGGATTCAGAAAGAGAAATACGAGTCTTTCGAGCTCTATCGTCGGAATCTCTATGAGCCCGAGATCGTCACCTTTGATGAGCTGCTGGCGAGGGCCGAATGGCAATGCACGTTGCTTGAGACGTAAGCCGCCAGTCGTAGCACACGCAGGCGGAGCTGCTCGCAGCGTCTTGTGGGTGTCGTTCTGACAGATTTGACCCTGCGACCATTTGACCCCAGGGAGCTGTTTGGCGTTGCCTGTGCCTCGACGCGCGCCTCAAAAGTGCAGTTCAGGCGGGCTCTGCCATTTCTGTTCGCTGTATCACGTTGTTAGAGTATGGCTCGGGAAACTGGTGAAACATTCGGCTACGGGGCCGCGCTCGCCTGTGCGTGCTCCGGCGGCTCCACCCGCGCGGCGGACACAGCAACGATTGGGTGCACGGATGCAGCACCGCCCGTCGGCGCAGCACCCTATGCAACTCAGGTTAAGGTGCCCTATGCCAGACTCCCTTCCTCTCCACGTGTTCGTCGCGACGCCCGGCGACGTCACCACGGAGCGAACCTTGATCTCAACCTGCATCGACGAACACAACTCGCGACAGGGATCGACTGGCGTCAAATTCAAGATGGTGGGTTGGGAAAGCGTTCGCGGGACCGCGCGGCGACCCCAGGAGGCAATCAACGAGCTGATCGGCGAATCCCACTACCTGATAACCATGTTCAAAGAGTCTTGGGGTAGCGAACCAGGGAGCCCCTGGGGCTTCACGTCCGGCACCGAGGAGGAGTTGTTCACCGGACTGTTGGAGCTTGGCCGGCCTGAACAGCCTATGCGGGATGTGTGGGTGGCGTTTCTGCCCTCCAAGTCACCTGATACGCGAATCGAATCGCTCCAGGACCAAATGGCGGCCACTCACGCGGTGATGTATGAACGTCCCTCCGACTTTCGGGACCTAAAGTCCAAGATCACCGATCGCCTCGAAGGGTGGGCGGCCACGGCAACGACTAGGAAGGTGGCCCGACACGTCGAACTTCTCCCAACTTCGGGTAGGGATATTCTTCGGGCGGCAAACCTGCGCCGCGATGGCGAGAAGCTGATTGAACTCGGTCAGCCGGGTATCGGTGGGGACAAGCTACAAGAAGCCGCTGCGGTCGGCGGCCCGCCAGAGCAACTTGCGTATGCAAAGTTTCTCGAACGTCGCGGCGATCTCGACGACGCCCGGCGGGTAATCCAGCGCGTAATCGACTACTTTGCAACCGGGCCGGGCGTTCTCCACTCAGCTTTGGCAGCTGAAACCTTCGCCGCTGACGCCCGCATACTTCGCCGGAAAGGGGACGAAGTCGGCGCAATTGGCCGTTTGCAGCATGCCCTGACGCTCCTGGTGGACAGCGATCCGTTCTCTACGAGGGTCAAATGCCGGATACTCGACGACCTCGGAATTGCTTACCAAGCCGTGAAAGACTACGACTCGGCGTTAAAACAATTCGAATCTGCGCGTGAAATTCGCGAACAGCATGATGATACTGTCGAAATTTCTCAGTCCTTGGTCAACATAGCCCGTATCCACGGGAGGACCGGTGACCATAAGTCTGCAGAGGAATTTGCAAAAAAGGCTATAACCGGGCTACGCGACGTACCACCCGACACTCTACGTGCCAACGCAGAAATCCTTCTTGCCCAGACCCTCCTTCGATTGGGAAGGGCCACGGAGGCGATAGAAAACGCGGAACGTGCCGCGGCAATAAATCAGCAGATCGGTAATCGACAAGGTGAAGCAATCGCGTATCTTGTGACGGCTCAGTGCTATCGATCCGCTGGCCAGGACGACAAGGCCAAGTCCCGGGCACAGAAATGTCTAGATCTCAATACAGCCATGGGAAACCAGTATGGCGAGGGGCGCGCGCGCTGGCTTCTCGAAAAGCTTGGCAACTAAACTTGATGAATGGGCCTAGTTCTGAATGACAGGCGAGCCGTCGCTGTCGACCTGAAAATAAGTCCTCGCCGGCCATATGAATGCGGTTAGGCGGCCGTGTGCAAATGATCCACATCCGGTATCAATTCGTGCACTGCTGGTTTCGATCAATGGCACTGCGCCGACCGACACATGCGCTGACACTCTGTAGCGATCCTCGGGCGATGAAAGTGGTAGATGCGAAGCAACCACATCCGCATTTTCAAAACTGTCCGGCATACTTCGAAGGAAATCGATGTGCGTCACAGGTATCCGCGACTCAAACTCAGCCAGAACATTAGGGCCTACCGGACGGCGCAAGTATGAATGGATCGTCTTCGCTCCCCCGATCTTGAGAAAGTGAGTTAGATTAGCACTCTCGAGCGCGTCTAGGAGAACCTTCTCGTGGTTCCCCTTCAGCAGCACCATGGGCAGCCGCTGCGATTCATTGAGTAGCAGCTCGATTACACCAGCCGAATCGGGGCCTTTATTTAGGTAGTCTCCGAGGAAGACGGTTTTCTGGACGTTCAATTTCTCGATGTGACTTATCAAACCCCGCAGGGCATCGGAATTTCCGTGCACATCGCCGACGAACGCAATTGAGTTCTGGCTCATAGAAGAATCTTATCCACCTCCGCATAACCAGTATCCGCACCAACAAGACCAAGCGCCATAAAGCCAATCGCCAGGAGATCGCCTCCGTCGTTCCATTCGTTAACTATCAGTGCCTCAAGAGAGCCGTGAGGATTCGGAGGCAACTCACCAAGTACGCGCTCAAGTCGGACTAAGCATTCCCGCAGGTCAACGACCTGAGGTGGACCCTCGTGCCGAGATGCCAAAAGGGAAACTAACGACGGGTCGTCGTGGCGGGTCGCAATCTCTCGGACTGAGAAGCACGGGTCGCCAGCGGCAATTGCCTGCGCGTAGAGACTGCTTCGAAGCAGGTAACGAGCCTCGCGAAGGAGACCGGTTAGATACTTGGGTAGGTCAGCGTCCAAAGCGCCAAAGACCTTCGACATGTTTCTGACCCGGCTGAACAGGCGAGCTGTGTCGACCTCACCTAGGCCAATCACGACGTCGTGTAGTCGTCCCGTCGGATCCCAAACTATCTGCGCATCGCGTCGCAAGTGCGCCCCAAATAGAGTTCCAACGCCCGACTTTAACTGATCGACTGTGTAGAAGCTCACGTTAACGAGGCCGGAATATACGCTCGGCGACATTCGCTCAGATAGAGCCAGTAGGTCTAAGTCTGAGTCTGCGACCGCATCTCCCCGAGCCCGGCTGCCGTATACCAACAGTCCTTGCACACCCGGCGGGAGATCGGGAACATCCCGCAGAACTTCTTCGGGAATGTCCAGTCCGCGGAGTGCCTGTACGAACACCTCTCGATGCAATCTGCTCCCCCCGACCCTCCACGCTGCTCACTCGACGCACACGCACAGTATCGGAGCGCGTGTCTCCGCCGCGTCCCGTCTCAGCTGTTGAGATTTGCCGCAGCCCGGCGGCATAGTCGGCCAATCCTTGGGGAGAATTAGGCGGGGCCAAGTCAGGTGACGATACTCAGCCGCCGATATGGGCGATGCTGAAGTTCTGCCGGACGGGGAAACCGACACCGCTGTGATGGCGGATCTGGCCAACAACGGACTGAGTTATCCCACTCGTGCGATCAGCACCGCCCCGGTTCCGCATATGATCAGCAAGCACTTACCGATGCGGACGCACCCCGAAGCTCGGGCCGTCGTCAGCGACACGGCTGGCAGACAGCACGCACCCGAAAGGGAAGCGGCACTATGCGGCCGAGGGCGATTTATTCCTGAGAGCGCCGATGCGGACCGAATTGCTCTCCGTTCCAACACAAACGAACGTGTCAGCGGCACGTGAGGCCGAGCCCAGGGACGCGGCGTACATCGTCGTCCATCACATCTCTGGCCTTGACCTGGCTGACCGTACGAGCCGCTCGCAATGGACGCGGAACTCACCAAGCCGCGCACGACGCCCTCGCTCGTCTCGTGGATGTCGCGTTCGGCCCCCGGGGAACTCTCAACTGCCGCGCAGCGGCTCGACATCCTGTTCGCTCCCGCCGCTTGGAGATGAGCCAAACCACTGGGTGAGACGACCGTGTCCGCGTGTCCCTGGCCTGTCGGCCCGCGACGATAGCCTGCTGCAATGACAGCTACGGTCGCACCGTTCGGTCACGGGTCTATTGAGAACATCGCCAGGATCATCGGAGAGCTGTATACGGGCCCCGAGCTGACACGGATCCTCATATCGGTGGGCATGCCCGACCCCCTCGGCGAGCGCCAGACGAAGTGGAAGCGCGTCGCCGCCAGCATGCAGGAGAAGCAGTACTCACAGCGGGACGGGCGGCCGATCCTGGCCGTAATCACCGCGGCGATGAAGCCCGACACGATCTGGGACCGCCAGGCCAAGGCCGCAGTGGCCCGGGACGAGCTGACCCAGGTGCTGTCACTGTCGGGCTACCGGGTGCGCGAAGATGGACGCATCGGAGCTGCCATGACAGCGGCCACAGCGTCCGAAGCGTCTGCGCGGAGCGAGCGTCTACGCAGCCGCCTGACCGAGCGCGGCGCGCATCCAGAAGTTGTCCGCCACTGCCGTGAGGAACTGCTGCGCACGGACTGCTACGAGGCCGTGTTCGAAGCGGTCAAGGGCCTCGGAGCGCGGCTGCGGGAGAAGTCGGGACTCGATAATGACGGCCGTGCACTCGTGCAGGCGGCGCTCCGAGGGAAGTCCCCGCGCGTCCTGATCACGGACTGCTCCACTGTCACCGAGCGCAACGAGCAGGACGGCGTCGCGCTTCTTGCCGAAGGAGTGTTCGCTGCGTTCCGGAACCCCGCCGCCCACGAACCACGACTGGTCTGGGAGGTGTCCGAGCAGGATGCGCTCGACGTGCTGGGCACCCTGTCGGTGATCCACCGCCGCCTCGACGGCGCGCGTCCCGGCGCCGCGAGCTGACGGTGGCCCGAGCCGCGGCATCAGGCAAAGCGCGGCGTGCCCTCGGTCAGTAGTCGTGCTGTGTCCTCAGGCTTTCAGGAACTTCTACTGGTCGGGGAGGTATCCGCATGGCGACTGGCGCCACCGCCACCTACGTGGATGATCACGGGCTGCCTGCAATGCTCAAGCTCAACCTCCTTCGGCGCTACCTGTCGGCGTTCCTAATCGGTACCAGCAAGCAGACCAAACACGTCGCGGATATCGACGGGTGCGCCGGCAGAGGCACGTACGGCGACGGATCCTTGGGGTCGTCCGGCATCATTATGGAGCTCGCAGCCGCGCAGAAGTTCGGACGTTCCAACGACTAAGCCTTGTACACGTGCGGGGAGGACGGGGCTGATGGTTAGGAACACGCTCAGCGTGGTCGACGCAACCCCTACCGCACATCCCCGCTGCCCCTCAACCCACGTCCACCCGCACCGCTACGGCTTATCCTTGAACGATGTCGACGCCCACTCCCAGCGAGCCCCGGCAGGTGAGCCAGCCCGAAGTGCTGGGCGAGCATGATCTCGACGCCGGATACGCGCGGCTGGCGACTGCGTTCAACAGTGATGCCGCCGACGCCGACAGACGTATAGCCCGCGACCACTATGCGCGCCGATTCGACGATCACTTGTGAACTGTGGATCTGCTTGTTCTGGCGGTGCTGGCCGCGATCATTGTCGTTGTCGTACTGGCGGTTCAACGCAAGCAACCGCGCACACTGTTCACAACCCCTGGCGAGCGGCAAGACAGCAGTGATGTCGGCGCGGTACAGCAGTGGGTCGCGCTGCACGACTATGCCCTCGCTCACGGGCTGCGTCTGCTGTACTTGCTGCGGGTCTACAAACGACAGCCCAACGGGTGCAAGGCACAGGTGCCGATATATGGCGACAGCGGGTCAACGCTGCGCGATGCCTGGTTTTGGCGGACGCAGGTAGCGCCAGGGTCGGTCGTCGCGGTCAACGGTCAACGTCAGCGACGGATGGGGTCCGCACACCCGCCGTGATGACGTGCTGTTCATCGGTTCCCAGGACCGCCCCGGAGTGCATGCCACTCTCAACGCCGCCACCGTGCGACGAGCGCAGCGCCAGCACCATCGCCCCAACCACCACTGACAACACCTCAGCACTAGCACTTCCTGTGCCATCCCATTCGCCGATCTGACTATCGCTCAACGCCTCTCATCCCCATCGTGCTGCACACGCGCTGCCGCGTCCCAGCTCCTCTCATTCCCATCCCTTGTTTCCACAGACCGAAACACAACACACCTCTTGCATGAAGGTCACGGTTTGGTAACGGCGGTTGGAGATGTTGCTTCTGGTGGTGGTTTTTTCTGCGGCTGGCTCCGTACTTTCGGGCTCATGCGGGCCAAGGGGTGCATGCGGCGTTGATGTCGATGCACAAGCTGACCGCCGGGGACGGCTACCTGTACCTGGTGCGGCAGGTCGCTGCCGCCGACAGCACCGAGCGGGGCCGCTCCAGCCTGGCTGACTATTACTCGGCCAAGGGCGAATCGCCGGGCCGCTGGATGGGCCGCGGCCTGGCCGCGTTGGCCGACACAGGAGCCCGTGAGGTCAGCGGCGAAGTGCGCCAACAGGTGTGGGCCGTCGAAGGCGGATCGGTGGTCACCGAGGAGCAAATGAAGGCCTTGTTTGGGCTGGGTTGGCACCCCAACGCCGACAAGATTTTTGCCCATCTGTCCCCGCGATTGCGCGCTCAACCCGCGACCGCGGCCGCACAGCTAGGTCGTAAATACCCTGTGCGGGAGGAGCCCTCGTCGGAGTTCACCCGTCGTGTCGGGAAAGCGTTCCGCGCGCACAACATCGGGGCCGGTCTGGCGGGCAACGCCACTATCGACGATGACGTGCGGGCAGGCATCCGTACACAGGTGGCTCGGGAGATGTTCGCTGAGCAGTTTGGCCGTGACCCGGCCGATGAACGGGAGCTGTCAGGGTTCGTCGCGCGGGCCACCAGGGCACGCACTACAGCGGTGGCCGGCTATGACTTGACGTTCTCTCCGGTGAAGTCGATTTCGGCGCTGTGGGCGATTGCCCCGCGAGAGATTGCCGAGCAGATCGAGGCCGCT
This sequence comes from Mycobacterium sp. VKM Ac-1816D, assembly GCF_000416385.1. Lineage (NCBI taxonomy): Bacteria > Bacillati > Actinomycetota > Actinomycetes > Mycobacteriales > Mycobacteriaceae > Mycobacterium > Mycobacterium sp. VKM Ac-1816D. Next base: position 32,015 of record NZ_AOHQ01000146.1, read on the forward strand.
CACGAAGCCGCGGTGGCCGACGTGTTGGAGTGGCTGCAAGACAACGCCGCCTTTACCCGTACCGGCACCAACGGTGTCGCACAAGTCGACACCGAAGGGCTCATCGCCGCGGTGTTCACCCATCGCGATTCACGTGCCGGGGACCCCGATCTACACACCCATGTAGCGATCGCCAACAAGGTGTCTTACCTCGACCAAAATGGGGTGCGCCGCTGGCTCGCTCTGGATGGTCAACCGCTGCACCGGCTCATCGTGGCGGCTTCGGAGATGTACAACACCCGCATGGAAGTTCACACCATCGACCGGCTCGGTGTGGACTTCGCCGAGGCGTCCCGTGGACGGGGTAAACGACCCGTGCGCGAGATCGTTGGGATGTCAGCGGAATTGATGATGCGTTGGTCGAGTCGTGGCATCGCGATCAAGGCCCGCACCGCCGAGCTGGCCAAGCAGTTCCAGCACAATCACGGCCGCGAACCCACCACCATCGAATCCCTCGCATTGGCTCAACAAGCGACGCTGGAATCGCGCGAAGCCAAGCACGAACCGCGCTCTTTCGCAGAGCAGCGCGCCACCTGGCGCAACCAAGCTATCGAGGTGCTCGGCCACGATGGATTGGAACGCATGCTGGCCACAGTTTTGGGCCCCCGGCGCGTCCAGAAGGCACCGGAAATCACCGCGGAATGGGTGGCGTCGCGTGCTGTCGCAATGATCGCCACCGTGTCCGAATCGCGCGCGACCTGGCAGGCCCACCACGTGCGCGCCGAAGCCCTTCGGGTCGTGCGGAGCGAGGGTGTCGCACACGTGTCGCAGCTTGTCGAACGGCTCACCGGCACCGCACTTTCTGAGGCGTTCTCGGTGCCTCACGCCCGTGGCGAGGACGACGAGTTGGGTGAGCCTGTCGCATTGCGTCGCCGCGACGGTTCAAGCGTCTACAGCCGCCACGGCGTGGCGACCTACACCAGCCGCGAAGTTCTCGCCGCAGAGCAGCGCATCCTGGCCGCTGTCGCACGCTGCGACGGCCGCGTCGCCACCACCTCCGAGGTCGATATCGCGCTGGCCGGTTCGGCCGCCCGCGGCAAGCCACTTAACCCCGGTCAGGCCGCGCTCGTCGAGCAGATGGCCACCAGCGGACGTCGCGTCGCATTGGCGCTGGCGCCCGCCGGGGCGGGCAAGACCACGGCCATGGCCGCGCTGGCGCATGCGTGGCGCAGCTCTGGTGGACATGTCCTCGGATTGGCCCCGACCGCGGCAGCGGCGATCGTGCTCGGGGAGGATTTGGGCGCGACCACCGACACCCTCGACAAGTACGTCCACTGCGCTGATCCGGACAACGCTGCGACGTTCGGAACACCGCAGTGGTTCAACGACATCGGACCGGACACGTTGATCATCGTTGATGAGGCCGGCATGGCGTCGACCGCGGGTCTGGACGCGATGATTGCTGACGCGCAGGGCAAGGGCGCGAGTGTGCGGCTGGTTGCTGATGACTGCCAGTTGGCGTCGATTTCGGCCGGCGGGGTGCTGCGCGACATCGCCACCGAGACCGAGGCACTGTCACTGTCGGAAGTGGTCCGGTTTCACTCCCGCTCCGAGGCCGCGGCGTCGCTGGCGCTGCGTGGCGGCGATCCGGCCGGGATCGGCTTCTACATCGACTCCGGGCGCATTCACGTCGGCGCCGAGCAGACCGCCGCGGACACCGCGTTTTCGGCGTGGCTGGCCGACCGCAACGCCGGGCGCGACAGCCTGCTCCTGGGGCCCACCAACGCGATCGTCGACGACCTCAACGCCCGCGCCCGCACCGCACGTCTGGCCGCCCTCATCGAGGCTGACCCGAACTGGGGCCCGGGTCGTGAAACCGTGCTTGCGGACCAACTCCGTGCCAGCGTCGGCGACGTCATCCGCACCCGCCGTAACGCCCGCTGGCTGCCCCTGTCGGGCACTGATTACGTCCGCAACGGCTACACCTTCGAAATCCTCGACGTCGCCCGCGACGGGGCGCTACGGGCTCGTCATCGCGGCACCGGGCGTGAGATCACCCTGCCGGCCGACTACGTGACCGAACACGTCACCCTCGGCTACGCCGCCACCATCAACGGCGCCCAGGGCTCCACCGCCGGGCACAGCTGCCACGTGGTGGGTGCTGAGCACCTGACCCGCCAACAGCTCTACGTCGCCCTCACCCGCGGCCGCGCCGAAAACCACCTCTACCTCTCGACCGCCGAAACCGACCCGCACCGCATCCTGGCCCCCAAGGCCACCCACCCCGACACCGCCGTGGACGTCCTGTCCCGGATCGTGGCCCGCGACGGCGGCCAGGTCTCGGCCACCACCGCCGCCCGCCAAGCCGCCGACCCGACCCGCAGACTGACCGCGGCCGCAGACATGTTCACCGACGCCCTCGGCGCTGCGGCCGAGCACCAGCTCGGCGCGGGTGCCCGCGACCGTCTCGACGCCCTCGCTGAATCAGTGCATACCGATCTCAGTACCTGCGCAGCGTGGCCCGTGCTGCGTCGTCGCCTGACCATCCGGGCGCTCTCCGGTGCCGATCCCGGCCAACTGTTGACCGCCGCCCGCGCTCGAGGCGGCCTCGACGATGCCGCCGACCCGGCCGCGGTGCTGGACTACCGCATCGACCCCACCGGTTCCGCCGGCCGCGACTGCGGGCCGCTGCGCTGGCTGCCCGCCATCCCCGCCGCCCTGGCCGGCGACCCGCAGTGGGGCGACTACCTGCGTCGCCGAGAAAGCCTTGTCGAGGAGCTGGCCGCGCAGATCCGCGAACAAGCCCGCGCCTGGACCCCCGACACCGCGCCGAGCTGGGCACAGCCCCTGGTCACGGCCAACCCCGCTCTGGCCGCAGAAATCGCCGTGTTCCGAGCCGCCGCCGGCGTCGACGACACCGACACCCGCCTCACCGGCCCACCCCAATACCCGGTGGCCACCCGCGCAATCCAAGACCTCCTGCAACGCCACGGCACCGACGCCATCGAGCGCGATGGCGCCGACCCCGCCCGCTTGAACGACCTCCTCGACAATATCGACCCCCGCATCCGCACCGACGCCTACTGGCCCACCCTGGCCGCCCACCTCACAAGAGCGGCCCGTACCAACGACATTCGCGATGCTCTCACCGTCGCGGCACGCCAAGGACCGCTGCCCGATGAGATGCCCGCCGCGGCGCTGTGGTGGCGGCTGGCCGACGCATTGTCCCGCACCGCAGCCCTCCCCGATCGGCACGTCGTCGACCACGCCACCACCCAGGACGAAGGCGTGCACGCAAGCATGCATGCCACTGAGCGTGCGCTCGTCGAGGTCCTGGCCGCCGCCTGGCGCAACGCCGACCCGCTCGCCATGGCGCGGCCACACACCGACCCCGCCGCGGTCGCGCTGTCGGTGCCCTACGTCGTGGCCACCGTGGCGGCCGAGCGCTACACACCCGACCTCGCCGAAGCGATCCACACAGCGGCCACCGCCGCCAACCGCCACCACGTCCGCGTCACCGCGACCCCACAGCCCGACCGGCTCAGCCTCAACCACCTCGCCGAGCAGATCACCATCCACGAACCAACTCGGCGCGGACCGGTCATCGTCGTTGAGGACGCCGCGGCCGCCGACCCCGACGCCCTTGCGGCGGTGGCCACCGCCCTGGTCCCCGCACACGGCCGCCTCCTGCTGATCGACAACGGACAGCCCGGCAGCGCCCGCCGACTCCTCGACGGACTCACCCTCCCCTGGGCTGAAAACACCCGCCCCGCAACGGACATCGACAATCCCAGACTTGCCGCTGCCGCAGACGAACACCGCGCCATCGCTGCCCGCAGCTGGCGCACTCTCACCACCGGACCCACACGCGATCGAGGCAGAGACCGCGGACACGGCCTCGACATCGACTGACGCGGGCACACCCACCGCACTCGATATATATCGTTGACGGTATATACCGAGTCCGGTATAGTCGGGGCGTGGGTGATGAGTGGCGGATCATGCTCAGCGGCGAAGTGGAACGCTGGTATGCCGGTCTGTCTGAAAGCGAACTCGCCCAGGCCGATCAGGCCCTCGACCGGCTCACCGCCGAGGGCATCACCCTCGGCATGCCGCACAACCGCTACCTTTCAGAGAAACTGTGGGAGTTGAGGTTTCGCTGCGGCCAGGTCAACCAACGCATCACCTACACCGCCGACCCCGACCGCCAGCTCGTCACCCTGACCACCTTCCGCAAACAACGCCAAAACGAACGCAACGAAGTCACCCGCGCACGCAAAGCGCTACGACGCCACCAAGCCAAGAAGGGATAACCCAGCCATGACCGTCAAGACCGCCACCGCGAAGAAGACCGCTGCCCCGAAGAGGGCCGCAAAGAAAGCCCCCGCCGCCGCGAAGACGGCCGCCACCACCAACGGTGGGGTCGATTACCGAACCGCCCGCGCCCAGCGCCAGGCCGCCCTCACCGACGAGCAGCGCCAGACCTACCAGCAGGCCTACCACGACGCCGGCCGAGCAATGGACCTCGCCGAGCTGGTCTACACCGCCCGCACCGAGGCCGGCCTCACCCAAACCCAGCTCGCCGCAGCCATGAGCACCAGCCAATCCGCCGTCGCCGCCTGGGAGAACGGTGCACGCATCCCCGGTATCGACGCCCTCGAACGGCTCGCCGCAGCCTGTGGGAAACGCCTCCACATCGCCATCACCGCCGCATAACCCCCAGCGGTCAGGCTGTTTCTGGGTGCCACCATTCGTGGGCCGCGCGGCAGTGCGCCACGGCCTGTGGGTCGAACACCTCGATATCGCGGAGCACGGCCTCGCACTCCTCGGCTGAACAGCCGAACTGCGTAAGCTCTGTCATCCACATCATCAGCGGACGGGCGCTATCCCCCGTAGTGGGCCACGTGGCCCATATCCGGCCGAAGGTGGCGGCCACGCTGTCACGGAAAGCCGCACGCACCGTGTCATGGGCTATGTCGAACAGCCCTTGAGCCTGCTCCGCGTAGGTAGCGAGCTGCGGTATCCCGAACTCGCGTTCCAGCACCGACGGAGCGGCGAACCCTAATGCAGTGCGCCAATACTGTTGTGCAGTAACGATATCGGAATTAGGGCCGCTGGGCCGGATGTAGAGGAGATATTGGCCGCCCTCGGTGTAGTCGGCCTCTCGCCAATCGGGGTCGCGCCCAGGTATCCGGATCCTCGGCGGTGCCTTCAGCGTGGTGCGATCCCAACTCAAGACTGGCGGGTCGAGAGAGGCGTTCGCGCACAACATCTTCAGCGTCGCACCGATCTGTTCCAGCCGGTGGGCGTACCCGAGCAGTGGATAGCTCGGCGGTGCCGAGGTATCGCCCCAGCGGCCGTCCCCGGTGGACACATGAAACTCCCGTGCCCACAGAGATGCTTGGTCGATGGTATTGGCCAGCTCGGCATGCCAGCGCTCCAGCTCGACTCTCCAGGCCGCGCCGTCCGCACCCTCTGGAGTCGTCATCGAGGAGCCTCGTATTGGAGGTCCTCTTCAACGCTGACAAGGGCCTTGACGATCATGTCGCGCAGGTCAGGATCGCCGGTAGCGGCTGCGGCGTAGCACATGTCGGGTAGCGGCAGCGGGCGCCTGGACCACCCGCCGATGTGCTCGGCTGTACGCGCAACCATCCAGTGCGCCCGGTAGCCGGCCAGCTCTTCGGTGGTGTCGCTGGGATCGGCGACCGCGCCGGTATTGGTGGCGAAAGCCGGTCGGCGCATCGCGGTCATGACGTTGAGGGCCCTGGCCGCCTTATCGTAGTCCGCCCACTGCTGCAGGGATGGCTCGCCGTCACTGCCGCGGATCGCCCAGACCAGGCGTAACGCTTCGTCAATACCGCCATCGATGACTTGGGCCTGGGTTGTTGCTGCGTTGATCATCGCCGCGGTCACCGCCGAGACGATCCGGTCTTGAAAAATTGGGTCGGCGTCCATGATGCGTAGCAACCGCGGATACACCTCGGGCCACAGCACCGCCAGCCGGTGCACATGCATGTCGTCGAGCACGGGGGCGGGCACCTCGACGCCTTGTTGTAGCAGCGGGTTGGTGTCTCCCGAGCACGACGGCGGATGCTCCACCCCGGCATCGCGCAAGACGTTGACCCCCGCCGTGGTGGCTGCTGCGACCAGCTTCCAGCCCCACTGGGCGCGCAGTTGGGCGTACTCGACGAGGACCCGTGCGGGATCGCCCCAGCCGAACCACCTCTGCCGAGCGTCATCGTCCAGCAACGGATCTGTGGAAAGTACCCGTACCGAGCGCGGAACGAACACGCCAGCCGGGATGTAGCTGGACCCGTCATTGGAGGTGATGACCGTCTCGGTGCCGCTCGGGGAGCGGAACACCCCGACCGCCCACCCTGTTGCGGGATTGCGCGCCATGTAGGCGGCGTGCTGCAGTTTCCAGACCATCTCTTTGGACGCCGCTGCGTCTGCGGACTCGCGGCGCTCCCGTGCGGCTGCAGTCTGGCCCGCAGCGACCACGCCGGCCGGAATCAGAGTCGGGCCCGCAGCCGCACTCGCTGCGGACGGGGCGGGCGGTGCTGGGGCATTGGTTGAGCTGAGGGAGCCCGCCGGCACGGTCGGTGCCGGAGGCGGCGCACCTGCTGGGGGACCCATGGAACCCGGCGGCAGCATCATCGGCGCACCACCGCCGCCGGTCCCCGCGCCGGTAAGTGCGGCAGCCGGGGCGGCGGGCGACACCATGCCTGGCTGCGCCGCGGCCGGCGAGACGCCCCCGCCGGGGGCCGCCGACACCGGGGGTGCCGCATGCCCACCACCGGCCGATAGGGCCGGCGACGGGCTCGCTGGGGCTGGAGGTGGTGCAGACGGTATTCCGCCGCCCATCCCCGCTGTAGTCGCCATTCCCTGGTTGAATGCCGACGATAACGGCGACGCGCTGCCCGACGCACCTGGCACGGCTCCTGAGTTCGGCACACCACTTGCTGCGCCGGCCATCTGACCGACACCGCCACTCAGCGGGTTAGACCCCATCCCCGGCATGCCGCCGCTTCCCAGACCGCCGGGCATCTTCGGAATCCCGCCACCGGAACCCATCCCGCCGCCACCCATGCCGCCCATCGACGGCATACCGCCACCGCCGAGCGCTGAGGCCGCCGGTGAGGAAGTCACGCCAGGCGTCGGCTGCGTCGCCGGTCCGGTCGCGGCCTTGATCCCCTCGTCACCTGCGGCCGTCTTGCTGCCGGGACCAACTCCAGGCTGAGTGGTTGATGTACCTGCCGGATCTGTCGGCGCGTCGGCCACAGGCTCGGGTGCGTCCGCACCGGCTTTCCGCTTTTCGGTGTCGCTGTAGGGGCTTTCGTCCTGTTCAATACCGGGCGACGTATGGTCGACGGGCTGGACTGGTGGAGCGGTGGGAACATCGCCCCACTTCGTTAAAAGATCTAGTGCCCTTGTGTTTTCGGTGCTTGCCTTGAAGGCGGTGTGGGAGGCCACTGCGGCGGTTACTCCCGTCTCGGTTTGGTATCGGGCTATGCCCTGGTAATGGGTCACCAGGGCCTCGGCTTCGCCTGGAAGCTTCGCGCTCGCGATTTTGGCGTCCGCTTCGCGGACGAGCTGCTCCTGCCCTGAGCGCGTATCGCGCAGCACCGTGGCGATATCGGCGCACTTGTTGGCGCACTTCTCGTGCCATTCGGCGATCGTCTTGGCTTCCTCGGCCAACACCGCGCCCGCCCGGTGCGCCTCGTCGAAGCCCTGCGAATCCGCGGCATCGCGAAACTCCGCGTTGTCAGTCACGATTTTCTGGTGGATTCCGTCCCACGCCGCGGCACCAGCCCGGTAGGTCTGCTCCTGGGTGTCCCACTGCGTCGCGTCCGGTGGCTCCATATCTGGCGTAACGATCAGCCGTCCATACGATCCCGTAGACCCTCCGACAGCCGGCATCAGCGCAACCCGCACTCGGACGTGATGACATCGATCAGATCGTTACTGCGTTCTTGTTCGTGATCGGCCTCGTCCCAGTGCCGCAAATTTAGCGCGTGAAGCATGTCGATTCTCGTTGTCATCCAGGCACGCAGAGGCTTCGCCGTTGAAGCTGGTGTGGCGTCAGACAGTTGCGTACGCAGGTACGAAACCGCGGCCATACCGGTACGTTTCTCCGTGGCCAATGCGGCGAGGCTCTCGGGACTTGTCCAGCTCTGCTCCAACGCCTCGGCGCTGGACTTGCTCGCCACCGCCGTCGAACGTGCCGCCCGATCCCATGCCGAGCAGGCGGCCGCCTTAGCGGCCTGGGTGTCGCTGCTGCTGTAGGTAGGCGGCGGCGAGGGGACCACGTTCACCGTGTGCTGGCTCGGTTCGATCGGATGAGCGACGGCTAGGCCGCTGGTCACCACTGCACCTACTGCGACCGCGAACGCCGCCGTCGCGGCGGTTATCCGGGTGCGGTGACGCCACCGGCCCCTCATGGTCATGACACGACGGTATCGCGAGCGAGTGACACCGGGCCACCGCCGAGGGCACATTCGAAAGAGCAAATTTCCGCAGTTCTGTTGCCTATAGGTAACACTCGACAAGTCAGCGCTGGTGGAGGGTGTGTGCCTGAACTGGTCGAGATTTGAGCAGAGAAACCTCGCGAGTGGAATCGAAGTTCGACGACAACGAGGCGAAAGCCGGAAGCGAGCGCCTGAGTGCGTCGCCCACCACGATGAGCCCGTCCGTTCCCGCGCCGGATGTCCCAACTTCCCTATCCTGGAGGGATGACAAGCGAGGACGGTGACGCTGGATCAGAGCTTCCTCTGCCCCCCGCTCCCCCGCGCCGCTTCGGTCAACTGCCCGACCTCGCTATCACAGATGACTTCGACGAGCCGCTACCCCCTACCGAAGCCGCGGTGTGGGAAGAGCCTGACCCGGCCGACGAGGACATAAGCGCTGCACTCGACGACGATGACTGGCCTATCACTGAGGCAGACCGGTGAGGATCGCTGCAGGAGTCAAAAGCAGACAGCACGCTCAGCGAGGAGGAGATCCGCGCTCGCTACGGCATACCGCGGTCAGACACTAACCAATGAAATTCCCACTACCTACGACTCGCAGGGGACAAACGGCGGACTGACGGGCCGAGGTCGTCGACTGCGGCGAGCTCGCCGCGCACCTACGAGGGAGCCAGGCCGCCGAGTCTGCGAGGAATGCCTTCACTCGTCGAGAACTACGGGTGGTTCAAATGTTCTGCTGCCGTTGTAATCACGTTCGAGCTGGTCGCATAGATCAGCCATTGCCTTGCGGATGAACTGTTGTTGAGTGCTGATGCCGGTATGGGGCCGCGTCCACGCGATGGTGTTGACCATGCGCTCTTTCAATTCTTCTGGCACCGAGAGCAAAATATCGACAGACTTGCGACCAGGGACGCTTCGACCAACTCCGATGTCCTTACCTGCAGCGCACACAACACCATCCTTGATATCTGAAATCAAACAAGGCAACTCGGACATCGAACTCCGTATTAGGAATGCCCGCCAGAATCAGGACGTTCATTCTTCGTGCAGCCAAGCACTCTTGCTATTGAGGCAACAGGACACCGCCTCCGGCGATGCAACTTTTAGGTCGCGCAGCTCCAAGACGCACTCCTCGAAGCTGAACCCTCCGTCAGCCAGTGCCTTCATCCATGCCATGAGTACGCGTCCCTCATTGGCCTGGGAAGCACGAGCCCAAATCCGCCCATAGGTGACCGCCACCGAGTGTGCGTAGGCTTCACGCACCACCCTCGAAGCGTCGTCGAAGAGCGCCTGTGAGATCGAGGCATACCGCTCCAGCCCGTCAGTGCGAATACCGCAAACACTGAGATACATTGCTGCGTTTGTCACTTCATTTCGCCAAAGATCCTGCAAAGTCGAGCGATGCGCGCTTCTTGATTGAAGGACGTGTACGAAGTCTGCGCCGATCACGTATGTCGGTGACTGGATCGCAGCCCCGTAGCTGAGTGGCGTTACTGACACATCCTGGGCGCTCATGCGGCCTTCGAAAGAGGAGGCCAGGTTGACGCACGCGCCCCCAAGAAGCCTCCAAAGCTCCATGAGGTAGTCAGCATGCTGCGTGAGCGGGTATGTCATGAACACCGACCCATCAGGTAGGACCTCGGCGGTTGAAACCCCGAAAGATTTTGCCCAGACTGCTGCTTGTCCAATGACATCCGCAAGTGCTGCATGTCTCCTGCCGAGCTCGAATCCGCGGTTATTTGCCTGACTCAGTTCATCGTTCACAACATGCCTCCGTGACTTCGGAGAAGCCAATCGGACCCATTGTCACCGTGGCCACAACGACGAGGCGCGCGTTCGACGGGGCTCAACTGGCATCGCCCAAACCCTGCAGCCGACGTGGTGCGGTACACACCCCCAGGCTACCGGTACAGCGCGGCGATTGACCACCAGTCCAAAGGTATTAGCTAACAACAGCACTGATCGCCCCCGGCCGACTATCAGAGACGCACACGTTCATGGACTAATGAATGCTTCACCAGTGCACAACGAGTCCCAACTAGGGGTCAACTAGCACTCAATTAGTGATCAACCATGCTGCTGCAAAACTATTTTCGGCTTGCCAGGCTCGCACGGATAGACCACAGAGGACGCATATCTGCGGTCCCTGCGTGGATGTCTCTGATGCCCCCTTGCGCAGACGACATGGCCCGTCACGGCGGAGCGCCCCGCACCGTTCCAGATTCGCCTTTTGTCCGGGCGGGATGACGACAGGCATTGAAATCTGACTAAGTTGCCCAACGTAGTGGACGCCGTTTCATCCGTTCAACTACGTTCCGGTTAACTGAAATTGCTACAGCTCGTGACGGCCGGAGCGAGCGTGCACGACGTCCGTCCGAGCGTTCGCCTTTAGCCGTTCGAGAGAGTGTGGAACCCGAATGATCGACGCAATGATTTTGGTAAGTAGGGGCGATAGATGAGTTGGAAAGCACTCAACTGGTCAATAAATATCGAGGTCGAGACTCCTATCGAGCGTCTTATCCTCATGCTGCTAGCGAACCGCGCAGACCAGAGCCTCTCCTGCTACCCGTCCCTAGGTACGCTCGTATCGGAATCTTGTGCTGCGCGAAGCACGGTCCTAAAGGCGCTTAACAAGCTGGAAGGGGCCGGGCTCGTTGTGCGAGTTGCTCAGTACCACAAATCCGGAGCCAGACGCCCAAGTCATTACCTCCTCAAAGTTCCCGATGCGACGCACTCGCGCCCCAGTCTTGATGTCGGACTCCCTCAGTCCGCCAACGCGACCGGGACCGTCCGATCTCCAGACCGAGACGGTCCACCTCCCGGACCGCCGGAGGTCCAATTCGCGGACCCCTTGAACCCTTCAATAGAACCACCACCCGAACCATCATCGGCCTCCGTGCTGGAGTCTCTTCCCACGCCGTGGCGAATTAGCAGGAGAGAAGCGAGAAGACTGTCACCGGCAATCGAGGAGGCTTTCGCGGCGGGCTGGACATCGCAAACGTTGTTGGCCCACCTTTCATCCCGGCCTGAGGGAGTCCGTAATCCCGCTGCCGTTCTCGCGTCGCGGCTATCAGAGCTGCCAACCCCACCAACCTTCTCCGTCCGGCGAAAGAGGCCGTGGTGCGGCGAGTGCGAAGACCCCTTGTCGCGCACGATCACAGTCGCACAGGCGGACGGCACAGAAGCAGCAGAGTTCTGCCCGCGATGCAGCCCTCAGAAGCTGTCAGTGCCGAGAGACAATTCAACGACGGCTGTGGGGAGGTGAAATCAAATGGAGTCAAACGTATTTGATCATCTTCCGCTGCTCCTCGCGGTCCCGCGCGCAGCCAGCATTCTGGGAATTAGCCGCGCTGCTGCTTACCGACTCGCTGCATCTGGCGAGCTTCCTGTGCGCAGGCTGGGAGGACGCGTCTACATCGTCACTGCAGAACTGCGTGAGTTGATCGCCTCGTGAAGGGAGCCGTCTATCAGCGTGGGCGGACATGGACATACCGTTTCCGGGCGCCTGAAAGAGATGCTTCTACCGGCGAATATCCCACGATCTCGAAGGGCGGATTTCAAACTGAGAAGGAGGCATGGAAAGCGTGTCGCGATGCAATGCGGGAAGCGGATCAGGGTCGCGTGGTGCGACCCTCTACCCGCACGGTTGCTCAATTCTTCGCGGAATGGTTCGTCGCCGTTGAGGCATCAATGGATGCCACAACGTGGCAGAACTGGAAGGACTACGCCCGGAGCTACGTTGTGCCCCACATCGGGGCAGAAAAGCTCCAGCAACTCAATGAACCACAGCTGCTGAAGCTGTACGCCAAACTTCTTAACGAAGGCCGAATCAAACAAGACCGAAACTACGAGATGTATCGCTATTGGCTCACCCATGTGGTCGACGGAGAGTCGCCGGCACCACGTGAAGTCGCTAACGTTTGTGGCACAACGATTCATGCCGCTCGTGCCGCTGTCCGTCGGTACAAGGCAGGAATCGTCCCGAGAAGGGTCAATCCCGGACTAGCACCAAAGACCGTTCGAAACATTCACGCCATGATCCACCGAGCGTTGGTTGATGCCGTCGCGTGGAAGTACAAGGCCCACAATCCAGCAGCGAACGTGAGGCCGCCGAAACGTTCCCGGGCTCGGCGCACCGTGTGGAACCCGGAGCAGATACAGAAGTTTCTGCGGGCGGTCAGTCACGATCGATTCGCCGCGCTCTTTCTTCTAGAACTCACCACCGGAATACGTCGTGGGCAGATCTGTGGCCTCAGATGGCACGACGTCGACCTGGACGCTCGCGAGATCACGGTGCACGACAATCGAGTGGTCGTTGGCGGGCACGCGCGAGATAAGGCCGGCGGCAAGACGCACAACGCAGATCAAACCATCGCGATTGACCGAACTACCGCTGCGGCACTGGAGAAGTGGCGAGAACTTCAGAATGAAGAGCGAGCATTCTTCGGGACGGATTATCACCCCGGGAACTACGTCTTCACGTTCCAGGACGGTCGACCACCGCACCCCGACTCCATCCGTCAACGGTTCGACCGCTTGGCGGCCGCAGCCGGCCTCGAACGCATCACCTTCCACGATCTTCGCCACTCGTACGCGACCGCCGCTCTGAAGGCTGGCGTCAGCCCCAAGATCGTGAGCGAGCGCATCGGGCACGCAGACGTGGGGTTCTTCCTGCAGACCTACGCGCATGTGCTCAAGAACGACGACCGGGAAGCCGCTGAGCAGGCGGCTAAGTTCCTCATCGGGGACGGGTACGGATCGTCAACTGCATTCGATTGAGGCCAGAAGCGTTTATGCGCCTCGCGGGGCTGCTCTAGGTGAGTGCCGGAGGTTCGAAACCTGTTGCGGGCCGGCATGTGAATCTGCGTTTCCACCGTTTCCGGGATACAAGGGTGTCCAGGCGTAACGACCAACGACCTCTGCAAATTTATAAAAGGAGTTCTTGGACGCCGCGCCCAGCTCTCACCCGAGCACCGTGCCCGACTCACGAAATGCCTCGCCCGGTCTCAGTCGATCCCGCGCACACGGAAGCCCCGCCCCATCACGATCAGACAAACTCAAGCATTCCGGGAGCCGGCGAGTGCAGCCCCTGCTCGCAGAGCGAGACGTCAGGCTTGTCGGAGAATGTCTCTGACATCTTCACAACGCAACCAGGTGGGGGCACGTACTCGCCCATCGGACCGCGATCGGAGCATCGGAGGCGGACTTGCGTGCGGCGGCGGAACAGCTTGCCAGTTGGCAGTCGGTCACGCTGGGCCTCACTGGCAAAGATCATTCGTTCGCGGCCTTGCTCCACAGCATCTCGCACAACGCCAACGAGTTGACCTGTCGCTTCGCGGATGACCGCCTTCTCGCCAACGTCGTTCCTGCTGAGCGCCACGACGCGTTGCGGGCTCACCGGCCAAATAATGTATTCGGCGTCGAGCGTTCCCGGTCGCTCGGACCGCACGAATGGAATCAGCACAGGGGCATCGCACGTCATGAACCGTGCCTTCGGGTCGTGCCAGACCTCGATCTGCCGTTTGATGAGCACATCCGCGCCGCCCCACATGGCCTTGAACAGCATTTCGGTGTGGATACCCGCTGCTTGATGCGGATTCTGGTCGTCGTCTGCGATTACGTGAAACTTGGGGCTCTGAGCCGCCATCCACGCGCTGTATTGGATCTGGACGCGCCTTTGCTGCAGAGTTCGCGTCCGCTGCACAGCCATCGTGATCCCGAGGCCTAGGAGGTCATCGAAGTCCAGTGCTTCCGGATCTTCGAGACCGGCAAACAGTCGTTGAACTCGACCAAGTTCCGTATCTACGACACCGAACAGCTTCTCGACTCGGTTGTGCGGAGCGCCATCTGGTCCCATAACCCGATAGAAGTTCTCATTAACGCAGACGTCCCTGGTGCCGAGCGGCTTCACCAACCCGGTCACCGTATCCAGCGTCCAAACCCGCCGACCATCGAAAGACCACTGACGGAGGTACGCCTGCGGCACGTAATGGTGCCGACGGCTCTCCGTGTCAGGCACGCGCTGCTGAGCGAGCAGCCTATCCATGTAGGCGCGAGCGGCACCGGAGAGATACCGCCCACCCCCGGTGTGGGGAATCTGACCCCAGGGGTTTCGGACCCTGGTTACCCGCCACTCGCTGATGTCGTCCAACTCCTGCTGATGGTCGATGATTGAGGGTCTATCCGGTCATCAGGTTGCCGCCCGCACCGCCGAGCGCGCCGATGGCGATCTGTTGAAGCGCACCGGTGAGCCATAAACCGGCCTGCTTGGCGCGGCTCCGCTCCTCGTCGGGCCGGGCCTCATCGGCGGCGACAGCCTCGAACGCGGCGACCAGTCTGTTCAGCTGCACCTCGGGCGACGGCCACTGTCCAGCGACTCGCAGGGCGGCGCTGGTGGGCTTGCCGACGGCAATGACTTCGCCGCTACCCGACAGAGACCTCTCAAAATAGGGCTCCGTAGCTAGGGCGCGCAGCGCCCGTTGAACTGTGTCCTTATCGAACCCGGTCCTGGCCTCGATCGTAGTTGCACGCGGAGGCCGCCGATGCTCCTCCCACATTTCGACTGCTGCCTCTAGGACGGGAAGGTCACGCGATTCCCAGGTGTCTGCCACGTCCGGCAGTATGCCCGACGACCCCGACAGCGATGGGGGAGTCAGCTAACCGCCGAAGTCTCCGAGTAATCCCTGCCTCGTCGGTGGCAGGCGGTAGCGTGCCCGACGTGGGGGACTTAATCGCCGAAGCAGCGCAGATGCCAGACGCCAGTGTTCGTTTCGCCCAAGGTGTGAGCAATGTATGGACCCCGGAGCACCTGGTCGCCTTGCGTGACATCGTGCGCCGCGAGCACACGCAGCAATTGCGCTTAGTGCACGCGGCCCTCGACCGGCGGTTCGAACAACCCAACGTGAATTGGATGGGTGTGTTTCGCGCTGCGGCTGAGATGGCAGTGATGGAACGGGTTGGTCATGAGGAACTGCCAGTCGAGGACCGCAATCTCTTGCTCCAACTCTGGCGAGCGTTGCTGGCGGCCACGTAGACCCCGGTGGTAGCTGCAGGGGCAGCGATGGCTGAGTCGAAACACAGGGGGATTGCAAGTGACTGGCTCACCGATTCATGAGCTGTTGTGGGAAGTCACACTTCCCGCTGTCCGTGCTGCGTGGGCCACGGCGAAGGCCTATGTCGATAGCGGCAAGTATGTGCCCCGCTTCGAGCCGCCTACCTTCGAGGTGAACGACGCTGGCTGGCCGGCAACCGTTGAATTCGACCGTATCCAGGTACCAGTAACTGCGCCGGTTGACTGGTCGAAGCTATTTGCGCTTGAGCCATCTACATACACCTACGTGACGGTGCATGATGTCCCAGAACTCGGTAACGCGTTGGCTGCCGTTCGGCAGGCCGCCGAGCACGACGAGGCGTTTGCGGACGGGATTAACCCGTTCAACCACGTTGAGGACCCCAAGTTCCGCGAGCGCAGCCTGGGAGTCGACTACCTCACGCTGGTTGGCTCAATTATCGGACGGGCAGCCGCATTAGGGCTCGATTCCGACCAGGACCTTTTTGAGATTTACGCGCAATTGGAACGCGCCAGATTCGCGCCTCACCTGACAGGTGATCTTGTTATACCTCTGACTCTCACCGACTTCGGCACTGGTGAGCCTTTCCTTCTTGGTGACGATGTACTCGTCGAGCGCATCGCGCCAGAATTTCAGTGCTCGCGTGCCGCGAGCATCGGCTCGTCGGGGGCAAATCCGTACCTCGTTGCGGCCGCAACCCATGCTGTCGTGGTGCGGGGAATCACCGTCCCGAATCGACCCTATTCGACTCGGCTCCTGGGGACTTGGGGTGGCTTGAACCCAATTGATTCGAAGTACTTCGAGGAAGTTGACCGGGCCATCCAAAGCATCCACATCGTCATGGGTCGACGGGTGGGGTACAACCAAGTGCTTGTGAGACCTGACAACTGGGCTGACCGCTGGGTGCACGACCTGCCGCCGGTCTGGAAGGTCGAGACTGTCTCCCGCTACCCGGAGAATTCGTCCTTCGCGCCCTGGCATACCTCCCCCCAACCCATAGATCCCGACCATGGTCGCGAGATAGGAGCGGCCTTTTTGGCGCTCACGTCGGCTCCGGACGATGTGAAGCTGGCCGCTCGAAGAGCCGTACGTGCGCTGATGCGAACCAACGACGAGGACCGCACCTTGGACGCAACCATCGGCATTGAGGCGCTACTGCTCGATGAGAATGCCGAATTGAAATATCGCATGGCACTCCGTGCAGCAGCAGCCCTTTTCGATGACCATGACCCTGAGGGAGTCTTCAACCTTGCAAAGAAAATCTACGACCACCGCTCGGACATTGCGCACGGAAAGGTGAAAACGAATCCCTCGTTTAACTACCGTGGTCACACGGTGAGCAGCCCCGACATGGCGCCTTTGCTGCTTCGCGCCCTACTAAGAAGCCGCCTTTTGTCGAAGCACCCGTGGACCAAGAAGGATTTGGAGCCCCGCATACTGGCGGCATTGGCGAACTATCGCCCAAGCGCATAAGAACGCGAGACCGTAGGCGAGACAGCCTGACTGTCTCGCCCTGGTTAACCCGCTGCGGGGGCGGCGGCGAACTCGGTGAACGCGTTTCGGTCCTCCGGTAGGGCGGTCGGCGTGACAATGGGCTAGATCGGGCCCTCGGCGACAGCGGCAATGGCCAGTCGTCCCGTAGGCCCGATACATCAGTCGAGGTCGCGCGGGCGTCGTTCTGCCCCGAGGGCGATGCCGTACAGAAACGGCGCGATGCCCTGAGCGTCAGGGAGGGCTCGTTACGCGTCAAGCTCTCACGAGCCAGGAATCCCGACGTTCACAAATCCGTTCACAAGAGGCATGAAAACGGCCCCCGGAGAGATCTCCGAGGGCCGTTTTACCTAGTAGCGGGGACAGGATTCGAACCTGCGACCTCTGGGTTATGAGCCCAGCGAGCTACCGAGCTGCTCCACCCCGCGTCGGTGAACACAACATTACCCAAGGGCGTTCAGCACACCAAATCGGCTGCTCAGCCATGGTTTTAGCCTCCGAATCGGACCGCCTGGCCCACCGCGAGAACCCCTTCGGGATCGAAATGATCGGCGAGTTCGGCCAACCGGCGCCTGGTGCCCGCGTCGTAGACGCGTGCCATCCGCGCATCATCGGTTCCCGGCCCGAAATTGGGCAGCAACCCGCCCGTGGACCACGGGTGCAACGCCGCGGTGAGCGCGTCGGCCTGCGCGACAACCACGTCGGCAGCCGGTCCCATCGGCACCCCGATGACCGTCACCGCATACTTGGCGGTGCGGTGGCAGAACGCGCTGGGGTGCGGAGCCTGGCGGGCCATGGCACCCCCGAGCATGCGGACCTCGACGATGGTCTGCACCGATCCCGAACTCGGCCCGGCCGCGTCCAAGACCACGCTCACCGCGTCAGAATCCAAGTCGCGCAAGAGCACCTGCGCCTCGTGTATGGGCATCGGATCGACCGGGTCGGCGTGCACCGCGCCGATCGCCGGGTACGGCAGCACCCCGACGGTGTCCAGGATCGGCGTGGCCGCCTCCCGCATCGGCGCCAGAAGTGCCGCTGCCTCATCGAAATCGTCCAGCGCGGTATAGCGCACCGCCACGGTCAACCGTCCGGCCAATTGGTCAGGAACACCGGGCAGCGGCGGCAACTGTGCCAAGGCGACGGAGGTATTGATGTTCTCCGGCAACCCGACGCTCCACCGCGCCCATTCACGCAGCACCGCGGCGGCATCGTCACCATCGAAATACAGCGCGCCGCCATAGAACTCGGAGATCGGCAGCAGATCGATCTCCACCGCCGTCACGATGCCGAGGGTGGCCTTGCCCCCGCGCAGCCCCCAGAAGAGCTCACTGTGAACCTCGGGGGTCACCCGCAGGTACTCCCCCGCGCCCGTCACCACATCGAAGGCCCGCACATGATCGGAGGACAATCCGACACTGCGGACCAACGGCCCGATGCCGCAACCGGTGAGGAAACCGACAACCCCGACACTCGTCGACGACCCGCACAAGGGTGCCAAGCCGTGCGGCGCAGCGGCATCGAGGACCTGCTGCCACCGCGCTCCGGCGCCGACGCGCGCGGTGCGGGTGTCCGGGTCGACCACGCAGTCCGTCATCGCCCCGGTGAGGACCAGCAGAGTGTCCGCGCCGATCGCGGTGGCGCCGTGCCCGGTTGCCTGGACCGCGACGCGCAGACCATGGGACGCCGCGAACCGCACCGTCTCGGCAATATGGTGCGGCGCCGTCGCGAACACCACGGCGGCCGGCCGCACCGTGACCGCGACGTTCCAGGGTGTGCAGCGCTCGTAACCGGGCTCACCGGGCAGCGCCACCAGGGTGCTGACGCGCTCGGGCAGTGTCGACACGACGTCGCTGTCGACGGAGTCGGCCAGGGGCATGCGAGAGTCCTTTCAGGCAGTGCGGTGTGCAACTGCGGAAAGCCTCCCGCGACGCACTTGGCGTCTTCTTGGAACGAACTACAAGTGGCTCGGCGGTGAAACGACTCTGCGCCCACGGCGACGTGCTCTCGCACTGTTCCGCCGTGGGCGCAGAGTCAACACAGAATTACTAGCGCGCCTCGCGGTATCGGTTCATCGCATCATCCAGACGCTGCAACGCCGCGCCGAACTCTTCGAAATTGCCACTGGTCTGCGCCTGCTGCATGTTGTCCAGCGCCGAGTTGACCTCCTGCAGCGCAGCGGCCTTGGCACCCGAGAGCGTCACCGGCCCACCCGGAGGCACGGCCGCCGCCGGCGGCTCGGCCGCCGGTGCCGGCGTCCGGCCCTGCTGACCGGCCGGCGGGTTGGCCGCGGGCTGACCATTGGTCGGTGCCGCCTGCGGACGCCCGGCCTGGCCATCGGCCGGTGCCGGACCGGTCGCGGTGGAACCCGCTCCGGCGCCGAAGATCTCGTCGAGCGCATCACGCACCGTCGGGCCGTACCCGACCTTGTCGTTGTACATCATGGCCACGCGGATCAGACGCGGATACGTCGAGGCCGCGTCGCTGGTACCCGGCGAGGCGTAGATCGGCGCGACATAGAGCAAGCCGCCGTTACCGATCGGCAGGGTCAACAGGTTGCCCCACCGGATACGGTTCTGGCCGTCGCGACCGATCTGACCCAACTCGGTGGACACCGCGGTATCGGTGCTGATTGCGTTGAACGCCAGCTTCGGACCGTTGACCTGCCCGGGCACCGTGAGCACCGTGAGCTTGCCGTAGGTGTCCGGATCCGAGCTGGCACTGATGTAGGCGGCCAGGAAGTCACGACGGATCCAGTTCATGGCACTGGTCAGCTGGAACGACGGTTCACCGTTCTGCTTGGCCTGGTCCTTGGCCACGATGTAGTACGGCGGCTGGAAGCTGCTGGCCGTCGGGTTGGGATCCAGTGGCACATCCCAGAAGTCGGCGTTGGTGAAGAACTTCACCGGGTCGTCGACGTGGTACTTGGCCAACAACGCACGCTGCACCTTGAACAGGTCCTCGGGGTAGCGCAGATGCTGCTTGAGCTCCTCGGAGATATCCGCCTTGGGCTTCACCGTTCCGGGGAACACCGACATCCAGGCCTTGAGCACCGGATCGCTTTCGTCCTGGGCGTACAGCGTCACCGTGCCGTCGTAGGCATCCACGGTGGCCTTCACCGAGTTGCGGATATAGGACACCTGCTTATCGGGCAGCAGGCGGTTGACCGCCACCTCGTTGGAGTCGATGGTCGCGTTCGACAGCGTCGTCAACTCCGAATAGGGGTAGTTGTCCAACGTCGTGTAGCCGTCGACGATCCACACCATCCGCTTGTTGACGATGGCGGGGTACACACCGTTGTCGGTGGTCAGCCACGGCGCCACCGCCTCGACCCGCTGGGCCGGGTCACGGTTGAACAGGATCTTGCTGTTGTCGTCGATCACGTTGGACAGCAGGAAGTTCCGCTCGGCGAACTTGGCGGCGAAGACCGCGCGCGCCAGCCAGTTGCCCACCGGGACGCCACCGCTGCCCTGATAGGTGTAGTTCTTGGTCTCGGTGTTGGTCTCGTAGTCGTACTCGCGATCCACATCGCCGACCTTGCCGACGATGGCGTAATCGTCAGGGGCGCTGGCGATCACCGGGCCGAAGTACACCCGCGGCTGATCCAGCGGCGCCGGTCCTGGCGAGATGACACTGCCGTTGGCGCCGACCACGCTGGCCAGGAACTCCGGGTAACCGCCGTTCTGGTTCGGGTCGTTGGCGATACCGCGCACCGTGTTCGCGGGCGAGGCCACGAAGCCGTTGCCGTGGGTGTAGACCGTGTGCCGGTTGATCCAGTCACGCTGGTTGTCGATCAACCGGTCGGGGTTGAGCTCACGGGCGGCCACCACGTAATCGCGGATCTGCCCGTCGGGCCCGACATAGCGGTCCATCGCCAACTGATCGGGGAAGTTGTAGAAGTTCTTGCCCTGCTGGAACTGGGTGAACGCCGGGCTGACGATCGTCGGGTCGAGCAGCCGGATGTTCGAGGTGGTCGCCGTGTCCGAGGAGACCTGCTGGGCGGTGGCATTGGCATCGCCGCCGTAGTTGCGATACTCCACCGTCTGGTCGGTCAGCCCGTAGGCATCTCGGGTGGCGGTGATACTTCGGTTGATGTATTCGCTTTCCTTCTGCGCCGCATTCGGTTTGACGCTGAACTGCTCGACGATCAGCGGCCAGCCGGCGCCGACCACCAGGGAGGACAGCAGCAGCAGCACCAGGCCGATGGCCGGGATGCGAAGGTCACGAAGCACCAGGGCGGAGAACACCGCGACCGCGCAGATGACCGCGATGGCCAGCAGGATCAGCTTGGCCGGCAGCACCGCATTGATATCGGTGTAACCGGCACCGGTGAAGGGCTTTCCGGCGCGGGTGTTGCTGAGCAGCTCGTAGCGGTCAAGCCAGTAGGCGGCGGCCTTGAGCAGCACCAGGGTGCCGGCCAGCGCGATCAGCTGGATGCGGGCGGCGCGGCTGAGCACACCGGAGCGACCCGAAAGGCGGATGCCGCCGAACAGGTAGTGGCCCAGCAGGTTCGCCGCGAACGCCAGGAATACCGCGACGAACAGGTAGGTGAGCACCAGCCGGTAGAACGGCAGGTCGAAGGCATAGAAGCCGAGGTCGATACCGAACTGCGGGTCGGTGATCCCGAATTCACCGCCGTTGAGGTACAGCTGCACCGGGGCCCAGTAGCTCTGGGCGACGATCCCTGCCAGCAGGCCGATGAAGATCGGGATGCCGATGCCGAACAGCCGCAGGCGGCTCATCACCGTCGTGCGGTATCGGGCCACCGGATCGTTGGGACCCACCGTGGGCACGAACACCGGCCGGGTGCGATAGGCCAGCGCCAGGCCGGCAAAGACGACCGCGCCGATGAAGACCGCCACCACGAAGAACAGTGCGATGCGGGTGAGCAGCACCGTCGTGAACACCGACCGGTACCCGAGCTCACCGAAGAACAACCAGTCGACATAGCCGTCGATGAATCGCGGCCCCACCAACAACAACAGGACAACTGCTACCGCGACACCGATCAGAATCCGGCTCCGCTGTGTCAGCTGCGGCATTCGCGCCGCCGGCCGCATACCCAACTCGTCAACTCCACTCTGGTTGCGTGGCGCACCGACAAACCCGCCACAACATCAACGCCTCGAGCTGCTGGACGCAGCTGTCCTCATGCTACGCACCAACCGCCAAGGAGATTCTCAGCACGTGGGGGGTTCGCCACCGGCGGAAATCGTGTTCAGCGCGTCAACCGCCGTGGTGAGGGTGTCCACCTTCACCAACTGCATGCTGTCCTCGCGCGCGGTCAGCGCCTCGGCACAGTTCTCCGCGGGCACCATGAACACCGTCGCACCGGCCTCGGCCGCCGCGAGCATCTTGTGGGTGATACCGCCGATCGAACCGACCTTCCCGTCCGCATCGATGGTTCCTGTCCCGGCGACGAACTTGCCGTCGTTGAGGTCACCGGTGGTCAGCTTGTCCACCACGGCCAGGCTGAACATCAGCCCTGCCGAGGGGCCGCCGATATTGGCCAGGTTGAACTCGATGTCGAACAACGCCCAGGGTGCGTCGACCACGCCGATACCCAGATACCCCTGGTCCCTCTCCGGGTGCTTGCCCAGGGTCACGGTGGTGGTGCCCGCCGGGGCGTTCTTGCGACGGAAGTCGATGACCAGCTGGTCGCCGGGCTTGGTCTTCTTCACCTCGGCCTGGAACGCCGCGAGGTCGGCGACGGCGACGTTGTTGACCATGTCGATGGCATCGCCGGGCTGCAGCTTGCCCGCCGAAGGACCCTTGTCCTCCACCGTCGAGACGGTGACCGCCTTCGGGTACTTCAGATATGACAGCGCCGCGTACTCGGCATCGTCCTCGGACTGCCGGAACTCGGTCGTATTGGCCTGATCGATATCGTCCTTGGACTTGTCCGGCGGATACACCAACTCACGCGGCACCAGCTGATCACGACCCGACATCCACAACAGCAACGCCTGCCCGAAGGTCAGGCCATCGCGCTGGGCGACCGTCGTCATGTTCAGATGCCCGCTGGTCGGATGGACCACCTCACCGGCCACCCCGTCGGTGCTCTTGATGTCGACAACCTGCTTGCCGTCCACCTCGCCGAGGGTGTTGAAGGTCGGGCCCGGCCCCAGCGCCACGTAGGGCACCGTCACGACCGACAGCAGCAGACCGAAGGCCACAATCGGCACCAATGCCACCATCAGCGTCAGAATCCGCCTGTTCACGCCGCCCACAGTAGAGCGCGTTCACCCACAGCGTGACCCGCGGCCCTACCCGCGCAGGTGTCGGTGGGTACCGTTGACGGTATGTCTGACCTGCCCTTCGGCTTCTCCTCCGGCGAAGACCCCGATCGCGACAAGCGCAAGAACGATCCCTCGGGAGATCCCTTCGGTCTGGGCGGTGCCGGATTCGACATGTCCGATCTCGGCCAGATCTTCACCAAACTCGGCGAGATGTTCAGCGGCGCAGGCGGAATGGCTGCCGGCGGCCCGGGTGGTTCGGCCGGCGGGCCGGTCAACTACGACCTGGCGCGTCAGCTCGCGTCGAACTCGATCGGCTTCGTCGCCCCCGTCCCCGAATCGACCGCGACGGCCATCAGCGATGCTGTTCGGCTGGCCGAGACCTGGCTCGACGGTGCGACACCCCTGCCCGCGGGCACCATCCGGACCGCGGCATGGTCGCCCTCGGACTGGATCGACAACACCATGGACACCTGGAAGCGGCTGTGCGACCCCGTCGCCCAGCAGATCTCCTCGGTATGGGCGCAGGCCCTGCCCGAGGAGGCCAAGGCGATGGCCGGACCGCTGCTGGCGATGATGTCGCAGATGGGCGGGATGGCGTTCGGCAGCCAACTCGGCCAGGCGCTGGGCAAGCTGGCGGGCGAGGTCCTGACGTCCACCGATATCGGTCTGCCGCTGGGCCCCAAGGGCGTCGCGGCGCTGATGCCCGCGGCCGTGGACGCGCTGTCGGAGGGTCTGGAGCAGTCGCGCAGCGAGGTGCTGACCTTCCTCGCCGCCCGCGAGGCCGCCCATCACCGGCTGTTCAGCCATGTGCCGTGGCTGTCGAGCCAGCTGCTCAACAATGTCGAGGCATTCGCCAAGGGCATGAAGATCGATATGAGCGGTATCGAGGACATGGCCCAGGGGTTCAACCCCGCCTCCCTCGCCGACCCCGCGGCCATGGAGCAGTTGCTCAGCCAGGGCATGTTCGAGCCTAAGGCCACCCCGGAACAGACCGCCGCGCTGGAACGCCTGGAGACCCAGCTGGCGCTGATCGAGGGCTGGGTGCAGACCGTCGTGACCGCCGCCCTGGGCGACCGGCTACCCGGAACCCCCGCACTCAGCGAGATGCTGCGCCGCCGCCGCGCCACCGGAGGCCCCGCCGAACAGACCTTCGCCACCCTGGTCGGGCTGGAACTGCGGCCCCGCAAGATGCGCGAGGCCGCCGCGCTGTGGGAGAAGCTGACCGAGGCGGTGGGCGCCGACGCCCGCGACGCGGTGTGGCAGCACCCCGACCTGCTCCCCGGCGCCGAGGATCTCGACGAGCCCGCCGGATTCATCGACCGGGTGATCGGCGGGGACACCAGCGGTATCGACGAGGCGCTGGCCGACCTGGAGCGCAACGAGGGTCCCGACGGGCCTGTGGATAACTGAAGCGGCGCACGCGCCGTCCGTGACAGAGTCTCCAGATGCGGCGCTATGCACTCAACCCGTCCATGCCCGTGCTGTGGCGTCCCGACGGGACCGTGCAGGTCGGCTGGGATCCGCGCCGCGCGGTGCAGGTGCACCCGCCCGCCGGACTGACCGCCTCGACGCTGGCCCAGTTGTTGCGCACGCTGCAGGATCCCGCAACCGCAGACGAACTAGCCAGTCGCGCAACAGAACTCGGAGCGCAGCAGGCGGCCGTCGCCGTCGCCGATCTGCTCGCCGCCCTGGTGCGCGCCGGTGTGGTGATCAGCCCGTCGCCGGCACATCGGCCGGTCGCGGTACGCATCCACGGTCGCGGACCGCTCTCGGATCTGCTGGCAGGCGCGTTGCGTTGCTCGGCGACCCGCGTCACCCGAAGCAGCCGGGCCCATGCCGCCGTGACCTCCGACAGGACCGATTTGGTGCTGCTCGCCGACGCCCTGGTCGCCGACCCTCGCGTGCTGCGCGATCTGCACGCCGCCCGCATCCCGCATCTTCCGGTGCTGGTGCGTGACGGCACCGGCCTGATCGGCCCCCTGGTGTTGCCCGGCGTCACCTCCTGCCTGCGGTGCGCCGACCTGCACCGGCGTGATCGCGACGAGGCCTGGCCGGCCATTGCGGCACAGCTACGCCACTCCGTGGGCACCGCCGACCGGGCGACGCTGTTGGGCACCGCCGCGCTGGCGCTGACCCAGGTGGATCGCGTCGTGCGCACGCTGCGCGCCGACACCGATGTGGCAGCCGACACCGAAGCAGGCACACCGGCGCCGTTGACGCTGGACCACACCGTCGAGTTCGACGTCGCCCGCGGGTCGGTGGTGACCAAGCACTGGTCACGGCATCCGTCCTGCAGATGCTGACGATCAGCCCGAGGTAGTTACCGGTTCGTAGCGGAGCACTCAGCTACGTGGTGGATGATGGATGGGTGTCAGAAATCAAACGGCGTGGCGTCGCCAGGAACGCGAAGCTCGCCACCCTGCCTGTCGGCTTCGCCGGCCGGGCCGCGCTCGGGTTCGGCAAGCGGCTGACCGGGAAATCCAAGGACGAAGTCACCGCAGAACTGATGGACAAGGCTGCCCAGCAGCTGTTCACCGTCCTCGGCGAGCTCAAGGGCGGCGCCATGAAGGTCGGCCAAGCGCTCTCGGTGATGGAGGCCGCCATCCCCGAGCAGTACGGCAAGCCCTACCGCGAGGCGCTGACGAAGTTGCAGCGCGAGGCTCCTCCCCTGCCCGCGGCGAAGGTACATCGTGTGCTCGATCAGCAGTTGGGCACCAAATGGCGGGAGCGTTTCCAGAGTTTCGACGACACCCCGGTGGCATCGGCGAGCATCGGGCAGGTGCACAAGGCGGTGTGGTCGGATGGCCGAACCGTCGCGGTGAAGATCCAGTACCCGGGTGCCGATGAGGCGTTGCGCGCCGACCTGAAGACCATCCAGCGTCTGACCTCGGTGTTCAAACAGCTGGCGCCGGGGGCGGATATCGAGAGCGTGGTCGCCGAACTCATCGAGCGCACCGAGATGGAACTGGACTACCGACTGGAGGCCGACAACCAGCGGGCCTTCGCCACCGCATACGACAACGACCCGCATTTCAAGGTGCCACGCATCGTGGCCAGCGCGCCCAAGGTCGTGATCGCCGAGTGGATGGACGGCATCCCGATGTCGGTGATCATCCGCGAGGGCACACCCGAGCAGCGCGATCTGATGGGAACGCGGCTCACCGAGCTGACCTTCGGCGCACCCAAGCGCCTGGAGATGATGCACGGCGACGCGCATCCGGGAAACTTCATGCTGCTGGCCGACGGCCGGATGGGTGTCATCGACTTCGGCGCGGTGGCGCCGCTGCCGGGCGGTTTCCCGGCGTCATTGGGCAACTGCATCCGGCTGGCACGGGACAAGAACTACGCCGAACTGCTGCCCGCCATGGAGGCGGCCGGGTTCATCCAGAAGGGTGAGCAGGTGTCGGTCGAAGAGATCGACGACATGTTGCGTCAGTACGTGGAACCGGTGGAGACCGAGGTGTTCCACTACACGCGCCGCTGGATCCAGAAGATGGCCGCGGGCCAGATGGACAATTCGGTCGCGCAGATCAAGATGGCCCGGCAACTGGATCTTCCTGCCAACCTTGCCATTCCGCTGCGCGTGATCGCCTCGACCATCGCGATCTGCTGTCAGCTGGATGCGCACGTGCCGGTGCGGGCCATCGCCAACGAGTACGTCCCAGGCTTCGTCGACTGAACGGATCGCCGAGACCACGGGTTCTGGCGGGATTGTCGGGTTTCCCCGCCAGAACCCGTGGTCTCGAGCGTCGGCATCACGCCGCCTGACCGGCGTCGGCCTCCTTGCGCGGACGTCCGCGCGGCCGCTTACGGGCCACGATCGCCCCGCGCTCGATGATCTCGCCGCCCCAGACGCCCCACGGCTCCTGGCGCTGCAGCGCTTCACTCAAGCACAGACTGCGAATCGGACAATCCGCACACAACGCCTTGGCCCGCTCCAGTTCGGACGGGCTCTCGGCGAACCACAGATCCGGATCGGCCTCGTGGCACGGCACCGCGGGCAGTGTGCGTTCTAGGCATGCCTGGACGGACATGTCTTGTCCCCTACTTCCTGGTCGTGTTCTCTCGGTGTCGGTCTTGTTCGGACCGGTGACCAGGTGTCTGGGGGTTCCTGTGCGGGTGTCCCCAAAACCAGAATGGCCACGGATCCGGTGAGTTCGGGTCCGTGGCCTTTTCGGCGGTGCTGGGGTTACCTAGGCGGTACCCCGCTTCACGGACGCGACGATCTCGCGGGCGGTACGGCGCTTATGCTGCGGCGCGGCGGCGGCAGCAACGGGCGCCCAACCGGCTCGATGGGCGGCAGAAATGCCGGCGACAGCAGCGAGGGTCAGCGGCATACCGCTGACATTTACGCCGCTGGGCATAGTGATGATCGACATCGGACCGCCTCCTCTCGTGGAATCGTCTGGCAAAAAGCTGGTGATCTTGAGGCTAGAGCCTAACAGCCCGAAACCACAAGCGATTTTCTGACCTGGGGTTTTGGCGGAATTTATGCGAGCGTAGGCAGCCCGTCAGGACCGGGCGTTGACCAGGGCCAGCACATCGGGTCCGTACCGTTCGAGCTTGCGCGCGCCGATGCCGGGGATGGCCACCAACGCGGCGGCATCGGTGGGCAGCGTCTCGGCGATGGCGATGAGCGTGTTGTCGGTGAACACGACATAGGCGGGCACCTTCAACTCCTGCGAGGTGCGCAGCCGCCATTCCTTGAGTTCGACCAGCAGTTGCTCGTCGATATCGGACGGACAATTCTCGCAGCGGCGCAGCATGATCGCCGTCGGTGTGGTCAGCGCGCCGTTGCAGACCCGGCAGCGCGGGGTGGCTCCCCTGGCGCGTTTCGGGCGGGCGGGCGCGTTGTCGGCCGGGGTCTGCGGGGCGATCCCGTTGAGGAACCGCGAGGGCCGCCGCCCCTGCCTGCCGCCGGGCGTGCGGGCCAGCGCCCAGCTCAGGCTCAGATGCACCCGGGCGCGGGTGACCCCGACGTAGAGCAGGCGACGCTCCTCCTCGACGGCTTCGCTGTCGGGCCCGTGGGCCAGGGCGTGCGAGATCGGCAGCGTGCCGTCCGCCAGACCGACGAGGAACACCGCGTCCCATTCCAGGCCCTTGGCGGCATGCAGCGAGGCCAGCGTCACGCCCTGCACCACCGGCGGATGCCGCGAGTCGGCACGTTGGCGCAGCTCACCGACCAGTGCGCTCAGATCCAGCGAAGGGCGTTGTGCGACTTCGTCATCGACCAACTCGGCCAGGGCGGTCAACGCCTCCCAACGTTCGCGTGCCTTGGTGCCCGACGGTGGCTCCTCGGTGAGGCCCAGCGGTTCCAGGATGCCGCGCACGAACCCGGGAAGATCATCCGGTGTTTCGCGACCGACGTTGCGCTGCAAGGCGATCAGCGCCTGACGGATCTCCTGCCTGCTGAAAAATCCCTCACCGCCGCGCACCTGGAAGGCGATACCCGCCTCGGTGAGCGCCTCCTCGTACACCTCGGACTGAGCGTTGATCCGGTACAGCACCGCTATTTCCGCCGGCTCCGTGCCGTTGTCGATGAGCTTGGCGACCTTCTTGGCGACGGCGGAGGCCTCGGCGACCTCGTCGGGATGTTCGGCGAAGGTCGGTTTCGGGCCGGGATCGCGCTGACCGATCAGATGCAGCTTGCTGCCGGCCATCCGACCGCGCGCGGCGGCGATGACCCGGTTGGCCAGCGACACCACCTCGGGTGTGGACCGATAGTCGCGTTCCAGCCGAACGACGGTGGCCTCCGGGAAACGCCGGGAGAAGTCGAGCAGGAACCGCGGGGTGGCACCGGTGAACGAATAGATGGTCTGGTTCGCGTCGCCGACGACGGTGAGGTCGTCCCGGTTCCCCAGCCACGCGTCCAGGACGCGCTGCTGCAACGGGGTGACGTCCTGGTACTCGTCGACGACGAAGCAGCGGTAGCGATCCCGAAATTCCTGGGCGACCGCGGCGTCGTTCTCGATGGCGGCGGCGGTGTGCAGGAGCAGGTCGTCGAAGTCGAGCAGCGCGGTGCCGTCGCGGTGGGTCTTGAGCTTCTCGTACCCGGCGTAGACCTTGGCCACCGTGTTCGCGTCCATCGGCACGTCGCGGCGGGTCCTGGCCACCGCGGTCACGTACTGCTCAGGGGTGATCAACGATGCCTTGGCCCACTCGATTTCGCCGGCCAGATCACGCACGTCGTCGGTACTGGCCTGTATCGCGGCGCGGTTGGCCGCCTGCGCGACGACGGCGAACTTGCTGTCGAGCAGTTGCCACGCCGTGTCCCCGACCACCCGCGGCCAGAAGTACTGCAGCTGACGGCGTGCGGCGGCGTGGAACGTGACGGCCTGGACCGCGGCCGTCGGCACCCCGGCCTGATCGCCGAGCGCACGCAACCTGCTGCGCATCTCGCCCGCCGCACGCGCGGTGAAGGTGACCGCCAACACCTGGCCGGGTGCGACATGCCCGCCGACCACCAGGTTGGCGATGCGGCGGGTGATGGTCCTGGTCTTACCGGTGCCCGCTCCGGCGAGCACACACACCGGACCGCGGGGCGCCACGACGGCCTCGCGCTGTTCGTCGTCGAGGTCGCCGAGGAGACTGTCGACGGACGGCATGGCCTCCATCATGGCAGGGGTGTCCGACATGTTCTCGGGGCGCATAGGGTGCAGGGAATTGCGTACCGACGTCGATAGGTTGATTCACCCATGAGCAATGCTGAGCTGACGATGTACACGACCTCGTGGTGTGGTTACTGCGCCCGCCTGAAGACCGCGCTCAAGGCCGAGGGCATCGCGTGGACCGAGATCGACATCGAAGGTGATCCGGCGGCCGCCGAGTTCGTCGGTTCGGTCAACAACGGCAATCATGTGGTGCCGACGGTCAAGTTCGCCGACGGCTCGACGCTGACCAACCCGAGCGCCAAGCAGGTCAAGGCCAAGCTGGGCTGAGCCGACCACAGCACACGTCGCCGGGCGAATCCGTCACGTCACGCCGTGATGCCGTAGGCCTTGATCTTCCGGTACAGGCTGGACCGCGCCATCCCGAGATGTGTCGCCGCCGCGACGCGGTTCCCACCGACGTCCCGCAGGGCCGCGACGATGGCGTCGCGTTCGGCTGCTTCCAGCGGGGTCAGCGCGTGCCGTGACGCAGTCTGGCAGTACCCGGGCAAATCGGACTCCTGAATCTCACCGACCGGCCTGCGCCGCACCGCGTAGACCAACGCCTCGCGCAACTGGGTGATGTTCCGCGGCCAGGAATATCGCGCTATCAGCCGTTGCGCTTCTGGGCTGAGTCGGACCTTGCGTGCCGGGGCGATCCCGCGCAACAACGCCCCCGTCAGCGCCGCGAGATCATCGGTGCGGCACCGCAGCGGCGGCACCTGTATCGACACCTCGAAATGGTGCAAGAGCTGCCCGAACGGAAGATCCGTCGTGACCGCGGAATCGCACCCCGTGGCGACCACCCAGGCCGGCCCCTCCAGATCGGTGATCGCGCTCAGGTAGGACTCCAGGCGTTCCACGGCAGCCGTGCTCGCCTGGTCGATATCGCGGACGATGTGCAGTGTCGGCTCGGCCGGGTTCGTCAACAGCGAGTCCAGATCGGGGGCCGGGGTGTCCAGTGCCAGCTGGGCGGCATCGACCGAGATGGCGCGACCCCCGGGATGGACCGCGTGGAACAGCTCGGCCACCAAGGTGAACTTGCCCGACCCGGGCTCACCGACGACCAGCGCGGGCCGACGTTGCTCCAGCGCACGATACAAATCGGTGCACCCGCGCACCCAGGCCGGTGATGTCCCACCGGCCATCGCCTCCCGCGACCGCGACAGACCGCCGACGATCTGCGACGTGTGCGGTGTGGCGACGGCCACCTCGGGTAACAGCTGCTCGCTGAAGTCGGCCGGTGAACCCGGACTGTGCATCGTCACGACATCGGCGACCACGACCATCCCCGCGATTTCCGCGCCGGTCACGATCCGGGTGCCGCGGATTCTGACCAGCCGGTGCCCGGGAAGCGTGACGGTGTCACTGACCCGGTCCTTGCCGGCCATCAGGAACACCGCATGCTCGCGCAGGACCCGCTGTTCGTCGGTGTCGAACATCTGCTGTGCCACCGGATTGGCCATGAACACCGAATCGCCGAAGCCGAACACCGCCTGCCGCGGGGCCCGCGTGGTGACCTTCAGGTAGGTGTCGAAGATCGCGCGCTGCGCCTGCCCGCGATCCAACAGCAGATTCTGGCCGATGTCCTTGGCGGCGCTCTTGACCAGCGCATGCATCAGCGGACTCCAGGACGATGACAACGTCGAGATGTCGAGCACCCCCTCCAGCCGCCCGGTCATCGGATCGATGACCGGTGCCCCGGTGCACGCGAAGAGATGCAGGTTCTCACTGAAGTGTTCGGGGCCCACGACGCTGATCGGCTGCCCCGCCTCGAACACCGTGCCGATGCCATTGGTGCCCATGGTCGACTCCGCATAGCTGAAACCCGGTGCCAGATGCACCCGGTCGAGCAGGCGCGCCACCGCCGTCGAGCTGTCGATCCGTTCGACCACGCGGGCCTTCTTGTCCGTCAACGCGATCACCAACGGCATGTCCGCGGTCTCGATCTCCAGTTGTTGCAGCACCGGCCGCGCACAGCGCACCAACAGCGATGCCGTGTCGATCTCGTCGGTGAACTGGGCGTTCGGATGCGAGGCATCCACCCCGGCCGCCTGGCTGCGCTCCCACGACGCGGCGACGACCTCGGAGACGCCCGCGGTGCCGTTACCGCCGTACTCCAGGAAATCCGCGCGTGCAGCAGCGGTCCGCAGCAAGCGTGCGGAGCTGTTGGGCATCTGCCACCTCCCGATCCGGTCAACCAAGTGTGAATGAGACCCACACCACAGCCAAGGCCCCCGATGTCCGAACTTGGGACACCTGGCCCCGTGAGACACAGACCACGCTGATCCAAGCGGTGTGGCGTACAGCACAGAGCCGCTCGATCAACGCATTCACATATGCGAATTCCACGAACGGAGTGCCATGGGGACCCTGATCAACATCGACAACGGTGGAACGCTCACCGACATCTGCGTATGGGACGGCGATGCCTTCACCTTCACCAAGACGCTGACCACACCGCACGATCTGTCGGAATGCCTGTTCAGCGGCATCGAGAAGGCGTCCGCGGCGATGTACGGCGACGCCGACACCACCCGGTTGCTGCACGCGACCGAACACATCCGCTACTCCACCACCCAGGGCACCAACGCCCTGGTACAGCGGCGCGGCCCGATGATCGGGATCCTCTCCAGCATCGAGAGCCTGCAGACCCAGATGCGTAGTGACCCGGCGCAGGAGAAGCTGTTCGGCGGCCTGGTGGCCGACCGCTATCTCACCGTCGACCCACAATCGGAAGATTTCGAGTTCGACGCGGTGCAGAAGGTCAATCGGCTGACCACGCTCGGGGCCGCCCGCGTGGTCATCGCCGCGCCGTCGGCCGAGGAGGAACGCCGACTGCGCCATGTCCTGTTGCGCAAGTTCCCGCGCCACCTGCTCGGGTCGGTTCCACTGCTCTACAGCTGGGAGCTGGCAGGTGACCGCGACGACGCCCGCCGGGTGTGGTCGTGCGTGGTCAATGCCTTCCTTCATCCGACGATGGAACGCTTCCTCTACGCCGCCGAGGGACGCCTGCAGGACTACCGGGTGGTCAACCCGCTGCTGGTGTACCGCAACGACGGCGCATCCTCTCGCGTCGCGAAATCGGTTGCGCTCAAGACGTACTCGTCCGGCCCACGAGGAGGACTGGAAGGAACGGCGGCGCTGGCCAAGGTCTACGGATTGTCGCACGCGCTGATGATGGACATCGGCGGCACGACCACCGATGTGGGCGTGGTGAAGAACGGGTCGGTCGCGGTGTCCGACCGCGGATCGATCGAAGGCGTGCACATCTCCTACCCGATGAGTGCGGTGACCTCCGCCGGAGTCGGAGGCTCCTCGGTCATCCAACTCGTCGACGACGAGATCACCGTCGGACCGCAATCCGTCGGCGCCGCACCGGGTCCCGCGTGCTTCGGATTCGGTGGCAAGCAGGCCACGATCACCGATGTCAACCTGCTGCTGGGTATCCTGGACGCCGACACCTACCTCGACGGCACCTTCACTCTCGACCCGTCGCGATCACGCGCGGTGATCACCGAGACCATCGCCGAGCCGCTGGGAATCTCCCTTGAGGAGGCACTCGTGCGGATGGAACACGCCTACTTCCAGGCCTTGTCGGCATCATTCGCCCGGCTGGTCACCGAGCAGACCACATTGCTGGCGTTCGGCGGGGCCGGGCCCATGAGCGCGACCGGTGCGGCCGCCATGGCCGGCGTCGGACAGGTGCTCGTACCGCGCACCGCGGCGGTGTTCTCAGCGTTCGGAATTTCGTTCTCCGATATCGGCAAGACCTATGAGGTGCTGATCGAGGAACCGAGTACCGACGCCGCGCGCGCCACCCACGACGCACTGTTGGCCAGGGCACGACGAGACATGTTCCAGGAGGGCTACGACCTGTCGGACTGTCAGACCTCGTGGCAGCTGCTGGTGGAGAATCTCGACGACACCGGCATCTCCCAGTTGCCCTACACCCCCGGTGACGAGGTCGACTACCCCGGCGCGGCGGTGACCCTACAGCTCAGTGCCGCTGCGGCACTTCCGCATCCGGATCTCGACCCCGACACCGAACTGACACCGCGGCCGGCCGAGGTGCACGGCACGCGGTCGGTGCGATCCACCACGGATCGGGTCGACGAGATCGCCGTGCACGTGCTCGACCGGTTGGCCCCCGGCGATACCGGCCACGGCCCGGCGATCGTCGAAGGGCCGTTCTTCACCGCCCGGGTCCTGCCCGGCTGGTCATTCCGGGTCACCTCCGCGGGTGACCTGATGCTCACCGCCGACAACTGATTCCAATCCATCTCAGTGAAGGGAGGATTCGCATGCGAGTCCCCATGACCGAATATCTCGTGATCGACCTCGACACCGAACGATGGGTCTGCCGTGTGTGCGCCCACGATATCGGCTCGGCACACGAGAACTACAAGCCGGGAACGCTGGTCTACGACCGCGATCCGCGGGAGATCCACCAACCGATCATCGATCCCGATCGCTACGAGTACACCTTCAGTCCCGACCCGGCCTACTGCCGCATCCTGGAGTACTACTGCCCCGGGTGCGGGACACAGATCGAATGCGAGTACCTGCCGCCGGGACATCCCCCGGCAGTGGACATCCTGATCGACATCCCCGCCCTGCGTGCGCAATGGGCACAGCGCGGCACCGACGCGGAGACCGTGCACAACTACGGACCCGGCGAGGACGCCCAGAAGTACACCGCGGCCCTCAAAGCCGCCGGCCACATCCACTGACCCGAGAACCAGGAGATCTACTGGCATGAAACGAATATCGGTCGACATCGGTGGCACCTTCACCGACTGCTTCTTCGTCTGGGACGACATCTATGTCGATGCCAAGGCGCTGACCACCCACCACAATCTGGCCATCGGCTTCAACGACGCCCTCGACCTGGCGTGCAAACGCGCCGGCCTGGACCGCTCGACGGTGCTCTCGGAGGTCGATTCGGTGCGCTACGCAACCACCTTGGGTACCAACGCGCTCATCGAGCGCAACGGGCCCAAGGTCGCGGCAATCGTCACGCACGGTTTCGAGGACACCATCCCACTCTCCCGCGGCCGCGGTTACGGCGAGGGTCTGGACTACGCGATGCAACAGAACCTGCCCGCGGCCGAGCGACCGGAACCGTTGGTGCCGCGCGCGATGATCCGCTCTGTCAAGGAACGGATCAACTCGGCGGGCAAGGTCGTGGCTCGGCTGGATCCCGATGACGTCCGGGCGATGGTTCGCGAACTCGTCGACGCCGGCGCCGAGGCGATCGTGGTGTCGCTCGTCAACGCCACCGAGAACCCCGAACACGAACTCGCGATCCAGGAGATCATCCTCGACGAGTTCCCGCCGCACGAGCTGGGCGCCATCCCGGTGCTCCTCGGCCATCAGGTGTCGGGCCGAAAGGGCGAATACGTGCGCGCCACGTCGACGATCATCGACGGCTACCTGCACGAGATCATGTTCCACGCGCTGGCGCAGTTGTCGAGCAACCTGCGCGACTTCGGTTACGACAAGCCGATGCTGGTGATCCATAACTCGGGCGGCATGGCCCAGATGAACTCCACCGACGCGCTGCAGACCATCCACTCCGGCCCGATCGCCGGGGTGGGCGCCGCCGAGCACCTGTCAAATGAGACCGGCCTCGGACATGTCATCGCCACCGACATGGGAGGCACCTCCTTCGATATCGGGCTGGTCCCTGAGGGCGGGGTCAAGCATTACGACTTCCTGCCCACGATCGACCGGTGGCTGGTCTCGGTGCCGATGGTGCACCTGGACACGCTCGGCGCCGGCGGTGGCTCCATCGCCAGCTACGACCGCATCCACAACTCGGTCAAGATCGGACCGAAATCGGCGGGATCGAATCCCGGCCCGGCCTGTTACGACCGCGGCGGGCTCAAGCCGACGGTGACCGATGCCGATCTGGTGCTCGGTTACCTCGACCCCGACAACTACGCCAACGGCTACATCAAGTTGAACCCCAAGCGGTCGCTGTTCACCATCGAAGAAGAGCTCAGCGACCACCTCGACATGGACCCCATCGACGTCGCACGCGTGATCAAGGACGGGGTCGACGAGCAGATGGCCATCGGCATCGGCAAGGAGCTGCGGGTACGCGGGTACCTTCCGGAGGACTTCACGATGTTGGCCTACGGTGGTAACGGACCCCTGCACGCATGCGGGGTCGCCCGGCACGCCGGAATCAAGCGGGTTCTGGCGCCGCCCTTTTCGTCGGTCTTCTCGGCCTGCGGAGCAGGCAACATGAAACAGCTGCACTTCCACGAACGCGGCGTGCACATCACGCTGTACAACGCCACCACCCGGGCGCTCTACTCCGACTACGACGAGTTCAACGCGATTGTCCGAGAGCTCGAGGCGCGCGGCTGCGAGGACCTGGTGCGGCAGGGGTTCTCGGCAGATGACGTGCGATACCGCCTGGAGCTCGACATGCGCTATGGCAACCAGCTGCTGACCCAAGCCGTGGCGCTATCCGAACTGCACCGGATCTCCGGTGTCGGCGACGTGCTCGAGGTCATCAAGACCTTCGGTGATGTGTACAGCCACCGATTCGGTGCGTCCTCCGCCGCCCCGGAGGCCGGAATCCGCTGCAGCACAGTGCGAGTTGCTTCCTATGTCGATGGTGACGTGGTGAACTTCGAATCACTGCAACCCGGTGGACAGCGCAGCGCACCGGAGCCGGTCGGTAGTCGTAGCGCCCATTTCATCGGTATCGACAAGCCGGTCGACACGCCGGTCTTCGACGAGAGCGCATTGGCCCCGGACAAGGTGATCGCCGGCCCGGCGATCGTCACCACCGAAAACACCACCTTCCTCGTCGAACCCGGTTGGCGACTGGAGCCCACGGCCCAGGGCGCTGTCTGGTTCCTGCAGGACTGACCTCACACTAAGGACGAACAAAAGATGACCACAGTCAACGACCGCCCGGCCGGGCAGCTCACCGAGCAGGAACAGCAGTGGGTGGACCGGTTCATGGACGAGACCACCCTGTTCCTCGGACCCGATCCGGAAATCATGCGCAGTCACCAGATTTCGCAGCGCTCACCGCACGAGGACGCGGCGATCGCCGTGGGGGTGGACCGGCTCCAGGTCGAACGCATCCGCAAACGCATCGCCGGGGCGCTCGACGAGGGCTATGAGATGTGCGAGGCGCAGGGCGCCGCACCGGGAGCAAAGTGGGGCGACCTCACCACCGCGATCTACACCGCCTCCGGCGATGTCTCCTATCTGTCCTGCCACGGAGTCATCGCGTTCAGCGCGATCCTGCACCATCCGATCCGGTACATCATGAAATACTGGAAGGACGAGCCGACCGTCGGCATCCACGCCGGGGATGGGTTCATCCACAACGACGCGCGCTATGGCAACGTGCACAACACCGATCAGTCGATGATCATGCCGATCATCCGCGACGACGAGATCATCGCGTGGGTGGCCGCCACCATCCACGAGGGTGAAAACGGTGCCTGCGAGCCAGGGGGGATGCCCTCTGGCTCGGAGACCGCCTTCGACGACGGGTTGCGGATGAGCCCGTTCAAGATCGTCGAACGCGGCGAACTGCGTCGGGACCTGTTGACCTTCCTGCAGCACTCGGTGCGCGATCCCAAGTTGCAGCTCGCCGATCTCAAGGTCAAGATCACCGCGGTCCGCAAGATCATGGAGCGTATCGACAAGGTCATCGACGAAGTCGGGATCGACACGTTCGTGGCCGCATTGCGCACCACCGTCGAGGATGTCGACGCCGAGGTCCGCCGCCGGATCTCTGAATTGCCGGACGGCACCTACCGTTTCGACCAGTTCATGGACAGCACGCTCAAAGAGAACATCCTGATCAAGTTCGCCTGCAAGATCACCGTCAAGGGCGACACGATGACCGTCGACCTGCGCGGCACCGGACCGGAGATTCTCAACCGAGCCATCAACTCACCCCTGTGCAGCGTGAAATCGATGATGATGCAGGCAATCCTGGCCTTCTGGTGGCCCGATCTGCCGCGTTGCACCGCCGCGATGAGCTGTATCGAGATCATCTCCGACGAGGGCACCTGGGCCGACGCCTCCTACGATGCGCCCATGGGGCAATCGCTGCAGGCCTCGTTTCGCGGATTCTCCTGCATGCAGGCGCTCTACAGCCGGATGTCGTTCTCCACGCCGAACAAGTACAGCAATGTGGTGGCCAACTGGTTCAACCAGATCAACACCTTCCTGTGGGGCGGGGTCACCCAGCACGGCGACATGGTGGGCAACCTGTGCGCAGATCTCAACGGAATGCCCGGTGGTGCCAAGCCTTTCCGTGATGGCGAGGATGCCATATCGCCCCTGTTCTGCGCGATGGCCGATACCGCCGAGCAGGAGGTGATGGAAGAAGAGGTGCCGTTCATGCAGCTCGTGGCCAAGCGACTGGTCCGCGACAACATGGGCTTCGGAAAGTTCACCGGCGGGATGGGCTACGAGATGATCGTGTCCGCCGAGGGCACGCCGCAATGGGGTTTCATGACGGTGACCTCGGGTGCGAAATTCTCTTCGATCTATGGCATGTTCGGCGGATACGGCTGCGGCACATATCCGCTCGCGATGGTCAAGGGAACGAACGTCTACGAGCATTTCCGCAAGGACAACACGAAGTTCGATCTGTCGATCGAAAAGGTCATGAACGAGCGACCGTTCCCGGACGGGCGCTACTCCACCTCGCACATGGGCCTGCAGTTCGATCTCGCCAAGGACGGCGAGCTCTACATGATCAGCCAGGGCGCCGGTGGAGGATACGGAGACCCGTTGGAGCGCGACCCGGAGTCGGTGGTGCGGGACGCCGAGCTCGGCCGGATCAGCCAGCGCGTGGCCGAGGACATCTTCGCGGTGCGCTACGACCCCGCCACGTTCCGGCTCGACCACGAGGCGACCACGTCGGCGCGCGCCGCGGCCCGCGCCGACCGCCTGCAACGGGGCAAGCCCTTCGCCGAGTTCTGCAAGGAGTTCGTCACCTCCGAACCGCCGAAGGACCTGCCCTACTACGGATCATGGGGCACCTGGACGCCCCAGGAGCGGGATATCACCGCCACCGTGTACACGATCGACGGCCCCGAACGGGTATGTGCGCCCTTGGAAGAGCTTCCGATCGTCATGGTCCCGGACCGACGCGAGGTCAAGATCGGCAGGCTCGAGGCCCGTATCGCCGAGCTCGAGGCCAAGTACGGCGAGACGGTCACCCGACTCACCTGATACCGGTGGCGGCCCCGGTCGTCCCCGGGGCCGCCACCACCCCTCTCGAAAGGCATGTCCATGAGCGCGAAAACTCCGACACCGGCCGGCCCCAGCGGACGCACCAGCGTGCTACTGATCGATGACGGCGCATACTCCACCTCGGTGATCCGCCAGGGTGCCTCCATTCCCTGGACCGACACCACACTCACGGCGGGGCACTTCGGCCAGGTGACGGCACTGTTGAATCCCGATGCACTCTGGATCGACATCGACAGCGTGCTCACCGCTCATACCGATTCACGCCCCGATCTGGTCGCGGCCATGGGCGCCAAGACGCGCGTCGGCTATCCGCTGCGCACGCTGCTGACCGATTCCGATGTGCTCGAGTCGGCTCGTGAGGTCTTGGCGACGGCAGCGAAAACGACCCGCCGCCAACTACTCCTGCATCTCCCCTCGCCCGCCCGCTGGCTGGCCGGCGCACATGCGATCGCAGGTAACCCACTCGGTGAGATCGACCCCGATCGCGCCGACAACGCCTCGATGTATGTCGCCGAGTGGCTCGGTCAGCTGGGATCGCTGCCCGTCTCCTTGGTGCTGCTCGACAGCAGGGGCTCCGCACTGCCCGAGGCGCTGGCCGACTACACGGCGGTGACCAATGTGACGGCGCATTTCGGCTGGCCGACCGCGATGTGGGGCGAACATGAGATATCCACTCCGCCGGGGGATCCCAGTATTGGAATGATCGAACGCACCTTCTGGACCGACCACGATGCCGACGTCCCCGTGGCCGGCACCGACATGGTGGTGACATCGATCCCGGCCACCGCATCCCCGGAACGTGTCCTGGAACAACTGGCGAAACTGCGTTGAGCGCCATACCGGGCGACCAATTCCGGCGGTCAATGTTGGCGTAGACGCACCGACAACCGGTGCGCCTGCGCCAACAGCAGCTGCCCCAGGACGGGTCGCCGGTCGGCCCGAAAGCGCGTCTCGACGCCCGTCACGCTCAACGCCCAAGCCGGTTGACCATAACGGTCGAAGACCGCGGCGCCCATCCCCCAGCTGCCCTCCACCAACAGCGCCGGATTGACCGCATAACCGGTGGATCGGGTCGCGGCAATACGCTCTCGAATCCGCGACTCGGAATGCTCTGTACCCCAACGGGTATGTGGCGACTGACGGGCGAAGAAGTCGTCGACCTCCCGTTCGGTCAGATGGCTGAGGATGGCCAGCCCGGCGGACGCGACGCCGAGTGGGAACCGCACGCCGACATGTAAGACGTGCGAGCGCAGCGGGAAACTGCCCTCCTCTGCGTAGACGCAGACGGTCTCGTCACCGCGGCGGGCCGATAGGAACGCGCTTTCTCCGGACTCCTGGGCCAACACCGCGACCAAGTCACGGGCCTGGTCGACGATGTCGTACCGGTTGGCCGCCGCGGCGCCGAGCAAGTACAGCTCGGGCCCGAGGTTCCACCTGCCGGTCTTGCGATCACGGTCGACCAGTCCCTGCTCGTTCAGCGCCGTCAACAGGCGATGCACCGTGGGGCGAGCGAGTCCGGCTGCCGATGCCAGCTCGGTGGTGGAGGCGCCCGCGGGCTCGGCGGCGCTGACCGCCCGCAGGAGCAGGCCGGCCCGCGCGATCACCCCCGGACCGCTCATGGAATCTGTCACGAACCGAGAGTAGGCGTTCACTGAATGAACGTCGAATCCGAAGTCGATCACCATTCGAGCAGATTGCCGCCGCTGCTGGTCAACGACTTCCCCTGTGAATTGCCGTGATCCACACTTGTCGATGTCAGATTGATCGTTTGAAT
Organism: Mycobacterium sp. VKM Ac-1816D; assembly: GCF_000416385.1. Taxonomy (NCBI): domain Bacteria; kingdom Bacillati; phylum Actinomycetota; class Actinomycetes; order Mycobacteriales; family Mycobacteriaceae; genus Mycobacterium; species Mycobacterium sp. VKM Ac-1816D. The sequence continues at coordinate 72,926 of NZ_AOHQ01000146.1, forward strand.
AATGGACGAAAGTGGTGATCACGTGTCCTCGAAGGTGTACTCCACCGCCGCGGAGGCGGTCGTCGACATCAGCGACGGCGCCCGCATAGCGGTCGGCGGGTTCGGGCTGTGTGGCATACCCGATGCGCTCATCCGGGCCATCGCCGATACCACGACCACCAACCTGGAGGTGTACTCCAACAATTGTGGCGTCGACGATCACGGTCTGGGCATCCTGCTGGCGCTCGGACGCATCAGACGCGTCACCGCGTCCTATGTCGGTGAGAACAAGGAATTCGCCAGGCAGTACCTGGCCGGTGAACTCGAGGTCGAACTGACACCGCAAGGCACTTTGGCCGAAAGGCTTCGCGCCGGAGGGGCGGGCATACCGGCGTTCTACACACCGGCAGGTGTCGCAACCCCGGTGTCCGACGGCGGAATCCCTTGGCGCTACGCGCCCGACGGCTCGGTGCTCATCGCCTCGCCGCCGAAAGAGACCAGGGTCTTCGACGGCAGACGCCACGTGCTGGAGGAGTCGATTCGCGCCGACTTCGCACTCGTCCACGCCAAGGTCGGGGACACCGCGGGGAATCTGGTGTTCGACAAGACCGCCATGAATTTCAACCCGCTGGCCGCCATGGCGGGCAAGGTGACCATCGCGCAGGTGGAGAACCTGGTCGAGGCGGGCGATATCGATCCCAACAACGTCCACCTGCCCGGTGTGTTCGTGCAACGCATCGTGCACACCGGCCCCCAGGACAAACGCATCGAGAAGCGCACCGTGCGCAACCAGGAGGGCGAAAGATGACCACCACTCTCACCGGCTGGTCGCGTGACCAGATGGCCGCCCGCGCGGCCCGCGAGATGATCGACGGCCAGTACGTGAATCTGGGAATAGGTTTACCCACGCTCATCCCCGACCACCTCGACCCCGGCGTGCACGTCACCCTCCACTCGGAGAACGGGATCCTGGGCACCGGCCCCTACCCCACCGACGATGCCGTGGACGCCGACCTGATCAATGCGGGCAAGGAGACCGTCACCGTCGCCCCGGGTGCGGCCTTCTTCGATTCGGCTGCGTCGTTCGGGATGATCCGAGGCGGCCATATCGACACCGCGGTACTGGGCGCCATGCAGGTCTCCCGATGGGGGGATCTGGCCAACTGGATGATCCCCGGCAAGATGGTCAAGGGAATGGGCGGTGCCATGGACCTGGTACACGGTGCCGACCGGGTGATCGTGCTGATGGAGCACACCGACAAATCGGGCCAACCCAAGATCGTGAACTCGTGCACCCTGCCCCTGACCGGTGCCAGGGTGGTCGACCGCATCATCACCAACCTTGCCGTTCTGGACATCACCACCCACGGCACCCTCGCGGTGCGCGAGCTGGCCCCGGGGGTCGAGTTCGCCGATGTGGTCGCCGCCACCGAAGCTCCGCTGGACCTGTCATGACGGGCAGCACCTCGGTTCTGGTCGCGGGAGCGCGCACCCCGATCGGACGATTCATGGGCTCGCTGTCCTCGATGAGTGCGGCCGAGCTGGGCGGAGTGGCCATCGCCGGGGCCCTCGCGAAGGCCGGCATCACCGGCGCACAGGTTCAGTACGTGATCATGGGACAGGTGCTGACCGCCGGCGCGGGCCAGCTTCCGGCCCGCCAAGCCGCGGCCGCCGGCGGCATCCCGATGACCGTGCCCGCCCTGACCGTCAACAAGGTGTGCCTTTCCGGTATCGACTCGATCATTCTGGCCGATCAGATGATTCGTTGCGGCAGTGCGCAGATCGTGGTCGCCGGCGGCCAGGAATCGATGAGTCAGGCACCGCATCTGCTGCCGAAATCCCGAGCCGGTTACAGATATGGTGACGTCGCCGTGACAGACCATCTCGCCTTCGACGGCCTGCGTGACGTCTTCACCGACGAGGCGATGGGCGCGTTGACCGAAGACGCCAACGATCTCGACCGCCCCGCCCAGGATGCATTCGCGGCGCGCTCCCACACCCGCGCTGCAACCGCCTGGAAGGCCGGGCTTTTCGCCGACGAGGTGGTGCCGGTACAGGTCCCCGGGCGCCGGGGTGAGTCCCTTCCGTTCACTCATGACGAGAGCGTCCGGGCCGACACCACCATCGAGTCGCTGTCCCGGCTGCGCCCGGCCTTTCGTCCCGGCGGCACCATCACGGCCGGCAACGCATCACCGATCAACGATGGCGCCGCCGCCGTCGTCGTGATGAGCCGGCGCAAAGCCGAGGAACTCGGCGTGCCGTGGATCGCCGAGATCGGTACCCACGGCATGGTCGCCGGCCCGGATTCCACGCTGCAGTCGCAGCCTGCCAATGCCATCGCGGCGGCCTGCGCCCGCAGCGAGGTCGAACCGGCAGCACTGGATCTGGTCGAGATCAACGAGGCTTTCGCCGCGGTCGGTATCGCATCCGCAGCGGCACTCGGTCTCGACGAGGACCGGGTCAACGTCAATGGCGGTGCGATCGCGCTCGGGCACCCGCTCGGGATGTCCGGGACACGCATCGCCCTGCATCTGGCACTCGAACTGCGTCGCCGCGGCGGTGGCACCGGTGCCGCAGCGCTGTGCGGTGGAGGTGGTCAGGGCACGGCGCTGCTACTGCACTGCCGGACCTGATCGGCGGCCGATCGCCCCCGGCGTGGCGTCGGGTCCGTGCCGGCTCAGACGGCGTAGGCCCAGGACTCGATGATCTCGCGCGCGATCGAGATGGATCCGGGCAGCAGCACGCGCGACGGCGACGTCCTGCTCCAGTCCCCGTTCTCCAGCGCGTCGCGGATCTCCGCCCTGGTGAACCAGTCGGCCTCGGCGATCTCGCCGTCGTTGAAGGCGAACGGCTGCTCGGGATCGCCGAGCGCGTGGAAACCGACCATCAGCGAACGCGGGAACGGCCACGGCTGGCTGCCCAGGTACTGGACATCGGTGACGGTGAGGCCGATCTCCTCGGCGATCTCGCGCACCACACAGGTCTCGAAGGACTCACCGGCCTCCACGAACCCCGCCAGGATCGAGAACATCCGCTCCGGCCAGACCCCCTGGCGGGCAAGGACGGCGCGGTCGTGACCGTCATGCACCAGGCAGATCACGGCCGGGTCGATGCGTGGAAACTCCTCGTGACCGGTGGCCGGATTGATCCGCGACCAGCCCGCCTTGATCGGCTTGGTCGGGGCGCCGTCGACCGGGCTGAACCGAGAGTGGTCGTGCCAGTTCAGCAGCGCGGTGGCGGTCGACACCAACTGCGCGCTGGCATCGTCGAACACCGGTCCGGCGCGGCGCAGATCGAGCACCTCGGCCTGCAGCGACGGATCCTCGGGGGCTTCCAGCGCGGCACGAATGGCCCAGACATGCCGGCCGTCGGCGAGACGACCGAGGAACACCGCCTGCTCGGGCGGGGCGTCGCCGAGGCTCGTCGCGCTGCCCAGCACGACGCTGCCGCCGGCGATGAGCACCTGATTGCGGTGGTCCACCCGAAGTATCCGGGCATCCGGCCAGCCCGCGATAGCGGCGTCGACATCGGTGCGCAGGGTGTCGGCGCGGTCGGCGCCGACACGGGACAGCAGCGGGACATTGCGCAGGCTGAAATTCACTTACCGTTCCTCGTTCGAGCGGACGTAGAGCAGTCGGTCGCTCAGTTCCAGCGCATCGACGCGCTCGTCGTCGACACGCAACAGATCACCGCCGCGCACCACTCCGAGCACGATGTCGGTGAGATGGCGCGGCGAGCCGCCGGCCTCCTTGGGCTCGACCTGACGCTCGGCGATCGCGAAGCCGGCATCGGGGGTCAGCAGGTCCTCGATCATCTCCACCACGCTGGGGGTCTGGGTGGCCAGGCCTAGCAGCCGGCCCGCCGTCTCGGAGGTGACGACGGTGCTGTTTGCGCCGGACTGCTTGAGCAGGTGCTGGTTTTCGGCCTCGCGGACCGCGGCGATGATGGTGGCGGTCGGGTTCAGTTCGCGCGCGGTGAGCGTCACCAGTACGGCGGTGTCGTCACGGTTGGCGGCGACGATGATCGACTTCGCGTGCTGAACGCTGGCGAGCCGCAGTACCTCGGAGTCCTGGGCATTGCCACGGACGGTGACCAGCCCGGCATTCTTGGCCTTTTCCAGCGCCACGGGGTCCTGCTCGACGACGACGATGTCGGCGGGGGCGACGTCATCACCGATCATGGCGGCCACCGCGGTGCGGCCCTTGGTCCCATATCCGACGACGACGGTGTGGTTACGCACGCTTCTCCTCCATCGCTGGATCTTCAACGCCTGGCGCGACTGATTGGTCAGGGTTTCCACCGTCGTTCCGATCAGCACGATCAGGAAGGCCACCCGCAGCGGCGTGATCACCAGGACGTTGATCAGCCGGGCGGACGGGGTGACGGGCGTGATATCGCCGTAGCCGGTGGTCGACAGCGAGACCGTCGCGTAGTACAGACAGTCGAGGAACGACAGCGGGTCGTTCGCATCGGGGGCGGACTCGATATCGCGGTAGCCGTGGCGGTCGACGTAGACGATGAGCACCGCGGCGAACAAGGCGCCCAGTGCCAGCAGCACGCGCGTGAAGATCCGCCGCCAGGGGCTGACGAACCTCTCCGGAATGCTCAGGACGTCGACGAGGTCGGCGTCATGTCGCGAAGTCAGGTCCTGGTTGACCGCCGCCAAGCGCCGGCGCAATCTACCTTTGGCCACGATTCACCGATCGGCACGGGGTGGGCACGCCACAATGTAACCATGACGACCCCCATAACCGGAGTTGAGCAGCAAGCAACAGCATCGCGCGCCACCAAGATGGGCGTGTGGCTCGTCGGGATGGGGGTCTTGCATTTCGCCGCGCCGAAACCGTTCGACACCATCGTCCCCGTCGAACTGCCTGGTTCGGCGCGGTTCTACACCCTGGCCTCCGGAGTCGCCGAGGCCGCGGTCGGCGGCATGTTGATCGCGCCGAAGACCCGCAGGCTCGGCGCGCTGGGCGCCATCGCCCTGTTCCTCGGGGTACTGCCGGCCAACGTCAACATGGTGCGGTTGTGGAAGGAAAAGCCGTTGCCGATGCGGATCGGCGCGTGGGCACGCCTGCCGCTGCAGATCCCGATGATCACCCAGGCCTACAAGATCTATCGCAACTCCTGAGCCCTGGCGTCGGCCAGCAGGGCCGCGAGGTCCTCGGCGTCGGGTAGTTCGTCGGGAATGACCGTCACCCCGCTGCGGACGTAGTGGAACGCCGCACGCACCGCGTCGACCGGGCAGTCGTGCAGCCCGGCCCACGCCAACCGGTACACCGCGAGCTGCACGGCGGCGTGCTCGCGGGCCTCCGGCGTCGACGGTGGGTCGCCGGTCTTCCAGTCCACCACGATCACGCCGCCGTCGGATTCGGCGAAGACGGCATCGATCCGGCCGCGCACCACCGTCGGCTCGCCCGTGTCGTCGCTGCCCAGGAGCATGTCGAAGGGGACCTCCACATCGAGTGGGGTGCGCGCCGCCCATGGCGACGAGGCGAAGGCGGTCTGCAGTTCGGCTCGCTCCTCGGCGTGCGCGCGCCCCGCGTCGCCGTCGACCGCGCCGGGCAGATCATCGAGGTCGAACAACCGCTCGGCATGGAAGTAACGCTGCACCCACTCGTGAAAAGCGGTACCCAGTAACGCATGTGGGTCCGGACGGGACGGGAGCCTGCGCCGCAGCCTGCTCAGCGCGGCGGCGCGATCCTTGCCGAGATCGACCAGGGTGCTGACCGAGAGCTGCCCGGGCAGCACGACCGGCGCCGCGGCAGCTGCCCGTTCGCGTTCGGCGAGCAGGGCGTCCACATCGGCCGCCCAACCCTCGGGGTCGATCCCGGATTGCGCCTGTTCGGCTGCGTGCTCGACCAGCGCCGCGCCGCGCTCGACATCATGCGCGCGTGACCCTTCGACAGGCCAGACCGCTTCGACTGTGCTGCCTCGCAACGGGTTCGGCTCACCGTCGGCGGGCTCTGGATCCCATCGGTCGATGACACCGCAGCCCGACGTCTCGATGATCGCCTTGAGCTCGACCAGGAACTCCGACGGGCCACGAGGCTTGGACTCGGTGGGCCCCCAGTGATGCCCCGACAACAGTAGGGTGTGCTCGGATCGGGTCAACGCCACATACAGCAGTCGACGCTCCTCGTCACCGCGCCGCACGGCCAGGACATCCTTGTGCTGAGCAATCTTGTCGGACAGCGCTTTACGGTCGTTCACGTCGCTGGTGTCCAGCACCGGTACGCCGTGCTCGGACAGCGTGGCCCGGTCGCCACGCAGCAGCGGCGGCAACTCGCCGGCATCGGAGAGCCAGGTCCGTGCCATCGCGGTGGACGGGAAGATCCGTCCGCTCAGGTGCGGCACCGCGACGATCTCCCACTCCAGCCCCTTGGCAGCGTGCACGGTGAGGATCTGGACCCGGTCGGCGGCGACGCTCACCTCGGCCGGCGCCAGGCCGTTCTCGACATCGGCGGCCACGTCCAGATAGGCCAGCAGACCCGTCGGCGAGCCGTCGGAGCGCTCGGCGAACTCGGCCACCACATCACCGAACGCGTCCAGGTGTTCGGTGCCACCCCACCCCGCGGACACCGGACGGGCGGCCCGTGCCTCGGCGTCGACACCGAGCACACGCCGGATCTCGGCGACCAGATCCGGCAGCGGATAGCCCAGATGCGAACGCAGAACGGTCAGCTCACGCCCCAGCGCGACGAGGCGCGCATACCCGGTCGCCGAATACCGTTCCTCGGGGCCGGGATCGCAGATGGCATCGGCCAGGCAGGCGGTGTCGGCGTCGGGGGCGGCCTGCGCGACGATCCGCGCCGCGGTGCCGTGCTCGCCGGGGGCCGGATCGTCGAGTTCGGTGGCGCGCTGCCACAGTGCGGTGATGTCACGCGCCCCGAGCCGCCAGCGCGGACCGGTGAGCACCCGCATGGCTGCCGGACCACCGGTGGGATCGACCACCAGCCGCAGCATCGCCACGACATCGGCGACCTCCGGTATGGACAGCAGTCCCGCGAGCCCGACGACTTCCACCGGCACGCCGCGGGCGGTCAGCGCCTCGGCCATCGGCGCGGCATCGGCGTTGCGACGCACCAGGACCGCCGCCGTGGGCGGTGTCTCGACGGCCAGATAGCGGGCGGCGATCTGATCGGCGACCCAGTCCCGCTCGGTCACCACGTCATCGAGCAGTGCGGCGCGTACCTCCCCCGGAGTGGCGTCGGGCCGGGGCAGCAGCTCACGCACACTGACCGATCGTCGCCGGGCCTGCTCGGACACCGCGTTGGCCAGGTGCAGAGCCTCGGCGGGATTACGCCAGCTGGTGCGCAGTTCCAGCGTCGGCGCCGGCGTTCCGTCGGAGTGCGGGAAGTCGGTGGTGAACCGGGGCAGGTTCGTCGCCGACGCACCGCGCCATCCGTAGATCGATTGGATCGGATCGCCAACCGCGGTGAGCGCGAGACCGTCGTCCACACCGCCGCCGAACAGCGCCGACAGCGCGATGCGCTGGGCGTGGCCGGTGTCCTGGTACTCGTCGAGCAGCACCACCCGATAGCGTTGCCGCAGTTCGGCTCCCACCTGCGGGGCGGCGGCCGCCAACCGGGCCGCGGCGGACATCTGCGCGCCGAAGTCCATGACCCGCTCCGCGCGCATCCGCCGATGCAACTCGTCGATCAGCTCGATGAGATCGGTGCGTTCGGTCTGGGTGGCCAGCAGCTTCAGTAGCCATTGAGCGGGTCCGCCACGCTGATTCGGGCCGGCGGGCAGATGGTGGATCAGTCGTTCGAGTTCGATGTGCGTATCGCGCAGTGCCGCGGTGTCGACCAGGTGCTCGGACAGCGCGCCGGACAGTCGCAGCACCAGAGCGGTGATCGCCGCCGGGGTCTTCTCGGTGTCGAGCACCCGGGGATGCTCACACACCACCCGAAACGCCAACTGCCACAGCTCGGTCTCGCCGATCAACCGGGTGTCCGGCTCGATCGGGAGCAGCAGTCCGTGCTCGCGCAGCAGGTTGCCCGCGAAGGCGTGATAGGTGCTGATGGTGGGCGGCTCGTCGGTGCGGACATCGCGGCCGAGTCCGGTGCCGGCCAACCGGGCCAGCCGGGTCCGGACCCGCCGCAGCAGCTGTCCGGCGGCCTTGCGGGTGAAGGTGAGACCGAGCACCTGGTCGGGTCGTGCGTACCCGTTGGCGACCAGCCAGACCACCCGCGCGGCCATCGTCTCGGTCTTACCCGCACCGGCCCCGGCGATGACCACCACCGGGCCAGGTGGTGCGGCGATCACGGCGGTCTGCTCCGGGGTCGGGGTGAACAGTCCCAGTGCCTCGGCCAATTCGGCGGGGCTGTGCTGGGCCGTCGGTGGCGGTGTGGGGGTCGCGGTCATGGGCGGTTCTCCTGTGCGGGGCACATGGACCGTACCGGGCAGTGCGCGCACCCATCGTTGACCCGGGCCACGAAGTCCGGCCCCTGCGTTGCGGCGGCCGCCTCGGTGACGGTCTCGCGCCACTGCTGCGCCGCGGCCGGGGTGAGGGCGTCCTGGTGCCGCTCGGTGGCCCCACCGGCACTTGCCTTGGCCGGATACACGAGCACCCCGCCACCGGGTTCCTCACCGTCACCGAGCACGCCCTGGGCAACCGCCAGCTGGTACATCGCCAACTGGGCATGCCGCTGCGCATCATCCTTGGTCACCGGACTCTTGCCGGTCTTGACGTCGACGATCACCAGCCGGTCGGCGTTATCGCGTTCCAGCCGGTCGATGCGGCCGCGCACCCGAACCCCGGGCGCCACCATGCCCTCGACCTCGACCTCGGTGCCGACCTCGGTGTAGTCCCGTCGGGTCAACTCGCGCCACTGCACGAATGTCGACAGCATGGCGCCGTGCCGGGCCAGCTCGTTGTCGGCGTACCACTGCGACTCATACGGCAGTGCCGACCAGATGCTCTCCAGCTCGGCCAGCAGCTGGTTCTCGGTCTTGCCAGGATCGGCCACCAGGGCATGCACGAGCGTGCCGACCGCGGAGCGGACATCGCGGCTGTCGGAGCCGCCGTGGCGCTCCAGCAGCCAGCGCAACGGGCAATCCACCAGGGTCTGCAGCGTCGACGGTGACAATGTGCTGACGTGGTCCTCGTCCGACCACAGCGGCTCACTGGTCGACGCGGCCGTGCGAGTGTGCCACTGGGCCGGATCGGCGCCGGCCACCCCGGCTGCGGCCAGCCGAGCCAATTGCGTTGCCGCACAAACCCGAGTGTCCTCGTCGACCTCGCCGTCGGGTGCGCACACCACCGACCGCAGGCGGCCGACCAGCGCCGAAGGGGTCAGCACCCGGGGCGCCGGGATGGGTGCGGGCGGTATGACGGCGCCCGGCTCCCCTGTGACCAGAGCGGCGAGTTCGGTACAGAACGGCGACGGCAGCATCGCGGCGTCGCCGGTCTCGCTGTCGACGGCCGTCACGAGCAATCGGTCGCGGGTACGGCCCATCGCCGCGATGAGCAGTCGGCGCTCTTCGGCAAGCAGCGGGGCACGGGCGGACAACCGGGCGGTCGGGCAGTCGTCGGTGTCGGCGACACCGTCGAGCACATCGATCAGCCGACCGGTGCTGAGCACGCCCCCGCGCGGAACAGTGTTGGGCCACAATCCTTCCTGCACCCCGGCGAGCACCACGACATCCCACTCCCGGTCCAACGCAGCGTGCGGTGTGCACACCGTCACCGCATCGGTCCCGGCGGTCGACGCCGCTGCCGTGGGCAATGTCAGCGTGCCGACATGAGCGACCAGACCGGCCAGCGTGGCCCCGGTGGTGGTAGACACGTACTGATCGGCGATGTCGAACAGCGCCGTCACCGCGGCCAGATCCCGTTCGGCCACGGCAGCACCCGGACCGCCACGGTCGGCGATGCTGACCCAGCGACGTTGCAGGCCACTGCGACTCCACGCCTGCCACAACGTGTTCCGTGGGTCCATCCCGGCGCGATGACTGCCGCGGGCGGCTCGCAACACCGACTGCACGCGGGCAAGGCTGTGGCTCAGTTCGGCGGGCAGACCTTCCGGAATCCGGTGCAGCGCGGCCACCAGCAACTCGCCGAACTCGCGCTGGTGGCCCGAGATGCGACGCAACGCGCGGCGCAGTTGGCGCAGTGACACCGGATCCACCCGGCCGACCGGTCCGGTCACCAATTCCAGTGCCGCCGAACCGGTGAGCGAGCCCGCGGTGGCCTCCAGCACAGTCAGCAGTGCCCGCACCGCAGGCTGCTGGGCAAGTCCGGTGTCGGCGGCCGGTAGGTCCACCGGGACACCCGCGGAGACCAGAGCGCGCCCGATACCCGCGCCCACCCGCGGCACGGAGCGCACGATGACGGCCATCTGGGACCACGGCACACCGTCGACCAGATGGGCGCGGCGCAGCGCGTCGGCGATCAGAGTGGCCTCGGCGTGCGGCGACGCGGCGATCCGGACGGTCACCGACCCGGTGCGTTCCGGTGCGCCGGTCAACGCGCGCGGACGGTCCGCTCCCGGCAGCCGCGCCGCCACAGCGGTGATCGCCCCGGCCACCGCGGACGGGCAACGGCGCGACTCGGTGAGTTCGACGACCGGGGTGTCCAGTCGCAACAGCGCAGGGTCGGCACCGCGGTAACCGAACACGGCCTGGTTCGGGTCACCGGCGAGCACGGTGAGATCGGCACCGGCGGCCAGCACCCGAACCAGCAGGGCGGCCTGCGGATCCAACTGCTGGGCATCATCGACGAGCAGCACCCGCACCCTGGCACGTTCGGCGGCCAGCAGATCGGCATCGACGGCGAAGGCATCGAGGGCCGCGCCCACCAATTCCGCTGCGCCCAGTGCGGGCACGGTGGCCTGCGGGGCGGCCATCCCGACCGCCGAGCGCAGCAGCATCACCTGCTCGTAGGTAGCGGCGAACCGGCCGGCCGCGATCCATTCGGGCCGACCGGAGAGCCGGCCCAACCGTTGCAATGCCAGCGGGTCGACACCGCGTTCGGCACAGCGCGCCAACAGGTCCCGCAGTTCGGTGGCAAAACCGGCGGTCGCCAGCGCGGGATGCAACTCCGGCGGCCAGTTCATCGCACCATCCTCGAGCTCGCCGGCGAGCAGTTCGCGGATGATGCCGTCCTGTTCGGCGCTGGTGATGAGGCGTGGTGGCGGCCCACCGGTGCGCTGGGCGGCCAACCGCAACACCGCGAAGGCATAGGAATGTACCGTGCGCACCAACGGTTCGCGGACCACACCGCGCACACCGGCGGACAGCAGCGCGGCGGTGACCGCGGCGCGGGCCGTGGCACCGAGCTTGGCCGAACCGGTCAGCAGCAGAACCGATTCCGGATCGGCACCGGCGGTGATATGCGCGGTCGCGGTGTCGACAAGCAGGCGGCTCTTGCCGGTTCCAGCGCCGCCGAGGACGCGCACCATACCGCGCCTGCCGGGCCGGGCAAGGGCCTCCGGGGTGAGCTCGGTGTGTGGTGCGGACATGACTGCATCACAGCACGGGGGTCCGACAAGTGGCTCTGACGTGGGCCTACGATCGAACCGTGACCGCAGCCCTGCACAGCTACCGCTTCGGACCGTCGGGTCCGGCACAGATCCTGGCCATCCACGGCCTGACCGGCCACGGCCGTCGCTACGAGGAGATCGCCGACTCCCATCTTGCCGAGTTCACCGTGTTGGCACCGGATCTGATCGGGCACGGCCGCTCCGAGTACGCCGCACCGTGGACCATCGAGGCCAATGTCGCGGCACTGGCGGCGCTGCTGGACGCCGAGGGTGGCGGCCCGGTCCTGGTGGTGGGGCATTCGTTCGGCGGAGCGGTGGCACTGGCACTCGCCGCGGCACGCCCGGAACTGGTGCGGGGACTGGTGCTGTTGGACCCGGCCGTCGCGCTGGACGGCGGCTGGATGGCCGAGATCGCCGATGCCATGTTCTCCTCCCCCGATTATCCCGACCGTGAGCAGGCGCGCGCCGACAAGCTCGCCGGATCGTGGCGCGAGGTCGCCGAGCGCGATCCGGCGGTGCTGGAGGGCGAACTCGACGAGCATCTGATCACCCTGCCCAATGGTCGCCTCGGTTGGCGGATCAGCGTGCCCGCGACGATGTCCTACTGGAGCGAGTTGACCCGGCCGGTGCCGTTGCCCCGCAGCGGAACTCCGACGACGCTGATCCGCGCCACCCGCACCACGCCGCCGTATGCGACCGACGAACTGATCGCCACCCTGCGCGACGCCGTCGGCGAGGAATTCACCCTGACCGAACTGGATTGCGATCACATGGTGGCCCAGGCGTTACCCGCCGAGACGGCGGCCGTCATCCGCGGTCACCTGGGCTGAGATGGCCGCGGTCACCGAGGAGCAGGTCGAGGCGGTGCGCGCACTGGTGGACCGGATCCCGGCGGGTCGCGTCAGTACCTACGGTGACATCGCCGCCGAGGCCGGGTTGTCCAGCCCGCGGATCGTCGGCTGGATCATGCGCACCGATTCTTCGGATCTGCCCTGGCACCGGGTTGTTCCGGCCTCGGGACGACCGGCGCCGCATCTGGCGACCCGGCAGCTGGAGCGGCTTCGCGCCGAGGGTGTGCTGGCCGTCGACGGCCGGGTGTCGCTGCGCGCGTACCGCCACGACTTCTGACCGCGAGCAGACGCGTATACCCCCGGATCACGACGAAAATGGGGGTATACCAGCCTGCTCGCGAGAGGAGAGCAACTCAGACGGCGAGGCGGACCAGCGCCGCGGTGCGGGCAAGCCCAGGGAAGGCCGCTGCGGTCGAGCGCGGGTGCAGCGCGTGCACGGCGAGCCGGAACATCAAGGCCCGCAACAACATCTGCGACCATTCCGGTAATGCACTCCACCGCTCGACCAGACCGTCATCGGCCTCGCCCCAGGCCAGCGCGTCCACGACGACCACGCCGGCCGCCCAGGAGGCCGGCCGCCAGTACGGTGTGATGTCGGTGATACCCGGTGCGGCGGTGCCCGCGAAAAGGACTGTGCCGTAGAGGTCTCCGTGCACCAGCTGACTCGGACTGCGGGTCGGGGTGCGCAATGAGGCCAACTGGTTGAGCAGTTCGACGGACTTCTGGCCGTCGACCGTGCCGGGTGCCACCCGGGCACCCGCGGGCAGGGTGTGCAGCGGACGGTCCTCCCAGGCCGCACGATCGGCGGCGATGAACACATCGACATCCGACCATGGCGCCACCGGCGGCTGGGTCAGGAACCGGGGCCGTTCCAGCTTGGCCGTGGCCTCGTGCAGGCGCACCGCAGCCGACACCACCTCGTCATGGCGTGGTTCCGGGGTACCGGCGACGAAGGTGTCGGCGCGCCAACCGGCCACCACATAGCGGCCGTCGGTGGAGCGCACCGGTCGTGCCAACCGGATCCCGTCGGCGAACAGCGTTTCGCGTACCTTGGCCGACCAGGCGGCGCGCGCATGGTCGGCGACCATCGACAACACCACTTCGCCACACCGCCAGCCGCCCTCCCAGGACGAACCCAGCGGCACCGGCCGCACACCGGCCAGCCCAAACGCCGCCATCACATGGTCGGGTGGCAGATCGTCAGTCACGCACGCCAGCCTAAGCGGTGCCGGCCTGCAGACACCGTCAGTACATGACCATGTCGGGTTCGAGTTGCTTGGCCCATGCCACGATGCCGCCCTGCAGATGCAAGGCGTCGGAGAAGCCGGCCTTCTTCAGCACGGCCAGCATCTCGGCGGAGCGGACGCCGGTCTTGCAGTACAGAACCGGGGTCTTGTCCTGCGGCACGGTGGCCAATCCCTCGCCCGCCTCGATCACCGACTTCGGGATCAGCGAGGCGCCGTCGATGTGGTTGATCTCCCACTCGACGGGCTCGCGGACGTCGATGAGTGCGACCGGCTTGCCCGAATCGAGCAGCTCACGCAGTTCCTTGGGCGTCACCGTCGATCCGGCCGACGCGGCGGCGGCCTCGTCCGAGACCACACCGCAGAACGCTTCGTAGTCGATCAGCTCGGTGATCTTCGGCGTCGCCGGATCCTTGCGGATCTTGATGGTGCGGTAGGTCATGTCGAGCGCGTCGTAGACCATCAGCCTGCCCAGCAGCGGGTCACCGATACCGGTCAGCAGCTTGATGGCCTCGGTGCCCATGATCGAGGCGATCGACGCGCACAGGATGCCCAGCACGCCGCCTTCGGCGCAGGAGGGCACCATGCCCGGTGGCGGTGGCTCGGGGTAGAGATCGCGGTAGTTCAGGCCCAGACCGTCGGGGGCGTCCTCCCAGAACACCGACACCTGGCCCTCGAACCGGTAGATCGAACCCCAGACGTAGGGCTTGCCTGCCAGCACGGCGGCGTCGTTGACCAGGTAGCGGGTGGCGAAGTTGTCGGTGCCGTCCAGGATCAGGTCGTACTGGGCGAACAGGTCGACTGCGTTCTCGGGCTCCAGGCGCAGCTCGTGCAGCACGACGTTGACCAGCGGGTTGACCTCCAGCACCGAGTCGCGCGCGCTCTGCGCCTTGGAGCGGCCGATATCGGACTGGCCGTGGATGATCTGACGCTGCAGGTTCGACTCGTCGACGACGTCGAATTCGACGATGCCGATGGTGCCCACCCCGGCGGCGGCCAGATAGAGCAGGGTCGGCGATCCCAGCCCGCCGGCGCCGATGACCAATACCTTGGCGTTCTTCAGCCGTTTCTGACCGTCGACCCCCATGTCGGGGATGATCAGATGCCTGCTGTACCGCGCGACTTCCTCGCGGGTCAGTTCGGCGGCCGGCTCCACCAGCGGGGGCAGTGACGTCACCGTGCGCTCCTTGCATTGGACGACGAATTCCTGGCCTCAATCAGACCAGGCACAGCTATCCAACAGCAAAACCGGGCCATCCGTTCCCGGCGTCGGGCGTGGTCAGGCGATCGGGTAGGGCCACGGGTTGAACCGACAGGTGAGCCCGTCGGCCGGAACGGATTGCGGGTCGAACTTGGCACCGTCGTTGTTGCTGGTCGAGAACGTCTGCTGCATCATGATCGGCGCCAGCGCCCCGTTCTCCGGGCACGGTTCGTGCTGGCGATAGCCGATGGCGTGACCGACCTCATGGTTGATGACGTACTGGCGGTAGGAGCCGATATCGCCCTGGAACGAGGTGGCACCGCGGACCCAGCGGGCCTCGTTGAGAAACACCCGCGCCTGGTCGCCGAGATAGGCCGGGTTGTAGCAGGACGCTTCCAGCGGGATGTCGTAGCCGCAGCCCTCACGGATGGTCAACGGGGAGGTCAGCGAGACGCGGAAATCCGGGGGGCCCTCGGTGTCGTTGTCCACGCGCAGGAAGGCGAACTGCGGGTTGTGGGTCCAGCTCTTCGGGTTGGCCAGGGTCTCGCTGACCATGGTGGCGAATCCCTCGTCGCCGCCGAAGGTGGCGGTGTCCAGCCCGTCCTCGACCTCGACGGTGTAGGTGAAGGTGCGTTCGGTTCCCTGCCCGACCTTGGGCGTGGTGCCCGGCACGATATGCCAGGTCTTCGCGCCCGCCTCGGTGAACGGTCCGCCGCCGGGCAGGATGCCGGTCGGCAGGTTCGCGTCGAACTGGGTCAGGCCTTTGGGCGGGGCGCCGACGATCTCGGTGCTCGGCGATTCGACCGGCGCCTGGACCGGACCTTCGGCATTGACCGGTGTGGGCGCGGGCGGGCCGGCGATCGTCTGATAGATGACCACGACGGTCACGATGGCAAGGATCGGTAGGGCGTAGGCGCGCCAACCGTAGGTGGAGACGAATCGTCCTAGCCAGGTCTGCTTGCGGAACTGGGCGCGCTCATCGCGATTTGACCGGACCCGGCCGAGGTCCTCGGCCAGCGGGTCACGCTGGGCACGCAACGGTTCGCGCCACTGATCGCGGGCGGCAGGCACCCGGTGCGGATCGGTGCGCTGTGCGGCGCTCTCGGGCGGTTCGCGGCGGGGCTGGCCGTGGTTGACGTGGGTGGGGCGGCGGGGCTGTGCGCGCTGCTCACCGCGCGGCGCTGCGCGGCCGGCGTTCACAAAACCGGACTCGCTCGGATCTTGGCCGTCGGCCCGAAATCCCGAGTCGCTGCGCTCTTGCCCGCCGAGGCCACGGTTGCCCCCGCGGCGCCCCGGGTCATAGGTCACCGCACCAGAATGGCATAACCCCGCGCGCATCCCATTCCGGCGCGCCACCGACATGAGCACCACGACGACACCTTCACCTACGGGCGGTAGTAATGTCGTGGCGATCAGGGGGTGCCGGCTGCTTAGGCGTGAACGCCCGAACGGAACACCCGAACGTACGCAGTGGCCGCGGTACAAATGGAAAGCAGTACCCGCGGTACGGAGTGAAATTGAGGACGTCATGAGCGATCTCGCCAACGCCGCCGGAGCGCGGGGCGCCAAGACGGGGCCCGGTAATCGGCGCGGGAACCGGCTGCCCCGCGATGAGCGCCGTGGTCAGTTGCTCATCGCCGCCAGCGAGGTCTTCGTCGACCGCGGGTATCACGCGGCAGGCATGGATGAGATAGCCGAACGCGCTGGCGTCAGCAAACCCGTTCTGTATCAACACTTCTCGTCGAAGCTGGAGCTCTACCTCGCGGTGCTGCAGCGGCACGTCGACAACCTGGTCTCCGGGGTGCGCCAAGCGCTGCGCACCACCACCGACAACCGCCAGCGACTGCGCGCCGCCGTGCAGGCCTTCTTCGAGTTCGTCGAACACGACAGCCAGGGTTATCGGTTGATCTTCGAGAACGACTACGTCACCGAGCCACAGGTGGCCGCACAGGTGAAGGTGGCCACCGAATCCTGCACCGACGCGGTGTTCGATCTGATCAGCCGGGACTCCGGGCTGGAGGCCCACCGCGCCAGGATGATCGCGGTGGGACTGGTGTCGACCAGCGTCGACTGTGCCCGCTACTGGCTCGACAACGACCGGCCGATCTCCAAGGATGCGGCCGTGGAGGGCACGGTGCAGTTCGCCTGGGGCGGACTGTCACACGTGCCGCTCACCAGGTCCTAGTCCTTGAGCGCTTCGGCGCCGACGGTGCCGAAGCCGACGCGCCGGGCGTCGCTGGGGCCGATCTCGACGTAGGTGATCTTCGCCGACTGCACGAGGTAGCGGCGACCCTTCTCGTCGGTCAATGAGAGCACGGACGAGGACGCGCCCAGCGCGTCGACGATCGCCTTTTCCACCTCGTCGGGTGTCTGCGCGCTGCTGATGACCAGCTCTCGCGGGCTGTCGGCGACCCCGATCTTGATGTCCACGCTTGAGACCCCTTCGGTTGTTTGGCGATGCGTTCAATCAGGCTAGTGGACAGCGCCACGCGGATCGCAGCGAGGCGGGCTGCGACCGTTGCGCCGTGAGCGAATCGGGCTGACCAGACCGACGCCGGACCGTTATCGGACCGAGAGCGAGTCAGCATCATCCGTAACTTTTGCACTACTAGCATCGGCCGGGTACGTACCGAAACGATCTGGGAATTACGTGATGAGCAGGCAATACTCACCATATTCGACAACGCGTGACGGATACTCGGGCAATAGCTACCGGTCCGGCCGCGACTCCGGCGTGGGCATCGAGGACGAACCGCGGTTCGGCTCGGACTACCCCACCGATCGGCAGCGCCGGTACGGCGATTCCGGCCCGGCCTACGGCAGGGGCACCTACCGCAGCCCCGATTACGCCGAGGACAGCTACTCCGGCGGTCACTACGAGGCCCGCGACTACGAGGCCGACGGCTATGGCACTGACGGGTATGACGCCGATTACGAATACCCCGCGGACTATCACGAGAAGCTGGACCGTCGCTGGATCTGGGTGGCCGGGGTGGCCGGCGCCATCCTGATGGTCGCCGTCATCTGCACCGGGGTGATCCTCGGTGGCGGCGATAGCGGCACCGTCACGTCGGCCAACTCGGGGGCCACCACATCGGCGACCCCGGCCGACGACGCCGTCACCACCACGGCCGCGGCGCCGAGCGCCGCTCCTGGGCGCGCAGACACCAACCCCGAACGCGTGACCACCGTGACCCCGACACCGGCGGCCACCGCCACTCCCGAGGTCGTGCCGACGCCCGTCGCGCCCGCACCGGCCGCTCCCGCGCCGCCCGCACCCCCGGCCGCCGTCGACCCGGCCGCGGCCGCGCGCACCATCACCTACCGCGTGACCGGCAACCGCCAGCTCATCGATCTGGTGACGATCATCTACACCGACCAGCAGGGCGCTCTGCAGACCGATGTGAACGTCGCCCTGCCCTGGACGAAGTCGGTGACCCTGAACCCCGGAGTCACGCTGTCCTCGGTGACGGCCACCAGCGTCGGCGGTCAGCTCAACTGCGCGATCCTCGACGGCAACGGCACCGCGCTGGCGCTGCAGACCAACAACTCGATGATCGCCACCTGCACCAGGTAGCGCCTCAGGCCAGCCCCAGCTCCTGCATCCGACTGGCGTGGGTCTGCTGCAGCTTGTCGAAGAACTCGGAGAGCTGACCCAACCCGTCGCTGCTGCTGATCACCAGATCGACCAGATCGTCGCGGTCGGCGAGCACGTACTGGGCCTGGGTGATGGCCTCGCCGAGCAGCCGCCGCGACCACAGCGCCAACCGGTGACGCTGACGGTCACTGGCCGTGACGGCGGCGCGGACCTCGGCCACCACGAACTGCGAGTGTCCGGTCTCGGCGAGCACCGAACGCACCACCTCGGCCGCCTCCGGCGGCAGGGCGTCGGAGATCTGCAGATAGAAGTCGGCCGCCAGCGCGTCCCCGATATAGGTCTTGACCAACGCCTCCAGCCAGGTACTCGGCGTGGTCAGGCGGTGATAGTTCTCCAACGCGGGGGCGTACTTGGTCATGGCGGGCACGGTGTCCACCCCGCGGGCCGACAACGCCTCGTTCAGCAGCTCGTAGTGCCGCATCTCGGCGGCGGCCATGCTGGCCATGTTGATCCGGCCCGCCAGGTTCGGCGCCATCCGCGCCTCCTCGGTCAGCCGATAGAAGGCCGCCACCTCGCCGTAGGCCAGCAGGGCGAACAGCTCGGTGACACCGGGATGATCGGCCGGGACACGGGAAATGCCGGCGGCGGCGTCGGACGGCGTCGAGGTCATGGGCCAACCTTAATCACGAGCCACCGGACCGATACCTGCAGTCGTGCCGGTCGGGGGGTAATCGGGCGGCCTGAGCCCGGCACCGGCGATATCGGAGAAGCGGTCACCGACCAGGGAGCTGATCCTCCGGCCGACCGGCCCGGCCGACACGGCGGCGACGGCGCGCACCGCACGAACGCCCAGCCCGGAATGCGGATTGGCCAGCCGCAACATCGATTCGCTGAGCTCCGGAGCGGTGTCGAGGAACGGCTGCATGGTGCGCCGATAGGCCGCCAGCGCGCCGGCGATATCCGGTGCGACGGCCAGCTCGCCGGCCAACACGTACCCACCGATGAGCGCCAGACTGGTCCCCGCTCCCCCGAAGGTGCCGTTACAGAACGCGGTATCGCCCAGCAGGGTGATCCGCCCCCGGCTCCACACCGGCGCCCGCACCTGGCCCACCGCCGAGAAATACATCGGAGCCCCGGCGTCGATATCGGCGAGGATGCGCGGCGCTGCACCCCCGACATCGGCGAAGGTACGCCGCAGGATGGTCAGCTGGCCCTGGCGATCCAATTCCTCGAAACCCCGCACGTCGGACATGAAGGTCAGGATGGCCCGGGTGGTTCCCAGATTGTCGGGTCGCAGATGCACCGACCGGCGTCTGGTGGCGTGCTGCCAGTTCCACCACAGATCGTCGTCATCGCGGCGCGGGATGGTGGCGTAGGCGAGGTACATGCCGAGTTCGCCGACACCGACATCGGTGACGAACCGGCGCGAGCGGGAATGCAGGCCCTCCGCGATCACCAGCAGATCGGACTCCAGCACCGAACCGTCCTGCAACACCGTGCTCACCCCGTCACCGTGGTCGGTGACATCGGCGATCTGGCGGTCGAAGAGATACTCGGTACCGGGGGTGTGCTCGATCAGGATGCGTGACAGCTCCCCACGGAGGATCTCCAACTCGGCCGTGGGGCCGTCACTGCCTCCCGGCTCGCCGACCGGGAACGACGCGGCGGGACGGCCGTCGGCGGTGACGAACCGGGTACCGATCTCACCGGTCCCGGCGGCCCGGACGTCGGCTTCGATCCCCATCCTGCGGATCACCTCGCGGGCCGCACCGCGGATGTCGACGTTCTGCCCCTCCTCACGCCGCCGCGGGAACCGTTCGATCACGGTCGTCCGCCACCCCCGCGCATGGAGTTGATGGGCCAGTGCGGGCCCGGCGATACCGGCGCCGGAGATCACGACATGAGGAGTCACGACCTGGTTATATCCCCGCTGCGCGACACCGCGAAACCGCCACAATGCGCGCTATCGAGGCGTGACCGGCTACCATGGGTATTCGGTAGCGATGTCACCGGCACTCCCGGGTGCGCATCACCACCGAAAGAAATGTGCGTGCACGTGGTTCGGCCCGCTGTCCAATTGCTGGGCCCGACGGAGCGGTATCGCCCGCCATCTGGGGATATCCGCCTTTTACTCGTCATCGTCGTGCGCGCGTGGACGCGACGAGGAAAGACAAGCGAAAGGCTGACGGCGGCCCAAGCCGCCGGACCACACTATGACTGCACAGACAGACACGACCGCACAGACGGACACGACCGCACCGGTCGAAGCCCCCAAGACTTCCTTCGCCGACCTGGGCGTTCGCGACGAGATCGTCCGCGCACTGGCCGAGACCGGTAAAGAACACGCTTTCGCGATCCAGGAGCTGACCCTGCCGCTCGCGCTGGCCGGCGACGATCTGATCGGCCAGGCCCGCACCGGCATGGGCAAGACCCTGGCCTTCGGCGTGCCCCTGCTGCACCGCATCAGCAGTGACCAGGGACGCCCGCTCAACGGCACCCCGCGGGCGCTCATCGTGGTTCCCACCCGCGAGCTGTGTCTGCAGGTCTACAGCGATCTGGAGATCGCCTCGAAGTACCTGCGGGCCGTCTCCGAGGACTCCGATCGCAAGTTCGTGGTGACCTCGATCTACGGCGGTCGCCCGTACGAACCGCAGATCGAGGCCCTGCAGAAGGGCGTCGACGTCGTGGTCGGCACCCCGGGACGGCTGCTCGACCTGGCCCAGCAGGGCCACCTGCAGCTCGGCAGCCTGTCGGTGCTGGTGCTCGACGAGGCCGACGAGATGCTCGATCTGGGATTCCTTCCCGATATCGAGCGCATCCTGCGCCTCACCCCCGATGACCGGCAGTCCATGCTGTTCTCGGCGACCATGCCCGGCCCCATCATCACGCTGGCGCGCACCTTCATGAACCAGCCGACCCATATCCGGGCCGAATCGGCGCAGTCCTCGCAGACCCACGACACCACCGAGCAGTTCGCCTACCGGGCGCACGCCCTCGACAAGGTGGAGATGGTGGCGCGGATCCTGCAGGCCGAGGGCCGTGGGGCCACCATGATCTTCACCCGTACCAAGCGCACCGCACAGAAGGTCGCCGACGAACTCGGCGAGCGCGGCTTCAAGGTCGGCGCGGTGCACGGCGACCTCGGCCAGATCGCACGGGAGAAGGCGCTGAAGGCTTTCCGCACCGGTGAGGTCGACGTGCTCGTCGCAACGGATGTCGCGGCACGCGGCATCGATATCGATGACATCACCCACGTCATCAACTACCAGATCCCCGAGGACGAACAGTCCTACGTACACCGCATCGGCCGCACCGGGCGCGCGGGCAAGACCGGTATCGCGGTCACCCTCGTCGACTGGGATGAGCTGCCCCGCTGGACGATGATCGACAAGGCGTTGGGCCTGAACAACCCCGATCCGGTCGAAACCTATTCCAGCTCAGACCATCTGTACACCGAGCTGAACATCCCGACCGAGGCGACCGGCTCCATCGCCACGGCCCGCAAGCCTAAGACCCGCACCGAAGGTGAGCGTGTCGAGCGCACCGAACGCGCCGAGCGCCCGGCCCGTACCCGCAGCCGTCGCCGCACCCGCGGCGGCCAGGCGGCCACCGGACATCCCGAGAATGGCGATGCGGCAACGCCTTCGGAGTCCGGACCGGAGCCCCAGGCCGAATCTGAGGGTGGCGAGGCCACGCCGGCCAAGCGCCGCCGCCGTCGCAGGCCCCGCAAGGCCAGTGCTCCCGCCGCGGCTGAGTGACACCAAGAATCCCCGGGTCGCTGCGCTCCTGCCCGCCGCAGCCGGAACGCCGCACCCGCGGTGATGTGATCGCGGCCGTCGCCATCGCGTGCGCGGTCGCCGTCATCGCGGTGCTGGTCTGGTGGACCAGCGACGCGCGCGCCACGATCAGCCGCCCGGCCGCCGGCCAGGTCACCGCGCCGGCCCCGGCCACCGCCGTGCCGGAGCGGCTGCGGCAGCTGTGGACCGCGACGAGCCCGGAAACCACACAGCCCCTTGTCGTTTCGGGGGCCGTGGTGACCGGTGACGGTGCTGCGGTGATCGGCCGGGCACCGGACACCGGTGCCCAACTCTGGAGCTACGAGCGCGATCTGCCGTTGTGCGGCGTCACCTCGGTTTATCAGTACGCGGTCGCGGTGTACCCGGATTCACGAGGGTGCGGGCAGGTCAGCACCATCGACGCCGGTACCGGCAAGCGCGGCCCCGCCCGCACCGCCTACGCCGACCCCGAGGTGAAACTGTCCACCGACGGCACCGCGGTGCTGTCCTACGGGGACAGCAGGCTGGAACTGTGGCGCTCGGACATGGTGCGCATGCTCAGCTGGGGAGCGCTGGACGCCAGGGTCAAACCCGACGTGCCGGTGACCCCGCTGTGCCGACTGGTCTCGGCGCAGGCGAGTTCCTCGGCGGTCTCGATCATGGAGTCCTGCCCGGAACAGACCGAGATGCGACTGACCCTGCTGCGGGTGTCCGACGAAGAGGACGTTCCGGACGTCAAATACGAACAGCAACCCGGTGTTTCGGTCGACGCCGACGCCCGGGTGATCGCCGTCTCCGATACCACCACCGCGGTGTACCTTCCCACGCCGCGACCGGTGGTCAACATCGTCGACGACACCGGAACGGTGACGGCCAGCATTCCACTGGACGCCGCACCGTCGCGCTACGCCACCGCGTCGCGTGCCGGCGATCTGATCACCTGGTGGACCGGTGATTCGCTGCTGGTGTTCGCCGCCGACGGCCTGCGCTACAAGTTCACCGTCTCCCCCGCCGCCGGCGGCGCGCCGGTCGGCCCGGGCACGGTGATGGCCGGCGAGCTACTGGTTCCGGTCACCGACGGGTACGACGTCTTCGACCCCAAGACCGGTTCTGGAGTTCGTCATATCGAGTTGCGCCGCGAACCCGCCGAGACGGCGGTGGTCCCCGCCACGGCCGGACCGAACCTCATCGAGCAGCGCGGGGACACCGTGGTGGCGCTGGGCTCCTGAGTTCACCCAAGGGACAGGACTACACCTCGGGGGTGAAGGTGGCGAGCGCCTTACCGGACTTCCAGTGCTTCAGCAGGTTCTCGGCCAACTCACGGTAGGCGTTGGCGCCCTTGTTCTTTCGTCCCGCCAGCACCGACGAACCGGAGGCACTTGCCTCGGCGAAACGCACCGTGCGCGGAATGGGCGGCGCCAGGACCGGCAACTCGTAGCGGTCGGCGACATCGAAGAGCACATCGCGGCTGTGAGTGGTACGCGAGTCGTACAGCGTCGGCAGCGCACCGAGCAACGACAGGCCCGGATTGGTGATCTGCTGGACATCGTTGACCGTGCGCAGGAACTGCCCGACCCCACGGTGGGCCAGCGTCTCGCACTGCAACGGCACGATCGCCTCGTCGGCGGCCGTCAGACCGTTGAGGGTCAGCACGCCCAGCGACGGCGGACAGTCGATGACCACGACGTCGTAGTCGTCGGCCACCTTGTCCAGCGCGCGCTTGAGCGCGTACTCGCGGCCGGCCCGCATCAGCAGCATCGCCTCCGCACCCGCGAGGTCGATGTTCGCGGGCAACAGCGCCATCCCCTCGGGTGTCTGCACCAGCGCGGCGCTGGGTTCGACCTCACCGAGCAACACCTCGTGCACCGATACCGGCAGCGCATCCGGGTCATGGCCGAGGGAGAACGTCAGCGAGCCCTGCGGATCCAGGTCGACGAGCAGCACCCGGAGGCCCTTCTCCGTCAACGCCGCACCCAACGACGCCACCGTCGTGGTCTTGGCGACCCCACCCTTTTGATTGGCGACCGCCAATACCCGCGTCACACCTCCATCCAAGCACGCGAATGCAACAGATGCGGTTGCGTGCGGCAGAATCGCGACGGTGAGCGTCCACCAGCATCGGTTGTTTCTGCTGAGGCACGGCGAAACCGAGTGGTCGCGCAGCGGTCGACATACCGGGCGCACCGATCTGGAACTGCTCGACATCGGGCGTGATCAGGCTCGGCTGGCCGCGGCGGCATTGGCCGAACTGCAGTTGTCCGACCCGGTCGTCATCTCCAGTCCGCGGCGGCGCGCCCTGGAGACCGCCGAACTGGCGGGGCTGACCGTCACCGGTGTGTCCGCAGACCTCGCCGAATGGGATTACGGCGATTACGAAGGCTTGACCACACCGCAGATCCGCGAGACCGTGCCGGGCTGGACCGTCTGGACCCACGAATGCCCCGGCGGCGAGTCGGCCGCACAGGTCAGCGCGCGTGCCGACCGCGCCATCGCGGCGGCGTTGGGACATATGCAGACCCGCGATGTGGTGTTCGTCGGGCACGGACATTTCTCCCGAACCCTGCTGAGCCGGTGGGTCGAACTACCGGTGTCGGAGGGGGTGCGGTTCTCGATGGCCGCCGCCTCCATCGCGGTGTGCGGTTTCGAGAAGGGTGTCCGTCAGATCAGCGCGCTCGGGCTGACCGGGCACCCCAACCCATGCTTGCCGCCGCCGACGTGACGCCCTCCTTCGTGCTGTCCGGTCCGGCGGGCACGGTGCTGGCCGAGGGCATCGGCACCGCGTTCGCCGAGGTGGCCGCCGCGCGGGAGGCGCTGCGCGCCGGCACCACGTCGATGGTGGTGGGGGCTCTGCCGTTCGACCTCACCCGGCCCGCGGCGCTGCATGCGCCGATGACGGTCAGCCGGATGACGGCGCTGCCGGGCTGGACGCCCGTCGATCCGCCGCGGGTGCGCTCGCGGGAGACCCTGCCCGCGGGTTCCGAGCACCGCGACCGGGTCACCGAGGCGGTGCGCCGGTTACGTGCTCCCGGGTCGGCGTTGCAGAAGGTCGTGCTGGCCCGCGCGCTGCGGCTGATGGCCGAGTCGCCGTGGGACGCCCGATCGATACTGCTGCGGCTGGCCGCCGCCGATCCGATGGCCACCGTCTATCTGGCCGACCTGGCGCCGGCAACCCAAGGTGTGCTGGTGGGAGCGAGTCCGGAACTGCTGGTCGCCCGCTCCGGGGATACCGTGTCCTGCCAGCCGTTCGCCGGGTCGGCGCCGCGCTCGGCCGATCCGGAGATCGACGCGCGCAACGCCGCGGCCCTGGCGGCCTCGGCCAAGAACCGGCACGAGCACGCTCTGGTGGTCGACACGATGCGCGCGGCACTGGACCCGCTGTGCGCCGATCTGGACATCGCCGACGAACCGCAACTGCACGGCACCGATGCGCTGTGGCACCTGAGCACCCCGATCCGCGGCAGGCTGCGCTCGGCGGCGACCAGCGCCCTGGATCTGGCGCTGGCGCTGCACCCGACGCCCGCGGTGGGCGGCGTGCCGACGGATCTGGCCTCGGCGCTGATCAATGAACTGGAGGGTGACCGCGGGTTCTATGCCGGCGCCGTCGGCTGGTGTGATGCCTCCGGTGACGGCCGCTGGGTGGTGTCCATCCGGTGTGCGGTGTTGGCCGACGACGGGATGAGCGCACTGGCGCATGCCGGTGGCGGCATCGTCGCGGAGTCCGATCCCGATGACGAGGTCGACGAGACCACGACGAAGTTCCGGACGATCCTGACAGGACTGGGGGTTACACCGTGAGCAACGCTGCCAGCCAAGTGATCCGGCGGGCGCGCCCCGGCGACGAGGCCGAGATCGTGGCGATGATCCGCGAACTGGCCGAGTTCGAGAACGCCGCCGACGAGTGCGTGGTCACCGAAACCCAGCTGCACACGGCGCTTTTCGGCGACCAGGCGACGGCACACGCGCATATCGTCGAAATCGACGGACAGGCCGCGGCGACAGCGGTCTGGTTCCTGAACTTCTCGACGTGGGACGGGGTGTCCGGGATCTACTTGGAAGATCTGTTCGTGCGCCCGGCATTTCGCAGGCGCGGCCTTGCCCGCACACTGCTCGCCACCTTGGCCGCCGAATGCCGCACACACGGCTACACCCGGCTGAGCTGGGCGGTGCTGAACTGGAACGTCGACGCGATCGCGCTGTATGACGCCGTCGGCGGAGCAGCCCAGACGGAGTGGACCACCTATCGTGTCTCCGGCGCGCAGCTGGCGGAACTGGCGAGCGAATCCGATCGGCGGGTCTAGTCCCGGCCGGCCATCCATTGCACCGAGGACGGGCTGAACAACATCGCCAGCGCCGAGAGCGCCAGCAGACCGACCAGGACGCCGTACACCACATGGTGGCTGGTGATCACATACCAGGCGATGGGAAGCAGAAGCAGGTTGGTCGGCACCGCGATTCCGCGGCCCCAGCGTCGACCGGTCACCAGTGCCCACCCTCCGGTCAGCACGCCGGCTCCGATCAGGATGAACCACACCGCGGTGCCGTAACCGTTGACGATGTGCTGGTCAGCTCCGGCGAAGGCCCGCACCAGCAGCACCGCGGCCATCACGAGCGCCGCGACGCCTTGCGCCGCCACCAGATAACCGGCGTAGCGGACGATCGGTGGCTGCGTCACGACAACCGGCCCGCCAGATGCGCCACCGCGAACACATAGCCGCGCGGCCCGGCACCGGCGATCACCGCCTCGGCCACCGCCGAGACATAGGAATGATGCCGGAATGCCTCCCGGCGGTGGATATTGCTCAGATGCACCTCGACGACCGGCAGATCGACACCGGTCAGGGCGTCGGCGATGGCCACCGAGGTGTGGCTGTAGGCACCCGGGTTGATGATGATGCCTGCGCAATCGGCGCGCGCGGCATGAATGGCGTCGATCAGCACACCCTCGTGATTGCTCTGTACCGCGCGAACCTGCAGGCCGTGCTCGGCGGCGGCCTCGCTGACCTGCTGCTCGATCTGCGCGAGCGTGGTGGACCCGTAGATCTCCGGCTGCCTGGTGCCCAACAGATTCAGGTTGGGCCCGTTCACGAGGAGCAGTTGGCGTGCGGTCACGTCAGTACGGTACCTGCCGCACGCATGTCGACATCGGAAACGTATCGGTGTCGGCATGCGTGATTTACACGGCCGCCCGCACCACACAACATGGGATCCCGACAGCCAGGAAGGGCGGTGGAGCATGACGATCAGCGTGGCCGAACGGGCGGATCTACGATCCGCGGTCCGCGACCTGCTGCAGGAGAAATGTTCCGAGCAAGACGTGCGCGCGGCCATGGCGCCCGAGGATGGCTTCGACCGCGAGCTGTGGCGCCGGCTGGCCACCCAGGGTGTGCTCGGCATGCTTGTCGGCGACGAGCACGGCGGCCTCGGCTTCGGACCGCTGGAACTGGAGGCCGTCGCCGAGGAGACCGGCGCCGCGCTGCTGCCCGCCCCGTTCATCTCCAGCGCGGTGCTGACCGTCGCGCTGATCCAGGCGGCCGGTACCGAAGAGGACAAGCGCAGGCTCCTGCCGGGTCTTGCCGACGGCAGTTCGATCGGCACCGTCGCGGTGACCGGCGCTCGCGGGACCTGGACCCCGGCCGGTGTCGATGTCACCGCCGGAGCCGACGGCACCCTGACCGGCTCGGCGCACTTCGTCACCCACGGACAGCTCGCCGATGTGATCCTGGTGGTCGCGCAGAGCACCGACGGACCCGCGATCTTCCAGGTCGACGTCGATGCGCCAGGGTTCCGGCGCACGCCCGCTTCGGTTTTCGACCCGACCGTGCCGCTGTCGACCTACACCTTCGCCGACACCCCGGCCCGTCGCCTGGGTACCGCGGGGTGGGATGCGGTGCAGCAGGCCCTCGACCTCACCGTCGTCGCCCTGGCCGGTGAACAGGCCGGCGGCACCCGCCGCATCTTCGACATCACCATCGAATACCTCAAGACCCGCTTCCAGTTCGGCCGGGCGATCGGCAGCTTCCAGGCGCTCAAGCACATGGCCGCCGATCTGCTCCTGGAGGTCGAATCCGCCACCTCGGCAGCCCAGAACGCCGCAGCGCAGTTCGAGGACGAGCAGGCCCGCGCCGGCGCGGTCGCACTGGCCGGGTTCGCCTGCGCCGAGGCGTACGTGAGCACCGCGATGCAGGCCGTCCAGATGCACGGCGGCATCGGCTTCACCTGGGAGCACCCCTGCCACCTCTACGTCCGCCGGGCCCGTAGCGGCCTGCAACTGTTCGGCGACTCCGCATCGCACCGCGAACGCTACCTGGCCTCGAAAGGCGCATGAGTCATGAGCGAGATCAATCTGCCCAGCGCCGAGGAACTCCGGGCCGAGGTCCGCGGCTGGCTCGCCGACAACTGGACCGGCGTGACCCTGCCCACGTCCGCCGACCCGTGGGTCAGCTCCCCCGAGCGGGTCTCCTGGCTGGAGAAGGTCGTCGCGGCCGGCTACGGCGCCCCGACCTACCCGAACCAGTGGTACGGCCGGGACTATCCGAACACGCTGGCCAAGGTGATCGCCGAGGAGTTCCGCGCGGTCGGCGCCCCCGGCGCCTGCCAGGACAGGTTCAGCATCCCGGCCAACACCACGCTGGCGTTCGGCACCGAGCAGCTCAAGGCCGATCTGCTGCACGAGTTCCTGACCGAGAAGTCACGCACCTGCCTGCTCTACAGCGAGCCAGGCGCGGGGTCCGATCTCGCCGGTGTGCGCACCACCGCGGTCCTCGATGGCGACCACTGGATCATCAACGGCCAGAAGGTGTGGACCTCGGGCGCCAAGACCTCCGAGTACGCCCTGCTGATCGCGCGTACCGACTGGGATGTGCCCAAGCACAAGGGCATCACCTTCTTCATCGTGCCGATGAAGCAGCCGGGTATCGAGGTCCGACCGCTGGTGCAGATCACCGGCGACGCGCATTTCAACGAGGTGTTCATCACCGACGCCACGGTGCCCGACGCCTATGTCGTCGGCGGCGTCGGTAACGGCTGGCGGGTGTTGCAGACCGCGCTGGCCGTGGAGCGCGCCATCATGGGTTCCGGAACCAGCCTGCACCGCAAGCAGTCCCGCGGGAACAGCCTCGTCGAGATGGCCCGCGCGCACGGCAAGCTGGACGATGCCGCGATCCGCAGGTCGCTGGCCGAGGTGCTCGCATTGCGAGAACTCAACAACCTCAACAACGCACGCGCCAAGGCCGAGGCCAAGCAGGGCACCGCCAGCCCGGTGATGTCGCTGGGCAAGCTGGCGACATCGCGCATCCTGCACGCCGAGGCACGGCTGAAGACCGACATCATCGGCGCCGACGCGCTGCTGGCCGGACCGGACAACGCCGAGGCCGACGAGGTGAACTTCCTGAGTCTCAACGCGTTCTTCACCTCGATCGGCGGCGGTACCGACCAAATCCAGCGCAACATCATCGGCGAGCGGGTGCTCGGACTGCCCAAGGAGCCCGAGGTCGATCGCGACATCCCGTTCCGCGAGATCCGGAAGAACTAGCGCAGCTATGAACAACCCGAATGATTACGACCCACCGCTTTCCGGCGTGCGGATCCTGGATCTGAGCACCGGCCCGATGACCGCTGTCGGCCGCCTGCTGGCCGATCTGGGTGCGCAGGTGACGGTGGTGCGGCTCGCCGGTGTCAATGACAACTCCGGCGCACCGGGCGACGATATGCTCGACACCGCCATCAATCGGCGCGGCCTGCCCCGTGTCGACGCCGATGCCCGGCAGTGGCCGGACCTGATCGCGGGCGCGGACATTCTCGTCGAGAGCACCCGCCCCGGCTCGGAAAGCGAAGCACGGCTGGATGTTCGGCGGATCCGCGTCGAACATCCGGGGCTGGTCGTGCTGTCCATCAGCGATTTCGGCCGGGACAACGAGTTCCGCGAATGGCAGGCCACCACACCGGTGCTGCACGCGCTGAGCAGCGAGCTGACCCGGTCCGGCATCCCGGGGCAGGTCCCGCTGGTGCCGCCGGCCCGGCAGTTGCCCTACCACGTGGCGGCGGCACAGGCCGCGGTGCTGGTGCTCAGCCTCCACCTGGACAAACTGCGCACCGGTGCAGGCGATCTCATCGACTTCTCGGTACTCGACGGAGCCATGCAGACCCTCGACCCGCCCTATGGCAGCGCGGGCACCGCCTCGGCCGGTGTCGCCGTCAGCAAGCAGGAGCGCAACTGGGTCGCCGAGCAGTTGCGCTACCCGATCCTCAAGTGCGCGGACGGCTACATCCGGATCTGCCTGCTGGCAAAACGCCAGTGGCACGGCATGTTCGAGTGGCTGGGCCGGCCCGCAGAGTTCGCCGACCCCAAGTACGACAAGCTGCGGGAGCGCTTCATGTCCCCGACGCTGATGCCGGCGATCGCCACGTTCTTCCGGGACAAGACCCGGGCCGAACTGGAATCGGCGGCCCAGCGGTACCGGGTGCCCGCCGCCGCGGTGTTCACCCTTCCCGAGGCACTGTGCACCGATCAGATCCGACAGCGCGGCTTCCTGCGCGAGGTCGAGCTCGAGCCGGGCCTGACGGTCCCGGTCCCGGTCGGGGTGGCCGAGATCGACGGGCACCGGGCCAGCACGCTCACCGATTCCGTTGCCCCGCAGCACCGCCCGGAGTCGGCGCCCATCCTGGCCGGCCGGCCCCGTCGCAACGAGGGACTTCCGCTGGAGGGCCTTCGGGTACTGGATCTCGGCGTGATCGTGGTCGGCAGCGACACCGGACGGTTGTTCGGTGACCTGGGAGCCGATGTGGTCAAGATCGAGAACACGGCATTCCCGGACGGCCTGCGCGGCAACCTGACCTCGGTGTCGCAGACCTACGCCGCCGGGCAGCGCAACAAGCGCTCCATCGGCATCGACCTGCGCTCGGACGAGGGGCGCGCCCTGGCACACCGGTTGGCCGCCGAGGCCGATCTGGTGCTCACCAACTTCAAGCCTGGGGTGGCCGCCACGCTGGGCATGGATCACGACACCCTCAAGGCCGTGAACCCCGGCATCGTCGTGGTGGACAGTTCCGCGTTCGGCCCGACCGGTCCGTGGGCCACCCGGATGGGCTACGGACCGCTGGTCCGCGCCGCCGCGGGTTTCACCGACTTGTGGGTCTACCCCGAGGACCCGGAGAAGCCCGCCAAGCGCAAGGCCTTCTGCGACACCGTGACCGTCTACCCCGACCACGTGTCGGCCCGCATCGGTGTACTGGCCGCGTTGGCACTGCTGTTGCGCCGCGAACGCACCGGTGCCGGCGGTTCGGTCAGCATCGCGCAGTCGGAGGTGATGCTCAGCCATCTGGCCGCCGAGATCGCCGAGCAGTCGGCCGGTGCCACGTCGGCGTTCGAGCAGGATGCGCCCTGGGGCGTGTTCGAATCCGCCGGCGACGATCAGTGGGTCGCGGTGACCGTGCGCGGCGACGCCGACTGGCGGGCACTGTGCGCGACGATCGGGCGCGCCGATCTGGCGGCCGACCCGAAACTGGGCACCCGGGCCGGCCGGGTGGCCGAGCGGGCCCGCGTCGAGGATGCCGTGCGGGCCTGGACCGCCGAACGCTCCCCCACCGAGGCGATGACGACGCTGCAGCGCGCCGGGGTGCCCGCCGGGGCGGCGCTGCGGGCCGCCGAGCTCCTCGACTGGGACTACTACGTGGCCCGGCGCGCGTTCCGCGAAGAGCTGCACCCGCTGTGGACGACACCGTTCGTGATGGAGAACGTCATCATCCATTCCGAGCGGATCGCCGATCCGCCGCTGCGGCAGGCACCGCTGCTCGGCGAGCAGACCCGTGAGATCGCGGCCGACCTGCTCGGCCTCGATGACGAGCAGATCGACGACCTCCTGCGTAGCGGCGTCCTGGAGTCGATTCAACCGGCCGAGATCGACGGTGTCGGCGTCTAGGATCGAGCGACCCCTTCAGCCGTCCCGGAGTGCCGCATGCAAGTCGACTTCACCAGGCTCCGCTACTTCGTCGCGGTAGCCGAAGAGTTGCACTTCAAGCGCGCCGCCGATCGGTTGATGATCACCCCGCCCCCACTGAGCAAGCAGATCAAACTTCTCGAGCGTGAGCTCGGCGGGCCGCTGTTCGAACGGCAGTATCACCGGGTGGAGTTGACTGCACTGGGAGCGCAACTGCTCGAACCTGCTCGCGAGATCCTGCGCCGGGTCGAGGACCTGAAGGTGATCGCCACGCGAATCACCAAGGCCGGCAGGACTGTTCGAGTCGGCGCCACGGCGTACGCGCCGTCGGATTTCCTGGCCAGACTCGAGACGGCGGTGGCCGAGCTGCCCGTGCCTGCCGAGTTCGGTCTGCCCGGTTCGGCCGCCGAGGTCACCGCGAAGCTGGTCTCCGGGCATCTGGACATCGGGTTGATCCATCTGCCGTCCGCCGACAAGCGACTTCGACATCGTGTGGTGGCAACCTATCCCGGTGCGATAGCCGTGCGCTTCGACGATCCGCTGGCAGGCTCGGAAAGGGTGCGGATCGAGCAGCTTCGCGATCGTGATGTGGTGATCGATTTCGCCAGACCCAATCCGGTGGTCCTGGCCGGCCTGGCCCGTGGTCTGGCCACCCGCGGTGTCACCCGCATCGTCCGCGCGACAAAGGATCTCGGCGGCGAGCTGGAGATGGCAACACAGGTCTTCAATCGGCACCTGGTGGCACTGGTGACCTATGCGCCGAACTCGGCGATCGGCCGGATCTTCTCTCCGCCGGAGTTCGAACTGATCCCGATCGACGAAAGCACCTGGGCCCCGGCCCAGATCGCGCTGTCCTGGGTACCCGATCCGGCCGATGATTCCGGCATGATCGATTCGCTGGTCGAACGGATCGCCGACCGTGTCCGGTGATTGCCCGTGCGGATCGGCGCTCGCCTATGCGCGGTGCTGTGGCCCACTGCACGACGGGGCCGCGCCCGCGGTGACCGCGTTGGCACTGATGCGTTCGCGGTTCAGCGCCTTCGCCCTCGGCCACACCGGTTACCTGCTGTGGTCGTGGCATCCGCGCACCCGGCCCGGTGAACTCGAGCTCGACGACACCCTCACCTGGCGGCGACTGCAGATCGTGGACACCGAGGCCGGCGGAGCCGACGACGACGCGGGCATCGTGGAGTTCCGCGCCCAGTACGAACAGCACGGCCGGCGCCATATCCTGCATGAACGCAGCAGGTTCACCCGCGCCCGCGACGGCACCTGGCGCTATCTGGACGGTGAGATCTCCTAGACTAGGCCGATGCGTGCTGTGCTGATGGCGGGGTTGCTGGCCACTGCCCTTGTCCTCGCACCGGTTGTCCGCGCCGATCCCGCCGAACAGCCCGACCGGCCGCTGACCGCATTCGACACCGCCGATCCGGCGATAGGCAACCTGGAGCCGGCGCTGCGCACGGCCGTGCAGAACGCCACCACGGCGGCCGCGGCGCAGGGCATCAGCGTCACCGTCAACTCGGGCTGGCGCAGTCCGCAATTCCAGCGCCAACTCCTCGAGGACGCCATCGTCACCTACGGCAGCTTCGCGGCCGCCCGCCAGTACGTCCAGCTGCCCGAGCAGTCCCGTCACGTCGTCGGGACAGCCGTCGACATCGGTGGACCCGATGCCGCGCAGTGGATGATCGCCAACGGACCGCGCTTCGGGCTGTGCCAGATCTACGCCAACGAGACGTGGCATTTCGAGCTGGCGGCCGATGCCAACGGCATATGCCCACCGCTGCTGCCCACCGCTGCCGGCTGAACTCCGGTGCCCGCCAACACGATCATCGCCGGCGGCGTTCACCGAACGGTCATGCAGCCGAGCCGAACCGGCCGTGGACTGTTGTCATGGGTGGCCACCGGGCCCCGGACACATGGTTAGGCTGGTACCCCGTGCGTGCCGTGCTGATCGTCAACCCGAATGCGACCTCGACGACTCCGGCGGGTCGTGATCTGTTGGCCCACGCATTGGAGAGCCGGGTGGATCTGACGGTGATCCACACCGATCATCGCGGTCACGCCGTGGAGATCGGTGCGCGCGCCGCCGGCGACGGCACCGATGTGCTGATCGTGCACGGCGGTGACGGCACGGTGAACGAAGTGGTCAACGGCGTCCTGCAGGCGGGCGGAACAGGCGAACACACCCCGGCCGTGGGCGTGGTGCCCGGCGGTTCGGCCAACGTCTTCGCACGGTCCCTCGGCATCAGCCCCGACCCGATAGAGGCCACCAATCAGCTGGTCGACCTGCTCGGTGAGCGTCGTCGCGGCATGCCGTGGCGCCGTATCGGTTTGATGGACTGCGGGGAACGCTGGGGCGTGTTCACCGCGGGCATGGGGGTCGACGGTGATGTCGTGGCGGCCGTGGAGGCCCAGCGCGCCCGCGGGCGGAAGGTGACCGCCTCGCGCTACATCAGGGTTGCCATCCGGGAGATGTTGGCAAGTGCGCGGCGGGAGCCACTACTGACGCTGGAACTGCCCGACCGGGAGCCGCAGACGGGGGTGCATTTCGCTTTCGTGTCCAACTCCAGTCCGTGGACCTACGCCAACACCCGCCCGGTGTGGACGAACCCGGACACCACCTTCGACACCGGGCTGGGAGTGTTCGCGATCACCAGCATGAGCATCTGGCGCAATCTCGGTCTGGTGCGCCGGATGTTGTCGTCGACACCCGATATCACCGCCGGCCATCTCATCCGCGATGACGACCTGCCGTGGCTGCGGGTGAGCAGTGACACACCGGTGGCCTGTCAGATAGACGGCGATTACATCGGTTTACGTCAGGCGATGATCTTTACCTCGGTACCGAACGCCATCGGGGTCGTCGCTCCTGCTCCGTGATCCGGCCTACACCGCCGTGACCTGCTAGTTTGCTGTGAGCGGCAGATATTTAGAGCGCAAGTGAGCCCAGTGTAGTACAAACGGATGAGTGGACCGGTAACCCGGTAGCGCAGTGACATTGCCCACGTGTTAACGCAGTTCTATTGACATCTGTTCAGCCTGTGAAAGCATCGGATGCAACAGTGCAGAAACATTTCATGTGCACCCGTTAACAGCCGAGAAAAAGCTAGTGCGATTTTGTGCGCACAGGCGAAAAACTGACTAGGAGTTGGAAGCTATGGATTGGCGTCACAAGGCGGTCTGTCGCGACGAGGATCCGGAACTGTTCTTCCCCGTGGGGAACAGCGGCCCGGCCCTCGCCCAGATCGCTGATGCGAAGCTCGTCTGCAACCGTTGCCCGGTGACCACCGAGTGCCTGAGCTGGGCGCTTGAGTCCGGCCAGGACGCCGGCGTCTGGGGCGGGATGAGCGAGGACGAGCGTCGCGCACTGAAGCGTCGCAACGCGCGGACGAAGGCCCGCAGCAGCGTCTAGTCAGAACCGATAACGACTGCGGCCCCGACAACACTGTCGGGGCCGCAGTCGTTTCAGACCCAAAGGCTGTGTGCCTCATCACAATAGGCTGCAACTCCGGCGGGTCGCCGGCGTTCAGATCGGCATCCGCCGGTGCCTGCCGATGGGCACCCGCAGGACCACATCGGTTCCACCGCTGGCGACATCGTGCATGCCGAGTGAACCGTCCAGTTCGGCCGAGACCAACGTGCGCACGATCTGCAGACCCAGTCGATCGGACTTCTCCAGGCTGAATCCCTCGGGTAGGCCGCGGCCGTCATCGTGGACCACGACATCGAGCCACCGCGCCGAACGTTCGGCGCGAATGGTCACCGACCCCTTGGACACATCACCGTCGAAAGCATGCTCGAGCGCGTTCTGCACCAGCTCGGTGATCACCATGATGAGCGCCGTGGCCCGGTCGGCATCCAGCACGCCCAGGTCGCCCTCGCGGGTGATCCGGATCGGGGTGTCCACCGAGGCGACATCGTTCATGATCGGGACGATCCGGTCGACCACCTCGTCGAGGTTGACCTCCTCGTCGACCGACATCGAGAGTGCGTCGTGCACCAGCGCGATCGAGGACACCCGACGCACCGATTCGATCAGCGCCTCGCGACCCTCGGCGTTGTTGGTCCGCCGCGCCTGCAATCGCAACAGGGCCGCGACGGTCTGCAGGTTGTTCTTCACCCGGTGGTGGATCTCGCGGATGGTCGCATCCTTGGACAGCAGCGCGCGGTCACGGCGCTTGATCTCGGTGACATCGCGGATGAGCACGGCGGCGCCGGCGGGCTCCCCGCTGGCCAGCAGCGGGATGGTGCGCAGCAGCACGGCCGCGCCACCGGCATCCAGTTCCATCCGGGTGCTGGCCCCGCCGGCCACCGAGATGCGCACGTGGTTGGCAAGTTCCTGGACCTCGAAGGGATCCGACATCAACGGCCGGGTCACGCCGATCAGATTGTGACCCTCCAGTTCGGCATTCAAGCCCATCCGGTGATACGCCGAGAGCGCATTGGGGCTGGCAAAGGTCACATCGCCGTGGACATCCAGGCGGATGAAGCCGTCACCGACGCGGGGGCTGGACCGCGACATCGCGGCGTCACCGACATTGGGGAAGGTGCCCTCGCTGAGCATCAGGACGAGATCGCGCGCGCAGTCCAGATAGGCCCGTTCCAGCGGACTGGTCGTGCGCCGATCGGCAAGAGCGGTCTGATGCGTCAACACCGCGACCACCCGGTCGCCGTGGCGCACCGGCACCGCCTCGACGTTCAGCCACTGACCGTCCCCGGTTTCCGACCGCCCGACATCACTTTCCCTGCCGATCGCCCCCGAGGAGAACGCCGCACCCACCACCGGCATGTCGGTGGCATTGGACAGGGTTCCCACCGCATCGGCGAGCAGGACCGTCGGTGCGGTGTTGGGGCGCACCTGGGCGACACAGACCAGCACGTCATCGTCGCTGCGCACCCACATCAAGTAGTCGGCGAACGACAGATCGGCCAACAATTGCCACTCGCCCACCACGGCGTGCAGGTGGTCGACGGCATTACCCGGTAGGACCGTGTGCTCGGCGAGCAGATCACCGAGGGTCGACATGAGCCGGGTCGCCTTCGGGGCTAGCTGATCACCGCGATGAGGTCGCCGGCCTGGATGACATCGCCGACGGCAACGCTCACCTCGGTGATGGTGCCCGCGACCTCGGCAAGCACCGGGATCTCCATCTTCATGGACTCCAGCAGCACGAGAGTGTCGCCCGCTTCGATCTGGTCGCCCTTGTTCACCACGACCTCCAGCACACTGGCCACGATCTCGGCGCGAACATCCTCGGCCATCTTCACCCCACTCATCTGCGCTTCCGGCCGGCAACATTCGGCCCACCGGCCTATATCGAACCACAACCCCGGCGGCCCCCACGAACACCAGGTGGACAAAAGCACTCCCGCGGGCATGAGACAATGGTCGTCAGTATTCGTCTGACCCGGAGGTTCCATCATGGCCAAGCGTGGCCGCAAGAAGCGCGATCGCAAGCACTCGAAGGCCAACCACGGCCGTCGTCCCAACGCATAACCCCGACGCATAGGCGTACCGCCGCTTATCGCGACGCTGGGAAGCAAACCGCCCGAGCTCCTCGTAAGGAGCCCGGGCGGTTTATGTTTGACGCCTCTGGAGGGCTGTCAGCCCCGCACGATGGTGGTGCGGCTGATTTCCAGGCGCAACCTGGCGCGCAGACTGTCCGGAGCCTTCTCGCCGCTGCATTTGGTGGCGATCAGCGTCTTGACCCGCTCCTCGATGCCGTACTGACGCAGGCAGGTGGGGCACTCCTCCAGATGCTGGCGCAGCTTGTCGCGGGTCTCCACCGTGCACTCGCCATCGAGCAGGGTCCACACCTCGGCGATGACCGCCGCACACTCCGGGTGGTCGGGATCGACGGGGCCGATCGGGGGAACCCAGCGTTCCTCATCATGGGTGTCGCTCACGAAGAGACCTCCTCCGGCTCGTCCTGCTGCTGACCTCGTAGGAAGCCACGGTCGCGGGCCACATCGGCCAGCAGCTCACGTAATTGTTTCCTGCCGCGATGCAGTCGCGACATCACCGTGCCGATCGGCGTGTCCATGATCTCCGCGATCTCCTTGTACGGGAAACCTTCGACATCGGCGTAGTACACCGCCATCCGGAATTCCTCTGGCAGCGCCTGCAGCGCGGCCTTGATCTCGGTATCCGGGAGGGCTTCGAGCGCCTCGACCTCCGCCGAACGAAGACCCGTCGAGGAGTGCTCGGCGTTGGCGGCCAGCTGCCAGTCGGTGATCTCGTCGGTCGGGTACTCCGCAGGCTGCCGCTGCTTCTTGCGGTAGCTGTTGATGTAGGTGTTGGTCAGGATGCGGTACAGCCACGCCTTGAGGTTCGTGCCCGCGCGGAAGGAGCGGAAGCCGGCGTAGGCCTTGACCATCGTCTCCTGCAGCAGGTCCTCGGCATCGGCCGGGTTGCGCGTCATCCGCAGAGCGCCGCCGTAGAGCTGGTCGAGCAACGGGATGGCGTCGCGTTCGAAGCGCGCGGTGAGTTCGGCGTCGGTTTCTTCGGCCGGCGCGGCGGCCACATCGTCGATATCGGTCATTGCGGGAGACACCGTCCCTTCTGTTGCGGCGCCACCGAACCACTCCAGTGCGACCACCGGACGTTCAAGGCAGGCCGTTGGCACCAAAATCCCCTATCTGACGATCCTAAAGGCAATGACCGACACAACCTGGCTCGGGCCGCGTCAACTCCAACAACACGGGGTCGTGGCCCGCTCATTCCCGGACGGCCCGGGCCGGGGCACGACAGCTAAGGTCGGTCGGGTGGCACGCGCAGCTACCCCGGCCATCGGGGTCCTGGTCGACGATGGCGCCGCTCACGAGATCCTGCGGTATCAGCACGATCCGCGCGCCGAGTCCTTCGGTGACGAGGCGGTCGCCGCGCTGGCCGCCGCGCACGGGCTGGCCCCGGAACAGATCTTCAAGACGCTGGTGCTCGCCGTGCCCGGCGGCTTGGCGGTCGCCGTGCTGCCGGTGCCCGCCAAGTTGTCACTCAAGGCCGCCGCCGCCGCACTGGGCACACCGAAGGCCACGATGGCCGAGAAGGCAGCCGCCGAGCGGGCCACCGGCTACGTCCTCGGCGGGATCTCGCCGTTGGGCCAGCGCAAGGCATTGCCGACGGTCGTGGACTCCTCGGCGCTGAACTGGGATCGGGTGCTGTGCAGCGCGGGCAAGCGGGGCTGGGATGTCGCGCTGGCCCCCGGCGACCTCGTGCGCCTCACCGGCGCGCGCACCGCCGACATCCTGGCGCCGTGATCACCCGGCACGAGCCAGGGCCATGATGGAATCATGTCCGACACCGTCACCGTCACCCACGCATCCGAGCGAACCCGCTTCGAAATCCACCAAGGCCAGGATCTGGCGGGTTTCGCCGAATACCGCGATCATGGTCGGCAGCGGATCTTCCATCACACCGAGATCGGCGAGCAGTACGGCGGAAAGGGACTGGGCAGCAAGCTGATTCGCGGTGCGCTGACCGATACCGTCGCCGCAGGCATGCGCATCGTGCCGGTGTGTTCGTTCGTGGCGAAGTTCCTGGACACCCACGACGACTTCGCCGGCTCCGTCGACGAGGTGACGCCGGAGATCCGCACACTGCTCGACTGACCGTGCCGGCCGTGGGATCGTGGGCGCCCCCGCGCTCCCGCCGACGGCTAGGGTGACGACGTGTCCCTCTGGTCAGCAGGACGGTATGAGGCCGTCGCACAACAGATCTCTGCCATCGCCGCCCGCGTCGTGGACACCGCCGGTCGACTGCGGCCGCTACCGGATGCCGATATCGTCGACCTGGCCTGCGGCACCGGCAGTGCCGCACTCTCCGCCGCGGCGGCGGGCGCCACCGTGACGGGTGTGGACCTGACCCCGGAACTGCTGGCGATCGCGGCGGGTAAACCGGGCGGCGACGCGGTGCGCTGGGTGGCCGCCGATGCCGCCGCCACCGGACTGCCCGACGCGTCCTTCGACATCGCGGTGTCGAACATGGGCACCATCTTCGTCGAGCCGGCGGCGATGATGACCGAGGTGGCCCGGCTGCTCCGACCGGGCGGGGTGTTCGCCTTCTCGACCTGGGTGCGCGACGCCGAGAATCCGTTCTACGACCCGATCGTCGAGGTCCTCGGCCCACGCCCCGCGGGCACCCACAGCCCCGATCAGTGGGGTGACCCCGAGGTGGCCACCGCACGCCTGCTGACCGATTTCGA
This sequence comes from Mycobacterium sp. VKM Ac-1816D, assembly GCF_000416385.1. Classification (NCBI taxonomy): domain Bacteria; kingdom Bacillati; phylum Actinomycetota; class Actinomycetes; order Mycobacteriales; family Mycobacteriaceae; genus Mycobacterium; species Mycobacterium sp. VKM Ac-1816D. The sequence continues at coordinate 113,203 of NZ_AOHQ01000146.1, forward strand.
CCGGATCACCATCGGACGCGGTGCGCATCCGTGGACCTTCGATTCGACGGCGCACGCCGTGCAGTTCATCACCGACGAGTCCCCCATGCACGTCGACATCCTGTCCCGACTCGACCAACCGACCGGCGCCCGTCTCGTCGAGGCGTTCCGGGCGGCATTGGATGCCCGCACGGCTGCCGACGGGACGGTCGGCTTCGAGGCCTCCTACGCGGTTGTCGCCGCCGTCCGTCACCCGGCCTGATACAGGATCCCGTGACCGATCGCCTCCCGGATCTCCGGCAGCGCGGCGTCGGCCAGCGCATCGGCCGCCACCCCGTGGTGCGCGGCCAGCAGGTCGATGAGGGTGCCGAGGGGCACCTCGCCGCGACACCCGGCCAGCAGCGCGGTGAAGACATCGTCGACGCCGATCACCGCACCCGGTCCGCCCGGACGGCGCACCGCCGCGCCGATCTGCTGCCAGCCATCCGGCCCCGGCAGCGAATGCTGTTCGAGCAGTACCGGTGCGGTCGACAGTCGGGCGGCGAGCAGGGCGTCATCGTCCGTGTCGCGCAGATAGGCGCGACGAGCGAGGAAAGCCTGCACCTCGACACCGGTCGGGGCCTCGTCGGCACCGGTGATCTCCTCGAGGATCTGTTCGGGCTGTTCACCGGCGGCCGGCCGGCGCACCGTGATCAGCCCCATCCCGATGGCCCGGACCCCCTCCTCGGCGAACCAGTCCAGCCACTGGCCGCCGCGGACCGCGGCCACCTCCGGCGGCTCGCCGGCGTCGGCCAACCACAGCGAGACATAGCTGACCGGATCGGCCAACTCCCGCTGCACCACCCAGGCGTGTAATCCGGTGCCTGCCAGCCACCCGGCCACCCGCTCGCGCCAGTCCTGTTCACCGACGATCCAGTTGGCCATGATCTGAGCCGTGCCACCGGGCTCAAGGTGATCGGGCAGCTGTTCGATCAGGTTGCGACACAACTGGTCGCCTGCCAACCCGGAGTCCCGATAGATGTAGTCGGTGGCACCCGAGCCGATGACGAACGGCGGATTGGACACGATCAGGTCGAACCGCTCACCGGCCACCGGCTCGAACAGGCTGCCCAGGCGCATATCCCAATTCATCCCGTTGAGCCGGGCGGTGGCCGCCGCCAACATCAGCGCCCGTTCGTTGGTGTCGGTGGCGACGATATCGGCACAGTGCGCGTCCAGGTGCAGCGCCTGGATACCGCACCCGGTGCCCAGATCCAACGCCCGGCGCACCGGGGTACGGATGATCGCCCGCGCCAACGACATCGACGCCCCGCCGATGCCGAGCACGTGATCGCGGCGCAACGGTCCGGCGCGCAGCGCGGCGTCCTGATCCGAGACCACCAGGTGATCGCGATCGCCGTCGCTGTGCGGGCGGATGTCCAGCGCCGCCCGCCATCCCCCGGGCCCCGCCGGCTCCAGTACCCCGGCCCCGATGAGCGCCTCCAGCGGCACCGATGGGAACGCCCGCTGCAATCGATCCCGCGATTCGACCGCACCGAGCAGGAACAACCGGACCAACACCGACAACCGGTCGGCGCCGGTGGCGCGCAGCGCCGGCCACCAGATGCCGCGGCCCAGCGCATCATTGGCCTCGGGCCCCAGTAGGGCGGCACCACCGTCGACGGTGAACCCTGCCGAGCGCAGGTCGGCACCCAGACCGTCGAGGAGCTGCGGTGTGAGTGTCAAAACAGGCCCTCGTCGTGCGTGGCGGGCTCGATGAGCTCCGGACCGTTGTTGCGCACGCTGTTCACCAGTCGCGACACCTCGCGGATCTCGATGCGGTCGAGATCACCGTGCCCGCGCAGCAGTCCCTCGTCGATCGGTGCGTCCGGGTCCAGCCAGCGGTCCCAGTCGGCGGCACTGATGGTCAGCGGCATCCGGTCGTGGATATCGGCAAGCTGCGCGGCCGAGTCGGTCGTGATGATGGTGCAGCTGAGCAGCGGTGGCATGTCCCGCGCCGCGTCCTTCGGCCGCCAGGTGGACCACAGCCCGGCCATGAAGAGCGGCTCACCGTCGGCGGCGTACATGTAGTACGGCGTCTTGGCGGGCTTCTTGGCGCCCTCGACGATTCCGGGCTTCCACTCGTACCAGCCGTCCATCGGGATCAGACAGCGCTTGTTCTTGGCCGAGCCGCGGAACGCCGGCGAGGTGGTGACCGTCTCGGCACGGGCGTTGATCAGCAGCGGTCCCTTCTTCAGGTCGGGACCGCCATCCTCGCCGGTCTTCGACCATGGCGGGATCAGTCCCCAGCGCATCGAGCGGATCCGCCTGCTGGACTCGTCCTCGGGTTCGTCCTGGGGTTCGTCCTGGGGCGAGCGAAGCGACGGGGAAGTATGGCCGTGGCGCTTGACCACGGAGCTGATGGTGGTGGTCGGAGCCACGTTGAAGTTGGGCCCGCCCTGGCCTTCGGCCGTCACGGTGGTTTCGTCCAAGGCCTTGATTTTCTCGGCCAGCAACGCCGGGTCGGTGGTCACCGCAAATCGCCCACACATACCAGGCAGGATAGAGGCCGTGAGCAACTGGCCGGCACCGACGACCACCACCCCCGTGAACGCCACCGTCGAGGTGCCCGGGTCCAAATCGCTGACCAACCGCGCGTTGGTGCTGGCCGCGCTGGCAGGAGCATCGACCATCGCCGGTGCGCTGCGCAGCCGCGATACCGACCTGATGATCGACGCCCTGCGCGCCCTGGGCGTGCGGGTCAGCGGCGCGGGCACCGACCTGACCGTCGAGGGCGCCGTCGCCCCCGCCGCGGACACCCGCATCGACTGTGGGCTGGCAGGCACGGTCCTACGCTTCCTGCCCGCGGTCGCGGCGCAGGGCGGCGAGACGGTCGTCTTCGACGGTGACGAACAGGCCAGGGCCCGCCCGATCGCGCCGCTGTTGGATGCGCTGCGCGGCCTCGGCGTCGACATCGAGGGCGATGGATTGCCGTTCCGGGTGCGCGGCCACGGCGCGGTGTCCGGTGGCGAGGTCCGCATCGACGCATCGGCCTCCTCCCAGTTCGTCTCTGGTCTGCTGTTGTCCGGTGCCGGTTTCACCGACGGGCTGACCGTGGTGCACACCGGCGACTCGGTGCCCTCGGCCCCGCACATCTCGATGACGGTGTCGATGCTGCGCAGCGCCGGGGTGAGCGTCGACGACAGCATCGCCAACCGATGGCGTGTCGAACCGGGCACGGTGGCCGCCATGGACTGGGTGATCGAGCCCGATCTGTCCAACTCCGTGCCGTTCCTGGCCGCGGCCGCCGTCACCGCGGGCACCGTGCGCATCACCCGCTGGCCCGCGGCGAGCATCCAGCCGGCCGGCGATATCCTCGATCTGCTGGCGCGGGTGAATGTGACCGCAGTACATCATGATTCGTACCTTGAAGCGCGCGGCGCCGCGCAGTTCGGCGGTATCGACATCGACTTGCACGATATCGGCGAGCTGGCCCCTGCGGTGGCCGCACTGGCAACCCTGGCCGCCCCGGGATCGGTGTCCACGCTGCGCGGGATCGCCCATCTGCGCGGGCACGAGACCGACCGACTGGCGGCGTTGCGCACCGAGATCACCAACCTGGGCGGTGACTGCATCGAGACCGACGACGGCCTGCGGATCACCGCGGTGCCGATGCACGGCGGGGTGTGGCGGTCCTACGCCGATCACCGGATGGCCACGGCCGGGGCGATCATCGGGTTGCGGGTGCCGGGCGTCGAGGTCGAGGACATCGCCACCACGGCCAAGACCCTGCCCGACTTCCCGGGGATGTGGGCGGCGATGTTGGGCCCGATGTGAAGTCGCGCGAGTACGACGAGTCCGATGTCCGGGTCCGCCCGGGCAAGGGTTCGCGTCCGCGCACCAAGACCCGTCCCGAACACGCCGACGCCGAGGACGCCATGGTCGTCACCGTCGACCGTGGGCGATGGGGTTGCGCGCTCGGTGGCGACCCGCACCGTAACGTCACCGCGATGCGGGCCCGTGAACTCGGCCGGACGCCGATCGTCGTCGGTGACGAGGTCGGCATCGTCGGTGACGTGTCCGGTCGACCGGACACGCTGGCCCGCATCATCCGTCGCGCTGAGCGGCGAACGGTGTTGCGGCGCACGGCCGATGACACCGACCCGACCGAGCGGGTGGTGGTGGCCAATGCCGATCAACTGCTGATCGTGGTGGCGCTGGCCGACCCGCCGCCGCGCACCGGGTTCGTCGACCGCGCCCTGATCGCGGCATTCACCGGCGGACTGATCCCGATCCTGTGTCTGACCAAGTCCGATCTGGCCTCTCCCGTGGAGTTCGCAGCCCAGTTCGCCGATCTGGATCTGCAGGTGGTGACGGCGGGCCGGGACGATCCGCTGGATGTGGTGGCACCGCTGTTGGCGGGCAAGGTGACGGTGCTGCTCGGGCATTCCGGGGTCGGCAAGTCCACGCTGGTGAATCGTCTTGTGCCCGATGCGGACCGGGCCACGGGGTCGGTGACCGGCGTCGGCAAGGGGCGGCACACGTCCACCCAGTCGGTTGCCCTGCCGCTGCGGGAATCGGGATGGGTGATCGACACACCGGGTATCCGGTCGTTCGGCCTTGCCCACATCAAACCCGATGACGTCGTTGCGTCCTTCTCGGATCTCGCTGCGGCCGTGGATGATTGCCCCCGCGGCTGCGGACACCTCGGGCCTCCCGCCGACCCCGAGTGCGCGTTGGACGCGCTGACCGGTCCGGCGGCGGCGCGGGTGGCCGCGGCGCGTCGACTGCTGGTCACCCTTGGCGAAGCGGGGTACTGAACACCACGAGCGTGCGTGAACGCAGAACCGCGAGCGGCGTGTCTTGGTGCAGACACGCACGCTCGCGGTTGTGGGTGAGCTCAGGCGGCGGCTTTGTGCTTGCGACGCCATCCACCGCCGCGAACCGCGGCGATCGCGGACTTCAGACCACGACGCTTGCCGGTGGCCGGATCGATACCGCCGAAACCGTCGAGTTCCTCGAACATCCGCTCGCTACGGGTCTCCGGCGCGTTGTCCCGGGTGTCCTTGAGGTACTTGTCCGGCAGCGACAGCTTGGCGATGGTGCGCCAAGCCTTGCCGTACTGCACCAGGAACGGTCCGGTGGTGTAGGGCAGATCGTACTTCTCGCACAACGCCCGCACCTTGATCGAGATGTCGTAGTAGCGGTTGCTCGGCAGATCGGGGAACAGGTGATGTTCGATCTGGTGGCACAGGTTGCCGCTCATGAAGCGCAGCACCGGGCCGTTGTCGAAGTTCGCGCTGCCCAGCATCTGGCGCAGGTACCACTGGCCGCGGGTCTCGCCGACCATGTCGGTCTTGGTGAACTTCTCGGCGCCGTCGGGGAAATGCCCGCAGAAGATCACCGCGTTGGCCCATACGTTGCGGATGATGTTGGCCAAGAAGTTGGCCCGCATCGTCGACTTGAAGGTCGCACCGGGAGACAGCGAGGTCAGCGCGGGCCACATCACGTAGTCCTTGGCGATCTGATGACCGGCCTTGACCCCGAATTCCTTCATCCGAACCACGGTCGCGGCACGGTCGTCGCGGCCCTTGAAGATCTTGCCGATCTCCAAGTGCTGCAAGCCGACTCCCCACTCGAACAGCGACATCAGGGCCGTGTTGAAGAGCAGGTTGAAGACGTTCATCGGTTGCCACTTGGCATCCCTGGTGACGCGGATGAGGCCGTAGCCCACATCGTCGTCCATGCCGAGGATGTTGGTGTACTTGTGATGCATGAAGTTGTGAGTGAACCGCCAGTGCTTGGACACCCCGCCCATGTCCCACTCCCACGAGGAGGAGTGGATCTCGGGATCGTTCATCCAGTCCCACTGGCCGTGCATGACGTTGTGGCCGATCTCCATGTTCTCGATGATCTTGGCCACGCCGAGGGTCGATGCCCCTGCCCACCAGAAGGATCGCTTGGAGCTGGCTGCCAGCAGCAGCCGGCCTGCGAGATCCAGGCCCCGCTGGAAGGCGATGGTCCGGCGGATATAGCGGGCGTCGTCGGCGCCACGCGAGTCTTCGATGTCTTGGCGGATCGCGTCCAGTTCTGCACCCAGCGCTTCGATATCCGCCTCGGTGAGATGCGCGAATTCCGGTACGTCGGTTACTGCCATGGTCGTTCGGCCCTCCTTCCGGTTACTACGGTAGCGTAACCTACGGCACCGTAGGTTACTAGTCAGTAAAAGCTATGCGTCCAATGTGCAGTTGCCGGATGCCGCGGAGACGCAGGTCTGCACCCGCGAGCCCGGCTCATGCTCCACACCGGTGCGCAGATCGCGGACATGCCCGTCGACCAGGCCGACAACACAGGACTGGCAGATGCCCATCCGACAGCCGAACGGCATCTGGATGCCCGCGCCTTCGCCGGCTTCCATCAACGAGGTGGCGGCATCGGCGGTCACCGTCTTGCCACTGCGCTCGAAGGTGACCGTTCCGCCGGTGCCGTGCGGCGCCGCCCGCGAGACGGCGAACCGCTCCAGGTGCAGATCATCGGCGATCCCGGCCTCGGTCCACACGCGCTCGGCATCGTCGAGCATCGCCTCCGGACCGCATGCCCAGGCCTGCCGGTCCCGCCAATCCGGTACTACCTCGTCGAGGCGGGTCAGATCGAGCCGACCCTGCGTCCGAGTGGTGCGCACCTGCATCCGGTAGCCCGGATGGGCATCGTGCAGCTCCTTGAGCTCACCGGCGAACATGACATCGGCCTCGGTGGGTGCCGAGTGCACGTGCACGATATCGGTGATCTGGTCGTGGCGGACCAGCGTGCGCAGCATCGACATGACCGGGGTGATACCCGAGCCCGCCGTCAGGAACAACACCTTGGCCGGGGCCGGATCCGGCATGACGAAATTGCCCTGCGGGGCGGCCAGCCGCACGATGGTGCCCGGTGCGACACCGCCGACCAGGTGGGTCGACAGGAAGCCCTCGGGCATCGCCTTGACCGTGATGGTGATGGTGCGCGGACCGCGCGAGCCCAGACCCGCCTGCCGGTCGCCGCGCACCGGCGCCGAGGTCAGCGAGTAGGACCGCCAGCGCCACCGACCGTCGACCAGCAGACCGATGCCGATGTACTGCCCCGGCGCATAGTCGAAGGAGAACCCCCACCCCGGCTTGATCACCAGCGTGGCCGAATCCACGGTCTCGCGACGGACCTCGACGACGCGGCCGCGAAGCTCGCGGGCCGACCACAGCGGGTTGGCCAGCTTCAGATAGTCGTCGGGCAGCAACGGGGTGGTGATGCGGCCGGCGATGGTCCGCAGGGCATGCCAGCCGCGATGACGGTCCGCGCCGGCGATCGTCGGGCGGACGGTATCGGCCACTTTGGCCGAGACCTTGATTTCATTCTTGGCCACTGCCTGTTGCTCCTCACGTGCGGCTAACCTACGGTACCGTAAGTTACGCGCCCGTACAGAACTTTGCAGACCGGAAACCGTCGCTGGAGAGCGATCTGCGTCACAGCAGTTCGAGCAGGAACGGCAACTCCTGCGGCGCGTACCAGGCGAGGTCGTGATCCTGGGCATCCCCGACCGCCAGCTCCGCATCCTCGTCACCGAGATCGGCCTCGTCGATCACCTCGATGGCCTTGAGCACCGCCGGCTCGGCCGCGGCATTGTCCACATACGCTGCGATGATGTGGTCGATCGCGACCGGACCGGCCAACCGGACCACGGCATCGTCGAGATCGGGCCGGACCGTCGCACCCTCGACATCGGCGACCAGCACCGCCCGCCGCGGCGGTCCGGCGCCCTCGCCCTGTTCACCGGCCAGCAACCGCATCGAGGCCAGGGCGGCGTCGGCCAGGGCCACTTCGGCCAGCTCGTCGTCGTCACCCTCGGAATAGGCCTCGCGCAGCGCCGGTGTGACCGCGAACGCGGTGCCGCTGCGGGCATGGATCAGCCGGTCGGCGACCAGCTGCGTCAGCATCGACAGGGTCGCCGGAATGTAGACACGCACCTGCCGAGACTAGCGCTCTGAGCCATCCTCCGACGCCGCCGCCGTCTCGGCCTGCTGGTCCGACTCGGCCGGTTCCTCCCCGGCATCGGGATCCTTCTGGACGGCGAGGACGAAATCGTCGCCGTGCTGGGTCACGCCCGCGATCACCGCCGAGTGCACCGCTTCGACCGCGTACTGGCGGCGCACCATCAGCGGATCTTGGCGCAGATCCTTCACCAGTGCGACGGCAAGCCCGATCATCACGACCACGAACGGCAAGGCCGCGATGATAGTGATCGACTGCAGCCCGTTGAGCGCGTCCGAGCCGCCGGCCAGCAGCATCACCGCGGCCACTGCACCGGTCGCGACGCCCCAGAAGATCACGGTCTTACGGCTCGGCTCGATGGTGCCGCGTTCGGACAGTGATCCCATCACGATGGACGCCGCATCGGCACCGGAGACGAAGAAGATCGCCACCAGCACCATGACCACCACACCGGCGATCCCGGCAAATGGGTAATCGCTGAGCAGCCCGAACAGCTGCGCCTCCTGGCTGCCCTCACCGGCGAGGTCGTTACCTGCGCGCTGGGAGTCGATCGCGGCGCCACCGAAGATGCAGAACCACACCAGCGACACCATGCTGGGGACGAGCAGGACACCGGTGACGAACTGCCGGATGGTGCGGCCCCGCGAGATCCGCGCGATGAACATCCCGACGAACGGGGTCCAGGAGATCCACCACGCCCAGTAGAAGATCGTCCACGAGCCGAGCCAGGCGTCGGTCTCGGCGCCCTCGGCTCCGGTGCGGGCGGCCATCATCGCCAGATCCTGGAAATAGCTGCCGATGGAGGTGGGGATCAGGTTCAGGATGAAGATCGTCGGCCCGACGATGAACACGAACAGGGCGAGCGCCAGCGCCAGCACCATGTTGATGTTGGACAACCACTGGATGCCGCGAGCCACACCGGACACCGCCGAGAGCACGAAGGCACAGGTCAGGATCGCGATGATGCCGATCAAGATGGCGTTACCGGTCTCCCCGATACCCGCCACGATCTGCAGACCGCTGCGAATCTGCAGCGCGCCGAGACCGAGCGAGGCGGCCGACCCGAACAACGTCGCGAAGATCGCGAGCATGTCGATGACCTTGCCCAGTCCCCCGTTGGCCCGGTCTCCGATCAACGGCTCGAAGGCCGCGCTGATCAGCTGGAAGCGGCCCTTGCGGTAGACCCCATAGGCGATCGCCAGACCGACGACGGCGTAGATGGCCCAGGGATGCAGGGTCCAGTGGAACAGCGTGGTGGCCATCGCATGTTGCACGGCCTCCGCATTGCCCTCGGGACCGGTCCCCGGCGGCGGGTCCACCAGGTGGGACAGCGGTTCGGCGACGCCGAAGAACATCAATCCGATACCCATGCCGGCGCTGAACATCATCGCCACCCAGGACACCGTGCGGAACTCGGGCTCCTCGTCGTCACGGCCCAACGGGATGTTGCCGAAACGGCCCACCGCGATCCAGAGCACGAAGATGACGAAACCCGAGGCGGTCAGGGTGAACAGCCACCCGGCATTGTGCAGAACCCATCCCAGCGCACCACCGGAAGCCTCCGACAAACCAGCGGTATCGACGAAGCCCCACGCCAGGAAAGCGACCGCGATGATGGCGGTGACGCCGAAAACGATCCAATCGAGGCTGCGCTTGTTGGTCAGGGCGTCCTCGTCGATCGGGACGTCGAGGACCGGGTGGGGAATCACATCGGACTTGGCAAGTTTCGTATCGTGGCTATCGGTATCAGGCATGGTTGATCCATCAGATACCGAGCGGGGCAACTTCGTCAACTCCGCTAACGACCGGCCTCAAGGAGCTCGTCGAGGGATTCGCGCAGCAGCAGCGGCAGCACATCGACATCGCTCATGGCGTCCCGATCGGCGTTGATTCCGAAGTAGAGCATGCCGTTGTACGAGGTCACAGCGATGGCGAGAACTTGGTTGGCCAGCAGCGGCGCGACAGCATAGGTCTCGAGCAGTTTCGCGCCCGCGATGTACATCTGCCGCTGCGCGCCGGGCACATTGGTGATCAGCAAATTGAACTGCCGGGCCGAGAAGCTGGTGGCGACCCGGATGCCCATCGCGTGCAGTGTCGGCGGGGCGAAGCCAGACAGCGTCACGATGGTGCGGGCGTCCACCAGACTGGCGGCGCTGGAATGCGATTCGGTGGCGTGCGCGATCTGCGAGAGCCGCACCACCGCGTTGCCCTCGCCGACCGGCAGATCGACCAGGAACGGCGACACCTCGCTGATCGCCTGACCGGGCCCGTCCGAGTCGATCTCCCCGTCGGGATACACCGAGTTGGGCGCCATGGCACGCACTGTCGAGGTGGCATTCACCGGCTCACCGCGCGAGAGCAACCAATTGCGCAACGCCCCGGTGACCACCGCGAGCACCACGTCGTTGACATCGCAGTCGTACCGGGCGCGCAGATCGCGGTAATCCTCCAACGCGTGCGCGGCGACCGCCAGTCGCCGGTTGCGCGAGACCGTGGTGTTCAGCGGGCTACTCGGCGCCGTGCCGCGCGCGACGGTGCGGGCCACCTCGGCCACCCGGCGGCCGACATCGACAAGGGCCCCGACGTTGGTGATCGTCTCCTGGACCGAGGACCGCAGCGCCGCGGCCTGGGCCGTCGGCCGGGTGATCCACTCCCCCATCGCGCCGACGAGCAGCTGCCCACCGCTGGGCTCCCGGGCCGGTATCCAGATGTCCTCACCGAATTCGGGCGCTTTCGGCGTGCGGTCGGCGATGACGTGGCCGATCTCCAACGCCGACATGCCGTTGACCAGCGCCTGGTGCGATTTGGTGTAGATCGCGATCCGGTTGCGGGCCAACCCCTCGATCAGATACATCTCCCAGAGCGGACGTGAGGCGTCCAGTGGCCGGGAACCGATCCGGGCGATCAGGTCGTGGAGCTGGGCATCGCTGCCCGGCGAAGGTAGTGCCGAGCGCCGGATGTGGTAGGTGATGTCGAAATCGTCATCATCGATCCAGACCGGCCTGGCGAGTCCGAACGGCACCGCCCGCACCTTCTGCCGGTACCGCGGGATCTGGGGTAGCCGCTGCTCCACGGTGGCCAGCAGCGTCTCATAGCCGAGCCCACCGCGTGGCTTGCGCACGATCGACAACGATCCGACATACATCGGCGTGGAACTGTTCTCCAGGCCGAAGAACGCCGCGTCCGATGCCGACAACCTGGTCACCATCGCGACGCGGACCCCCCTTGCTTGATGTCACCGCCACCGTAGCGGCACGGCGCGCATCTGCGCATCGCGGGTATTCGGCCGCGGGTTCGCCGACGGGCGGCCGATTTGCCGCGCGGTGGGGCGCGCACCGCGTGGGATCATCAATATGCCTGTCCCCTCCAGCAATTGCCGTATCCGACCCTGCCCGCTGGAGTACGTGTGACATCCATCCCGCAGCACCGCCCACACCCGGTGGTCACCACGCCGATCATCGACTGTGAGCCGCCGCCGCACGGCGGGCCGCACCATCGTCCGCCCACGATCGGCACGCCACGGCGTCGGACGCCGCGCCAACTCAGTCCGCCCGCGATCACCGGGGAGAGACCCGCGCCGACCGCGGCCGCGGTCTTCACCGACGCGGCGCTGCGCCGGGTGCTGGAGGTGCTCGATCGACGCAGGCCGACCAGCCAGTTGCGCGGCCTGCTGACCCCGACGTTGATCGATACCGTGGGCTCACTGGCACGGTCGCCACAGACCGGCCCGACCGCGATACTGCGACGAATCCGGCTGCGCAGCATCGTCATCGAGACCGACACGGCGGTGACGGCGGCCGAGGTGTTCGCGACCTACACCCGGGGGCGCCGGGTGCGTGCCATCGCGGCACGGGTCGAGATCGTCGCAGGCCGCTGGCAGCTGGTCGCGTTGCAGGTCGGGTGAATGCCTAGCGCTTCTTGCCGCGGCGCGCCGCCTCGCGACGCTCCTTGCGGGTTCCGCCGCCTGCCGGCCTGTTCGTACCGCCGCCGGACCGCTTGACCTCGGCCGAGCCGTCCTCGGCGGGGCCGGTGTAGGTCAGCGGCGGCGCGGAGCCGTCGTTGATTCCCTTGGCCTGCACGCCCGCCGGGCGTTCCTTGGTGGCGACCTGCCCCTGCTGGCCCGCCCCCTGCTGCGCGGCCGCGGCGGCGAACTCGGCCAGCCCGGTGGACATCGGCTGTACCACCGGTGCGGTCTGCGGCGCTGCCTCGACCGCCACGTTGAACAGGAAGCCGACCGACTCCTCCTTGAGACCCTCGAGCATGGCGACGAACATGTCGTATCCCTCGCGCTGGTACTCGACCAGCGGGTCGCGCTGGGCCATCGCGCGCAGCCCGATGCCCTCCTTGAGGTAGTCCATCTCGTAGAGATGTTCACGCCACTTGCGGTCGATCACGTTGAGCAGCACGTTGCGCTCCAGCTGCCGCATCGCACCCTCGCCGCCGATGGCGTCGATCTGCGCCTCCCGCTCGGCGTAGGCCCGCTCGGCATCCTTGATCAGCGCGTCCAGCAGTTCCTCGCGGGTCAGCTCGCCGGGCTCGCCGATGGCATCGGAATCGATCAGGTCGTGGTGGTCGATGCTCACCGGGTACAGCGTCTTGAGCGCCTCCCACAGCTTCTCCAGATCCCAGTCCTCGGAGTAGCCCTCGGCCGTCGCACCGTCGACATAGGCCGTGATGACGTCGACCATCATGTCGTGCGCCTGCTGTTGCAGGTTCTCGCCCTCCAGGATCATCCGGCGCTCGTCGTAGATGACCGTGCGCTGCCGGTTCATCACCTCGTCGTACTTGAGGACGTTCTTGCGGACCTCGAAGTTCTGCTGCTCCACCTGGGTCTGCGCGCTCTTGATCGCGCGGGTGACCATCTTGGCCTCGATCGGCACGTCCTCGGGCAGGTTCAGCCTGGTGAGCAGGGTCTCCAGCGTCGCACCGTTGAAGCGGCGCATCAACTCATCACCCAGCGACAGGTAGAACCGCGACTCGCCCGGATCACCCTGACGACCGGAACGACCGCGCAGCTGGTTGTCGATGCGGCGCGACTCGTGGCGCTCGGTGCCCAGCACGTAGAGGCCACCGGCGGCGCGCACCTCGTCGGCCTCGCCCTTGGCCTCCGCCTTGATGGCGTTGACGGTGGACTCCCAGGCGGCCTCGTACTCCTCGGGTGTCTCCACCGGGTCCAGGCCCTGATCCTTGAGCCGTTTGTCGGCGAGGAACTCGACGTTGCCGCCGAGCACGATGTCGGTACCGCGGCCTGCCATGTTGGTGGCCACGGTGATGGCGCCACGGCGGCCGGCCTCGGCGATGATGTTCGCCTCTTGCTCGTGGTACTTGGCATTGAGGACGTTGTGCGGCACCTTGCGCTTGGTGAACTGCCGCGACAGGTACTCCGAGCGCTCCACGGAGGTGGTGCCGATCAGGACCGGCTGGCCCTTCTCGTAGCGCTCCACCACATCGTCGACGACGGCGATGTACTTGGCCTCTTCGGTCTTGTAGATCAGGTCGGATTGGTCCTCGCGGATCATCGGCCGGTTGGTCGGGATGGAGACGACGCCCAGCTTGTAGATCTCGTGCAGCTCGGAGGCCTCGGTCTGGGCGGTACCGGTCATACCGGAGAGCTTCTTGTAGAGGCGGAAGTAGTTCTGCAGCGTGATGGTGGCCAGGGTCTGGTTCTCGGCCTTGATCTCGACGCGTTCCTTGGCCTCGATGGCCTGGTGCATGCCCTCGTTGTAGCGCCGGCCCACCAGCACGCGGCCGGTGAACTCGTCGACGATGATGACCTCGCCGTCGCGGACGATGTAGTCCTTGTCGCGCAGGAAGAGCTCCTTGGCCTTCAACGCGTTGTTCAGATAGCTGACCAGCGGTGAGTTGGCCGCCTCGTAGAGGTTCTCGATACCCAACTGGTCCTCGACGAACTCGACACCGATCTCGTGCACACCGATGGTGCGCTTGCGCAGGTCGACCTCGTAGTGGACGTCCTTCTCCATCAGCGGGGCCAGCCGGGCGAACTCGGAGTACCAGTTGGAGGCGCCGTCGGCCGGACCCGAGATGATCAGCGGGGTGCGGGCCTCGTCGATCAGGATGGAGTCGACCTCGTCGACGATGGCGAAGTGATGGCCGCGCTGCACCATCTCCTGCACGGAGTGGGCCATGTTGTCGCGCAGGTAGTCGAAGCCGAACTCGTTGTTGGTGCCGTAGGTGATGTCGGCTGCGTAGGCGGCCCGGCGCTGGTCCGGGGTCAGCCCGGACAGGATGACGCCGACCTCCAGGCCCAGGAAGCGGTGGATACGGCCCATCTGTTCGCTATCGCGTTTGGCCAGGTAATCGTTGACCGTGACGATGTGGGTGCCCTTGCCGGTCAGGGCGTTGAGGTAGGCGGGCATCACGCCGGTCAGGGTCTTGCCCTCACCGGTCTTCATCTCGGCGACGTTGCCGAAGTGCAGCGCCGCACCGCCCATCAGCTGGACGATGAACGGTTTCTGACCGAGCACCCGCCAGGCCGCCTCGCGGGCCACCGCGAACGCCTCGGGCAGCAGGTCGTCGACGTCTTCACCACCGTCGATGCGTTTGCGGAACTCGTCGGTCTTGGCCCGCAGTTCGGCGTCGGAGAGCTTCTCGACGTCCTCGGACAGGGTGTCCACATAGTCGGCCACCTTCTTGAGGCGTTTGACCATGCGGCCTTCACCGAGCCGGAGCAACTTATCGAGCACGCTATTTCCCCTGTGGGTTGACGAATCTGGACGGCCCATGGGCCCGTTCCATCGTAGGCGACCGTTCTGGCAGCCCCCTTAAAAGCGTCCCCGGTGTCGGCACGAGTGTCGACCGGTGCCTGCCCGAACATGCAACGAGCCCCCGGCCGGATCGGCCGGGGGCTCGTGCGGACAGCTGGTCAGACCGGTCGGATCAGGCCAGTCGGATCAATCCGTAGTCGTAGGCGTGCCTGCGGTAGACCACCGTCGGCCGGTCCGACTCCTTGTCGTGGAAGAGGAAGAAATCATGGCCGACGAGTTCCATCTCGTAGAGCGCGTCATCGACGCTCATCGGGGTGGACTCGTGGGTCTTGGTGCGCACGATGCGGCCGGGCTCGTGGAAATCGGCAGGATCGATGGAGAACGGGTCCGCGGCCGCGGGCGCCTCCTCGGCCGGCAGCATCGCGGTGGCCTCGTGCAGGGATACCGGCGTCTTGTCGCCGTAGTGGATCTTGCGGCGGTCCTTCGTCCGGCGCAGCCGTGCCTCGAGTTTGTTGGCAGCCGACTCCAGCGCGGCATAGAAGCTGTCGGCACACGCCTCGCCGCGCACCACCGGTCCGCGACCGCGCGCGGTGATCTCGACGTGCTGGCAGTTCTTCCGCTGACGGCGATTGCGTTCGTGATCGAGCTCGACATCGAAAAGGTAGATGGTCTTGTCGAAACGTTCGAGCCGAGCCAGCTTCTCCGCGACGTAGACGCGGAAGTGCTCAGGTACCTCGACATTTCGGCCCTTGACCACGACCTCGGCGTTCATCGCCGGCGCGTCAGGGGTGTCGTTGCGGTCGTCCATGACCATGGTCGAGTGCTCAGATTGCACGGAATTCGTTGACATACTTGACAACTCATTTCTGTCGGCAGTCGCACGCAGAACGCGTGCCGGATTGTCACAAATACGCCGACGAGAATCGAGCATGCCGCGCGCCCGCCGGCGTCAGGTGTCGAGTTACCACCTCCCACCACAGTCGGGCAGTCCCGATACCGCACGGGCGCCCGTTTTCGGGTGCCGCCGTGAGGTGTTCACGGGTTGTTGGCATCGACCGTAGTCCGAGTTCACCTGACTGTGCCACCTATTTCGCAGACCTGTTTTCAGTTCTTCATCTGCGGGCAACGACGACCCGTGAGAATCACGCGCCGGCCAAGGTCAGAACTGCCTGTACAGCAACGCCGGCACCGCGCAATGCCCGCACCGATTCGCGCGCTGTGGCACCGGTGGTGACGACATCGTCGACGAGGATCACCGTGCCGACCACCGGGCGTGTCACTCGGACCCGACCTGCGAGGTTGCGCTGACGTTCGGAACTGGACAGCCCGACGGAGTCCTTGGCGAAGCCCGTCAGGCGCAACGCTCGGGTCACCGTGACGCCGGGGAGGTCGGTGGCCGCGGCCGCGGCCACCCGTGCCACCGGGTCCCCGCCGCGCCGGCGTGCGGACAACGCTCGGGTGGGTGCGGTGACGATGGTCAGCGGGGTCTCGATGAGCCCCCAGCTCAGCAGGCGGCACAGGCCGATGCGCAGGGTCTGACCCAGCGGTGCCACCAGGTCGGCCCGGCCGTGTTCCTTGACCGCGATGATCGCGTTGCGGCGTGCGCCGGCATAGCGACCCAACGCCAGCACCGGCACACCGGGATCGAGGCGGGGCGTGACCACCAGTGGCTGGGCGGCGCGGGCGCGCAGTTCGGCGGCACACGCCGCGCAC
This sequence comes from Mycobacterium sp. VKM Ac-1816D, assembly GCF_000416385.1. Taxonomy (NCBI): domain Bacteria; kingdom Bacillati; phylum Actinomycetota; class Actinomycetes; order Mycobacteriales; family Mycobacteriaceae; genus Mycobacterium; species Mycobacterium sp. VKM Ac-1816D. The sequence continues at coordinate 129,621 of NZ_AOHQ01000146.1, forward strand.
CAGCGCGTCGACGGCGCACCGCACCCGCCGCATTCCAGCGGCAGCATCAGATCCAGCACACCCACAAGTGTCGGCGCGGGGTCCGACAATCTGGGTCCGACAATCTGGGTCCGACAGCCTGGGATGTCTAGCCGGGCAGTACGGGCACCGCGCCGGTGACCATCAGCGGCCCGACCTCCGACCAGGTCAGATCGTTGTCGGCCGCCGATCCGGACAGCTGCAGGATCCCCCTGCGGTCGGCCACGTAGACCGTGGACGGATTGGCCGCGACCACCGACATCGGCACCGCCAGGTTGCCGTTGGGCCCGTCGGAGTTCACGCCGTCGAGATTCACATAGGACACCGGGTGCGCGTCGTCGGTGCGGGTGACGACGATATCGTCACCGGTCCGCCAGGACAGCGATACCGCGGTGTCACCGAGCCCGAAGCCCAGCCGGCGCGGATACGTCAGCGCGTATCCCCCACCCGGGGTCTGTTCCACCCCGGCCAGGATCACCTGCCCGTTGATCACCATGGCCGCGCGGGTGCCGTCACGGGAGAGCTGCAGTTCGGCGATGGCGCCGGGGAACTTGGTCGCCACGGCGGTGGAATCGACCGGGATGCGCGCGGGCTGGCCGGACGCGGCCTCCTGCAGGACCCGTACGACGTTGACACCGTCGACGACGACCCAGATGGCCTCGTCCAGCGACCAGGTCGGTCGGGTCAACGAACGGCCGTCGAGCGCCTGCGCGGCATCTCCACCGACCGGTCCGATCCACAGCGAGGACGCCATGTCGGGAGCATCGCGGCGCAGCACCACCACCGAGGCCACCTGCTGGCCGCTGCGCGAGAGGGCCGCGGCGGTCTGGTCGCGCAGCTGCCCGAACGGCCCCGGCACCCGCGGCGCGCGTTGGCCGTCGAGGTACACCAGTGACCCGCCGACCAGCGCGTGCAGACCGGCGCCCGCACCATCGGCCGCGCCGGGGTCGCTGGCCGCGACATCGGCGGTGTCCCAGCCCTGGGCGAACCGGTCGTCCAGCGCCGCGCCGTCGGCGTTGATGACGTAGGGACCGTTGATACCGGCCCGCGCCAGCGTCCAGATGATCTGCGCGGCAAGCAGTTGGCGGGTGTGCGGATCGGTGGTGGAGACATTTTCCAGATCGATGCGCGCGCCGCCGTAACCGCGGCCCACCCCGGTCTTGCTGCCGTCGGCCCGGGTGACCGGCCCGCGCAACCGCAGCGGGGCGGCCAGCAGATTGCGCACCGTATGCGCCATCTCGGGTCGCGGCCCGGTGATCATCTTCGACATCAGTTCGGTGGCAAGCTGATCGGAGTCCGACACCGCGACGTAGCGCGGGTCGGGCACCACCGTGTTGCCGGTGGGGTCGGTGAAATACAGCGTATTGCGGCGGTAGGTCTGCTGGAACTGCTGCCAGTCCAGGAAGACCCCGTTGGGCAGCTTGTCGATGCGCCAGCCGCCGGGTGTCTGCACCAGCTCGATGGGTCCGGGATCGGGTAGCGCGCCCTCGGCGGTCTCGAACACCCCGACGTCGGAAAGCGATCCGAGGATATCGGCCGCCATGGTGACCGACACCCGGTCCGGTCGCCGTGTCTCGGTGAACACCACACCGTCGATCAGTAGCGCGCTGCCGGCGTCATCCCAACCGCGCGAGGCGGATTCGGTGAGGAACTGCCGGGCGGCCAGGTGCCGATTGGCGGGATCGGCGGTGGCCTTGAGGAATTCGCGGAGCAGCACATCGGGCTCCATACCGGGCGACGGTGTCGGCAACCGTGGCGGCGCCGGACGGTCGACGGTGCCGATGGCCTGCGGCGCAGACGAACTCGGCACCCCGGCGCAACCCGATGCCAGCAGCGCGGCAGTGATCAGCATGCTCAGGACCGCCAGGACGCGTCTCATACGCCCTCCGATTCGCGATCGCGCCTGCCCCGCTCGGCGGAGCTGTCCTTGGTCCGTGCCGCGACGTTGACCGGTTTGAGCGGCAGCGGGCTCGTGGTCACCTTGTGCCCGCGCACCAGCGGCAGTGTCAGCCGGAAGCAGGCACCGTTGCCTGGCTCGCCCCAGGCCTCCAGTCGGCCCTGGTGCAGCCGAGCGTCCTCGATGCTGATGGCGAGCCCCAGGCCGGTGCCCCCGGAGCGGCGTACCCGCGACGGGTCCGAACGCCAGAAGCGACTGAACACCAGCTTCTCTTCGCCGGGGCGCAGCCCGACCCCGTGATCGCGGACGGTGACGGCGACGGTGTCCTCGTCGGCGGCCATCCGGATCTCCACGGGCTTGCGCTCGGCGTGGTCGATGGCATTGGCGATGAGGTTTCGCAGGATGCGCTCGACCCGGCGGGGATCGACCTCGGCGATGACCCCGTCGGCGGGCATGTCGACGTCCAGCTGCACGGCGGCGTCGGCCGCCAGGTGCCCGACGTTGTCCAATGCGCTCTGCACGGTGGAGCGCAGATCGACTGCCTCGACCGCCAGTTCGGCCACCCCGGCATCGTGGCGGGAGATCTCCAGCAGGTCGGCCAGCAGCGTCTCGAACCGGTCCAATTCGTTGACCATCAGCTCGGTGGACCGCCGCAACGCGGGGTCCAGCTCATCGCTGTGATCGTGGATCAGGTCGGCGGCCATCCGGACCGTCGTGAGCGGGGTGCGCAACTCATGGCTGACGTCGGAGGTGAAGCGGCGCTGCAGATTACCGAACTCTTCGAGCTGGGTGATCTGGCGTGACAGGCTTTCGGCCATATCGTTGAAGGAGACCGCCAGCCGGGCCATGTCGTCCTCACCGCGCACCGGCATCCGCTCGGTCAGATGACCTTCGGCGAACCGCTCGGCGATGCGTGAGGCCGACCGCACCGGCAACACGATCTGCCGGGCGACCAACAGCGCGATGGCGGCCAGTAATCCGAGCAGCACGATGCCGCCGGTGGCCATGGTGCCGCGCACCAGGGCGATGGTCGATTCCTCGTTGCTCAGCGGGAAGATCAGATAGAGCTCGAGGTTGGTGACCGTCGAGCGAGCCGAGGCGCCGGGACTGCCGACGATGAGAGCGGGCCCGGAGAACCCGTCGGTGTGCACACCCGCGTACTGATAGCTGACCTGGCCCGCCTGGACGAAATCCCGCAGTGCGGTGGGAATCTGCTGAACGGGTCCGGCCGCGGTGGCCGCGCGCGGGCCGTCACCGGGGACGACGAGTACCGCGTCGTAGGCGCCGGCGAGCCCGGGTCCCGCATCGGCCTTGCGATCGATCAGGGTGTTTCGGGCCAGCTGCAGGCTGCTGTCCAGCGACCGGGTTTCCTCACCGCTGACGATGCCGCTCACGGTGTCGCGGGCGCGCTCGATCTCCTCGGTCGCCGCCCGCACCTTGACTTCCAGGATGCGGTCGGTGATCTGGCTGGTGAGCACGAAGCCCAGGACCATGATGACGGCCAGGGACAACCCCAGCGTCAACGAGACCACCCGCAGCTGCAGGGACCGGCGCCAGGCGAAACTGACGGCCCGGCCGAGCGCACCCAGCCCGCGCCACACCGGGGACGGCCCCCGAAATCGGCTGCGGACCCGACGCCTGGAGCCGAAGATCACGAATACTGCCGTTCGGTCATCACGGCGGCGGTGCCGTCAATGATCACGACGGCGGTGCCGTCAATGATCACGACGGCGGTGCCGTCAATGATCACGGCGGGCCGGCCTTGTATCCCACCCCTCGAACGGTCAGCACCACCTGCGGATTTTCCGGGTCGGTCTCGACCTTGGCCCGCAGCCGCTGCACATGCACGTTGACGAGTCTGGTGTCGGCGGGATGCCGGTAGCCCCAGACCTGTTCGAGCAGCACATCACGGGTGAACACCTGGCGCGGTTTGCGGGCCAGCGCCACCAACAGGTCGAACTCCAGCGGCGTCAGCGAGATCTGCTCACCGTTGCGGGTGACCTTGTGGGCCGGCACGTCGATGTCGATATCGGCGATCGACAGCATCTCGGCGGGCTCATCGTCGTTGCGGCGCAGGCGCGCCCGCACGCGGGCCACCAGCTCCTTGGGCTTGAACGGCTTCATGACGTAGTCATCGGCGCCGGACTCCAGACCCAGCACCACGTCCACGGTGTCGGTCTTGGCCGTCAGCATCACGATCGGCACGCCCGAGTCCGAGCGCAGCACCCGGCAGACGTCGATACCGTTCATGCCGGGCAGCATCAGATCCAGCAGAACCAGATCGGGACGCAGCTCGCGCACAGCGGTGAGCGCCTGGCTGCCGTCGCCGATGACGGCCGTGTCGAAACCCTCGTTGCGCAGGACGATGGTGAGCATCTCGGCCAGTGACGGGTCGTCGTCGACGACCAGGATCCGTTGCCTCATGGTGACCATGGTGTCACCACAAGGCGACAAAACCGGGGTGCCACGCGGGGTGCTGCGCGGTGAACCTCAGGCCGTCGACATGCCCGCCGCCAGTGCCGCCGCGTCGACGTCGGGTCCCACGACCACCCACCGCCCGCCCCAGTCCGCGGCGGCCAACTGGGCGTACACCGCGCCGGTGCGCCGTTGCAGACCGCCGTCGCGCTCGTAGGCGTCACGCGCACGGTCGGTCTCCTTCGCCGCCCGGCTGACGGCACGCTCGGCGGCCAGCTCTACCGGAACATCGAGCAGCACTTGATAATCCGGGGCGGGCAGGGCGAAGCGCCCGTATTCCAGGTCGCCGACCCACTCGACCACGTCACCGTCGCCACCCTGATGGAGCCGGGCGGCACTGTAGGCGGCGTTGGAGGCGACATAGCGGTCAAGGATCAGCACATCGCGTTCGGCGAGCAGTCCCTGGATGTCGGCGGCCGCCCCCGAGCGGTCCAGCGCGAACAACATCGCCATCGCATAAACCGATTCGGCGAGATCACCATGTCCGCCGTGCAGTGCCTCGGCGGCCAGATCGGCATGGATCGACACGCCGTAGCGCGGGAACGCCAGGGTGGTCACGGACTTGCCTTCGGCCTCGAACGCCGCGCGCAGACCCTCGGTCAACGTCCGCTTGCCTGCCCCGTCGAGGCCCTCGATCACGATGAGCACGCGGCGAGCGTAGCCGACGCGCTACCCGCCGAACACCCATCCGAGGATCGTCAGCCCCACCATCGCGAACAACAGCAATGCGGGCACGACGGTGGTGAGCCAGGTCGCGCCGAGCACCGCGACCACCAGCCCGCAGGCGCCCGCCAGGGTGAGGAAGATCAACCGCAACGCCACGATGACGTGGCGGGCCGCCGCCGCCCGCAAGACCGCCGACGGGACCATCCGAAGTGTCCAGCACACCGCCGCAATCGGCGCCGCGGCCAGGATTGCGGTGAAAACCCTTGCCAGAACCGTCGATTGACCTTGGTCGTGCAGCGTGAAGATGGCGACCATCGCCGCGGCCAGCAGGACCGTGGACGCCGTCGCCATCCGCAGCACGCGGGTGATGGCCAGCGCGATGTTGCCCAGCGCCGTCTGCGCCAGTCCGGGATCACACCGCATGGCCTGCAGCAGACCACGCAACGCGGCGGTGTTGGTGCCCCACCGCAACCGGCTGACCGCCAGATTGTGGATGGCCAGCCCATGCCCGGGATCGATCCGTAGCGCCTGGAGGTAGTCCGGTTCGGCGGCGGCCAATCCGGTCACCTTCTGTTGTAGGTCACCACGCAGCACCCAGGCATCCGCCGAGGCCGGGGACAGCCGCAGCGCCTGGTCGACGACGGCCAACGCTTCGGCGTGCCGACCGGCCTCCCGCAGCAGGCTGGCATAGGCGTATTGGGCCAGCGGCGAATCGGGGTAAGCGGCGGCGGTCTGCCACGCCAGCGTCAGCGCCTCCTGCACCCGGCCCTGACCGTAGAGCGTCAACGCCTGTGTCCCCCTGGTGGCGATATCGTCAGCCACTGATCCCCCACGGTGTCGCCGATTCCGGTGTCCGCACGACCTTAGAACTGGCCACAGTTGGGTCTGGTCGGCACCCCGTTGAAGCGGTCGGCAATCCACTGCATCGCGGGCTCACCGTCGACGAGCATCGGCAGCGCGTGGTTGACGACGGCCTTGTTGAGGAAAGGCGGTTGCTCGTTGGTGCGGAACTCGACATCGGCCCCCTTGGCACACCAGTCCTTGCCGAGTTGGACCGATGGCGCATACGGCACCAGCGGATCGAACCGGTTGTGGTTGATCATCACGGGCGCATCGGGTTTCAGCGTGCCCAGCTTCTGCAGGTCGAGCAGCCCGCGGAACTGGGGGTCGGTCAGCAGGACGTCGATCGGGCCGTTGAAGTAGGGCTGCAGATGCCGGAACATGAACTTGGTCAGCGTCTCGGGGACGCACTGGTCTCTGGTCTTGTCCACGAAGTCCATCCCGCGCGGGGTGAGCAGTCCGCGAATCTTGCCCGCCACCTCCGGGTAGGTCTGGAACACGCTGTTGAGCGCGTAGCCGATCACCCCCACCAGCGCGCTGCCATCGGCGAACGGGATCAGCGCGGCCAGGTCGGCCGGTGGCGCTCCGGCATAGGTGCCCACGATGTCGAGTTCGGGGGCGTAGGCCGAGGCGAGTTCGGCAGCCGAGGCCGCCGCGCCGCCACCCTGGGAGTAACCCCAGAACGCCACGGGACCGTCAGGGGGCAGCGAGGTGTCGGGCAGTGCCTGCGCCGCGCGCGCCGCGTCGAGCATCGCCTGTCCCTGGGACAGCCGGTTGACGTAGGTGTGGGTGACCCCGATGGTGCCGAGGCCCTCGTAATCGGTCATCACGATGGCGAAGCCACGCGCGACCATGGTCGCCACGAACATCTCCTCGTAGTTGAAGGTCAAGTCCAGATACGGCGACCAGTGAATGCCCTGGTTGAACCCGCGCGACGGTGCGCACTGGTCCCCCTGGCCCTGGGTGCCGGGGCCGTAGACGATCAGCGGCCGCGGACCCCGGCCGGGCCACGGCGCCCACGGCTCGAAATAGGTACCGGTCACCACATCCGGGTTGCCGCGCCCGTCGGTGCTGCGGTACATGATGCGGGTGCCATTGGCCATGATGTGGCCGAGCTGGCCTGACGGCTCGAGCACCAGCCGGGACGGTTCGGTGCGCACGAGCGCACCCGGCGGCACATCCGGCAACGGATTCGGTGGCGTGTAGAAGGCGGTGTATTCGTCTTCGTTGTAATACGGATACCAGTCGTCGGCATGAGCCAATCCGCTTGTCAGACAACCGATGACAAATCCGAAAGACATCACGACGAACAGCGCCCCGGCCCGAATCACTACCGGACAGTAACAAAGAGGTCGCCGATTGAACACGGATTCGTTACGTTTCGTCCGACGGCCAAGGTGTAACGCCGACCGGCGCGCGCGACGGCCGCGGATCACCCCGGACAGCAGGACGCCGCGACGGCACATGCGGCCGTCGCGGCGTCTACTGCTACTCAGTTGGGTCGAGCGATCAGTACCGGTAGTGCTCCGGCTTGTACGGACCCTCGACGTCGACGCCGATGTACTCGGCCTGATCCTTGCTGAGCTTGGTCAGCGTGCCGCCGAGTGCCTCGACGTGGATCTTGGCGACCTTCTCGTCGAGGTGCTTGGCCAGGCGGTAGACCTCGTTGTCGTACTCGTCGTTCTTGGTCCACAGCTCGATCTGCGCGATGACCTGGTTGGAGAAGCTGTTGCTCATCACGAACGAAGGGTGCCCGGTGGCGTTGCCCAGGTTGAGCAGGCGGCCCTCGCTCAGCACGATGATCGACTTGCCCGACTCACCGAAGGTCCACTCGTCCACCTGCGGCTTGATGTTGATGCGGGTGGCACCCGAGCGCTCCAGGGCGGCCATGTCGATCTCGTTGTCGAAGTGGCCGATGTTGCCGAGGATCGAGTGATCCTTCATCGCCTTCATGTGGTCGAGGGTGATGATGTCCTTGTTACCGGTCGAGGTGATGACGATGTCGGCATCGCCGATCGCCTGCTCGACGGTCACCACGTCATAACCGTCCATCAGCGCCTGCAGGGCGTTGATCGGGTCGATCTCGGTGACCTGGACGCGGGCGCCCTGACCGGCCAGCGACTCCGCGCAGCCCTTGCCGACATCGCCGTAACCGCAGATCAGCACCTTCTTGCCGCCGATGAGGGCGTCGGTGCCGCGGTTGATGCCGTCGACCAGCGAGTGGCGGGTGCCGTACTTGTTGTCGAACTTGCTCTTGGTGACCGAGTCGTTGACGTTGATGGCCGGGAAGGCCAGTTCACCTGCGGCGGCGAACTGGTACAGCCGCAGCACGCCGGTGGTGGTCTCCTCGGTGACACCCTGGACCGACTCGGCGATCTTGGTCCACTTGTCCTTCTCGGTCTCGAAGCGCTCACGCAGCACCCCGAGGAAGACCTTCCATTCGGCCGAGTCGTCCTCTTCGGCGGGCGGGACGACGCCGGCCTTCTCGTACTGTGCGCCGCGCAGCACCATCATGGTGGCGTCGCCACCATCGTCGAGGATCATGTTGGCCGGCTCGTTGGGCCAGGTGAGCATCTGCTCGGCGGCCCACCAGTACTCCTCCAGCGTCTCGCCCTTCCAGGCGAAGACCGGGGTGCCCTTGGGCTCTTCGACGGTGCCGTGCGGGCCGACGACGATCGCGGCGGCGGCATGGTCCTGGGTGGAGAAGATGTTGCAGCTCGCCCATCGCACTTCGGCACCGAGCGCAACCAGCGTCTCGATCAGCACGGCGGTCTGCACGGTCATGTGCAGCGAACCCGAGATGCGCGCGCCCTTGAGCGGCTGCACGTCGTGGTACTCGCGGCGCAGTTCCATCAGACCGGGCATCTCGTGCTCGGCCAGACGGATCTCCTTGCGGCCGAATTCGGCGAGCGAAAGGTCGGCGACCTTGTAGTCGATGCCGTTGCGGACATCGGCGGTCAACGCAGTCATAAGTGGTCAGAGCCCCTTTTGTGTCGTTCGTCATCACTGGAGGCAGGCCTGCACGATACGGCGCGGGCCATGCCGAAACCCGTAGCCTGCGGGCTCGCGGGACAGGGCCAACGCATCATCGATGGCGCTCTGCCAGCTACGGGGTATCGCCTTACACCGTAGCCGAAAACGCCGCTGGCCAACCCCGTCCCCCGTCGGCGGATATGCCGACGGTCTCCGACGCGGTTTCGGCGCATCCGCGCCGGGGTACCAAGCGGCTCGCGTTCAGCACAGAGCGGGAGGTCGACCATGCGTGCTCACCCGGCCTCCCACGACGACGGCACCGTACGCCGGTCGCTGATATCGCTGGCCGTGCTGAACTTCTTCCTCGCCGACGCCCGCGACGGCCTCGGCCCGTTCCTCGACGCCTTTCTCGCCACCCGCGGCTGGTCGTCGGTGGCGCTCGGCGCGATCGCCACCACGGGCGGATTGATCGGGCTGGTGGTCACACCGCTGTTCGGGGCGCTGGTCGACGGATCCCGGCGCAAACGCGCGCTGGTCGCCGGTCCGGTGATCGTGGTGACGGCGGTCGCGTTGCTGACCCTGATCGCCCCGACCGGACCGATCGTGTGGGTGGGCCAGGTCGGCACGGCGGTCGTCGGCGCCGTCATCGGTCCGGCGATGATGGGCCTGACCTTGGGGTTGGTCGGCGAACGGGTCTTCGGCAGCCAGGTCGCCCGCAACGAATTCTGGAACCACGTCGGCAACGTGGCGTCGTTGACCGCGGTCTTCGTCCTGGTCTCGCTCTACGGGGATCGGGCGATCATCGGGCTGATGCTGGTGACCGCCGCCGGAGCTGTGTTGGCCGCGTTCTGCGTGTCGGCGTCCGATATCGACCATGACACCGCGCGCGGCCTCGCCGATGGCGATGGCGATGGCGATGGCGATGGCGATGGCGATACCGCCGGGGAACGTCCGTCGGGCCTGCGAACTCTTGTCGCGACACCCGGGCTGGTGGTGCTGGCGCTGGTGCTGTTGATGTTCCACTTCGGCAATGCGCCGATGAGCCGGTTGATCGCCCAGGACTTCGCCATCGAACTGGACACCCCGTTTCGCACCACGGCCATCATCACCGGGGTTGCCCAGGTGTCGATGATCGCCGCCGCGGTCGCGGCACCGGCGGCGATCCGGCGTTTCGGGTTGTCCACGGTGCTGCTCATCGGCCTGTGCGCGCTGCCGGTCCGCGGACTGATCGCCGGCACCGTTCCCGGTTTCTGGACGATCTTCCCGGTGCAGATGCTCGACGGGGTCGGCGCCGGCCTGGTCGGCATCGTCACCCCGGTCGCCGTGGAGCGACTGTTGGCGGGCACCGGGCGTTTCAACGTCGGTTTCGCCGCGGTGATGACGGTCCAGGGTGTGGGGGCATCGCTGAGCAATGTGATCGCCGGCGCCGTGGTGTCCGCGCGCGGCTACCACGCCTCACACCTGTTGAGCGGGTTGATCGCGGTGACCGCGATCGCGCTGTTCCTGCGTTACCGCAGACTCATCGTGCGGCCGGACCGCGAGAGCCTCGACGGTGTCACTGCGGTCCCGGGTCGATGACGCCGTAGCGCTCGGCGAACGGGGACATCAGGCGGGCCAGATCGCGAGCGACATCATGATCGGCCTCCGGCGGCATCGACACGTAGCTCATCGCCAGCCTGACGATCGCGCGGGCGAGCACCCCGGCATCCTCGTCGGTGGCCTTGATCCAGCTGTTCTGGAAGGTGGAGGTCAGCCGCTGCGAGCAGCGGCTGATGATGGGCCCGCTGTCGGTCGTGATGATCTGCAGCAGGTCGGGTTTGGCCTCGCCATTGAGCAAGGAGATGACCAGCGGATCGGACGCGGACTCGACGAAGAAGGCCCGGAAGCCCTCCAGGAACGCCTCGTACACCTGCCCGATGTTGTTCGCGATGGCCGCGTCGACGGCGTTGACCAGGCGGTCGGCCAGCCGCAGGGCGTACCCCTGCGCCAAGCCCTGCCGTGAGCCGAACTCGTTGTAGATGGTCTGTCTGCTGATGCCCGCGGCCCGCGCCACATCGGTGAGCGTGATCGAGGACCAGTCGCGCACCAGCAGCATCTCGCGCATGCCGTCGAGGATCGAATCGCGCAGCAGCACCCGCGATGCCTCCGCATACGGCACGCGGGTGGCGCCGGACCGCGGTGCGTTCATGACCGCGACCCTATAACTTTCGCGCCGATTCGTTGCGACCGTCACGGCCGGGCGATCTCCACCATGTCGAAATCGGACTTGGCCGCACCGCAGTCGGGGCAACTCCAGTCCTCGGGGATGTCCTCCCAGCGGGTGCCCGGCGCGATGCCGTCCTCGGGCCAGCCCTTGGCCTCGTCGTACTCGAATCCGCATTGCACGCAGACGAACAGTTTGTAGTCCATGTCATTCCTTCCGTCGTGTCGATGGTCCCAGTCGGTCTCAGATTGCTTCGAAATCGAGCTTCTCGCGGACCGCACAGTCCGGGCAGGTCCAGTCGTCGGGTACTGCGTCCCAGTTGGTGCCTGCCGGAAAGCCTTCGCGCGGGGCGCCTTTGGACTCGTCGTAGACGAAATCACAGCCGGGGCAACGGTAGGCGGCCACGCTCAGGCCCCCCGCTCGTCGCCGGCCCCGTACTTGGCGAGCACCTTGTCCCGCATCCGCGGATGGATGTTGGCCCGGGTGATGTCACCGTCGTAATGGGCCAGCACCCGGTGATCCATCACCTTGCGCCACAGCGGCGGGAAGTAGGTCAGCCCGATCATCGAGGCGTACCCGCTGGGCAGGTTCGGCGCGCCGTCCATGCTGCGCAGCGTCTGGTAGCGCCGGGTGGGGTTGGCGTGGTGATCGCTGTGCCGCTGCAGGTGATAGAGGAACAGGTTGGTCACGATGTGATCGGAGTTCCAGCTGTGCGACGGGGCGCACCGTTCGTAGCGGCCGGACTCCAGCTTCTGCCGCAGCAGACCGTAGTGCTCCAGGTAGTTGACGGTCTCCAGCAGGGCGAAGCCGTAGATCGCCGAGATCAGGATGTACGGGATCAACCCGAGACCGAAGATCGCCAGCAGGGCGCCATAGAACACCACCGACATCGCCCAGGCGTTGAGCACATCGTTCGACCAATGCCAGGTCGACTTCCCGGCGCGCTCCAGCCGTTTGGCCTCCAACTCCCAGGACGACTTGAGGCTGCCCCACACGCTGCGCGGCAGGAACTCCCAGAAGGTCTCTCCGAACCGCGCCGAGGCCGGATCCTCCGGGGTCGCGACGCGCACGTGGTGACCGCGGTTGTGCTCGATGTAGAAATGCCCATATCCGGTCTGCGCCAGGGTGATCTTGGACAGCCAGCGCTCCAGCGAGTCCTTCTTGTGGCCCATCTCGTGCGCGGTGTTGATACCGACGCCGCCGAGCACACCCACCGAGAGGGCGAGCCCGATCTTCGCCGGCCAGCCGAGGCCACCGTCGAAGCCGAGCCAGCTCAGGTCCGTCGAGGTGAACAGGTACGCCCCGAAGATGACGCTGGCGTACTGGCAGGGAATGTAGGCATAGGTGCAGTACCGGTAGTACTTGTCGTTCTCGAGGCGTTCCATGACGTCATCGGGCGGGTTCTGCCCGTCCGGGCCGAAGAAGCGGTCCAGGATCGGCAACAGTCCGTAGACCAGCAGCGGGCCGACCCAGAACGGGACCTGCGCCGCACCATGCCAGCCGATGTTGTTGAAGGCCCAGACCAGCGGCAGCATCACGAACAGTGCCGTCGGCGCAATCAACCCCATCAGCCACAGGTACCGCTTGCGGTCACGCCATTCGGTCGCGGGAACATCCACGGCCCCGTGGTCGATCTGCGATGTCATCTGCCCTACCCCTCTGTGAGGACTGTCACGTGCAGACTTGACTATAGATCGTTGTTTGTCTGATGTCTAGACAAATTGCATCGATTTGTACACAGCGGTAGGGCTGCGGAGCCACGATCGGCAGGCAGCCGCCGTTTCGGGCATGCCGATGACGACTCACACCTATGGTTTGGTCACCGATGGATTGGTCACCGATGGATTGATCGCCGGCGGGTCGATCACCGACCCCCGGACGGGACAGACGCGCTGACGCGTCAGATGCCGACGGTCACCCGGAACAACCGGGCCGGCTCGTCGGCGGACAGCCGCACCGGGCCGTCGTCGGCGGCGACCCAGGCCGAGGCGCCGCGGGACAGCGTGACGGCCTTGGCGTTGTCGTTGGAGTCGTCGGCGCCCTTGTCCTCGTGGGCCTCGGCGTGCACGCGCACGGTGCCGTCGATGCACAACAGGATCTGCGGGCCCTCGTGATCGGCAGGCACGTCGACCTCGACGCCCAACCGGTCACCGTCCAACTGCAACACCGAGACCGCGAACTCGGTGGCCGGGGTGTCATAGACCAGTTCCACGCCACCGTGCTCGAGCCGCGGCAGGATCGGCGCATCGTCGGTGGGCGTGAAATCCAGTACCCGGAGCAGTTCGGGCACGTCGACGTGCTTGGGTGTCAGACCGCCGCGTAATACGTTGTCGGAGTTGGCCATCACCTCGAACCCGATACCGTGCAGGTAGGCGTGAAGGTTACCGGCGGGAAGATAGATCGCTTCCCCCTCGGCCAACGTGATCCGGTTCAGCAGCATCGCCGCCAGCACCCCGGCGTCACCGGGATACCGCTCACCGAGTTCCAGGATCGTCTTGGCCTCGGCATGAAAGTCGGTCGCACCGGAACGCAGGTAGTTGATGGCCCCGTCGAGCACCGAGGGTACGAGCACGTCGAGATCGGGCTGCGGGAACGTGATCCAGGTGGTGAACAGTGCGCGCAGACCGTCGGCGTCGGACTGGTCGGTGAGCAGGGTGATGAAGGGATCCAGCGCGGGCACCTCAAGGGCGCGCATGAATTCGGCGGTCCTGGCGGCCGGGCGGAAGCCGGCCAGCGCCTCGAACGTCCCCAGCGCGATGATGAGCTCGGGCTTGTGGCTGCGGTCGCGGTAATTACGGGTCGGCGCGTTGACCGGGATGCCCAGGTGATTCTCCAGCTCGAAGCCCTGGACGGCCTGCTGGGCGCTCGGATGCGCCTGCAACGAGAGTGGCTCGTCGGCGGCGAGCACCTTGGCCAAGAACGGCAGTGCGTCACCGAACCGCGCCCGGGCACGGCTGCCGAGCTGACCCTCCGGGTCTGCGGTGATCATCTCCAACAGCGAACGCTCACCGGCGGCCGTCGCACAGTGCGCGGGATCACCAGGATGGGCACCCAGCCACAGCTCGGCCTCGGGATTCGCTGTCGGACTTGGTCTTCCGGTGAACTCGGCGATCGCGGTCCGCGATCCCCAGGCATACTTCCGGATGGCTCCACGGAGCAGGTTCACGCTGTCAACCTCGCGCCAATCGCAGGTACACGGCCGTCATCTCCAACCGCACCGCCACCATCGCCAGTTGCTGCTCGGGACGGCTGCCGACGCCCGACGGCGCGGCGTCGGGCACATCGTCGGCGCTGACGACGTCGAGATCGGGGTAGCCCTCGGTCCGGGCGACCACGGCCGGACGCTGCGCATCGGAGGTCAGCACGAGCGTGCGCACCCGCGACGGCAGCGGACCGTCGAGCTCCTCGTCGTGGAACAGCGCCGTCTCGTAGTCCACGGGGGCGGCGTTGAGGCGGGCCAGCGCGCCGAGGGCATCGGTCAACCCGACCGCGGCGACCACCTGACTCGCCACCTTCAGCAACACCGCCGCACTGTGCTGGGCCAGGGCCACCGTCGCCGCACTGTCACCGGCCAACACGACCTCACGTCCGGTCAGCCGCTCGGCCAACGTCTTGGCCGGGTTGGTGAACAGCTCGCGGCCGGCGCTGTTACGCAACGCCTCGGCGTCGAGTTCGTCGGCGAGGGCGTCGATGTCGACCCGCAACCCGCGGTCGAGCACCGCCAGGATCGCCACTCCGGCAGCCAGATAACGGGTCGACGAGAATTCTTCGGGCACCGCCAGCCGCGGCGCCAGCACGGCGGCCCGGCCCGCGGTCGCCTCGCGCAGTGGGCCCTCGTACGGGGCCACCAGCACCACCCGCGCACCCCGTCGCACACCTGTGGCCGCGGCCGAAACCAGCGCCGGGTCACCGGCGTCGGCGCGGCGAGTGCGGCCGCGAGCATCGTGCCCGCCGCACGTGCCGGGCCGCCGTCGGCCACCCAGATCAGGGTGCGCGCAAGACCGTCGGCACGCACCTGCTCGAGTGCGCCCTCGCCCACCGCGGCCGCCATGGCGCGCACCTGCGCGCCGGCCATCGCGGCCGCCCGCAACAATCCGTCCCGGTCGGCAGCCAGCAGTCCCTCGACATCGTCGAGGTCAATGGTGGCGGCCCGGGCGGTCATGGCGCGGGCTCACTGGCCTGCAGCCGACCACCGTCGTCGGTCTGCGCCGAAATCAGCGCAGCCACCTCATCCACCACCTCGGCCACCTCGTCGGTGGTGCGCGCCTCCACGTTGAGCCGCAACAACGGCTCGGTGTTGGAGGTGCGCAGGTTGAACCAGCGCCCCGCACCGAGATCCACCGTCACCCCGTCCAGATGATCGAGGGATTGAGTGCGGCTTCCGAACGCGGTCAGGACGGCGTCGACCGTGGCCGGAGCGTCGGTGACGGTGAAGTTGATCTCCCCGGAGGCCTCGTAGCGCTGATAGTCGGCCATCAGCTCCGAGAGCGGACGTTGCTGCTCCCCGAGCGCGGCCAGCACGTGCAGCGCGGCGAGCATGCCCGAATCGGCACCCCAGAAGTCACGGAAGTAGTAGTGCGCGGAATGCTCGCCGCCGAAGATGGCGCCGGTCTCGGCCATCAGCGCCTTGATGTAGGAGTGGCCGACGCGCGAACGCACCGCCGTCCCACCGCGTTCGATGATCAGTTCGGGCACCGCGCGCGAAGTGATGAGATTGTGGATGACCGTGGCGCCGATCTCGCGGCCCAGTTCCCGGCCGGCCACCAACGCGGTGACCGCCGAGGGCGACACCGGCCTGCCCAGCTCGTCGACGACGAAACAGCGATCGGCATCACCGTCGAACGCCAACCCGATATCGGCGCGGGTGTCCAGCACATGCTTCTGCAGGTCCACCAGGTTGGCCGGGTCCAGCGGATTGGCCTCGTGGTTGGGAAACGTTCCGTCGAGCTCGAAATACAGCGGCAGCACGGTGATCCCGGGGATCGACTCGAGCACGGCCGGGGTCGTGTGCCCGCCCATGCCGTTGCCCGCGTCGACGGCCACCCGCAGCGGACGCAGCTCGGCGAGATCCACCAGTGAGCGCAAGAAGTCGCCGTACTCGGCCAGCACGTCGCGGTCAGTGATGGTTCCGGTGGCGCCGTCGTGGGCGGGTACACCGTCGATCACCTCTTGGGCGACGGTGGCCAAGCCGGTTTCGCGGCCCACCGGCTTCGCCCCCGCACGGCACAACTTGATGCCGTTATAGGCGGCCGGATTGTGACTGGCGGTGAACATCGCACCGGGACAGTCCAGCAGGCCGGAAGCGAAGTAGAGCTGATCGGTCGAAGCCAGCCCGATCCGGACCACGTCGAGGCCCTGGGCGATCACCCCCTCGGCGAACGCGTCCGACAGCGCGGGCGAACTGGCGCGCATATCGTGCCCGATCACCACCGTGTCCACCGAGCGATTGCCCTCGTCGCGGACCAGCCGGGCGAACGCGCCGCCGACATCGCGGACGAATCCCTCGTCGATCTGTTCTCCGACCAGACCTCGCACGTCGTAGGCCTTGATGACGGCGTGGACAGCCTCAGCGGGCCGAGACATGGCTCTCCTCGCTCTCTCGGTCGACGGGGGAATCTCTGAAGGGACAGCTCTGCAAGCCAGCCTAGTGGCTCGCCCTGCGTGCCGCGGCGGGTCCCGCCTCAGTGACCGCGGCACGGACCCCTCCAGCCGACCCTGACCGGGCTATTCCGACGGCGGATCCGGCAGAACCCGCAGATGGCCGCGTCGACGACCGTTGGGTTCGGGCCGACGGACCGGCGGCGCCATCAACGCGCCTCCGGGCATACCGGTCGTGGGATCGGAGAATCCGGCGGTGACACCGTTGACCGTGGAGGCCACTCCCTCGCGTCCCTCACGGACAGCATCGGCGAGCGCGACGAGATCATCCTCGTCGGGGTTGGCCGGCAGCGGACCGGCGTGGCGCACGAGTTCCCACCCACGCGGGGCGGTGATCCGTCCGGCATGCACGACGCACAGGTCCCAGGAATGTGGCTCGGAGACGGTGGCCAACGGCCCGACGACCGCTGTCGAGTCCGAATAGACGAAGGTCAGCGTCGCCACGGCGTAGTGCGGGCACCCGGGCCTGCAGCAGCGACGGGGAACGTTCACGCCCCGAAGATTATCGTGTGGGCCCGCCGCGGGGGTCCGGACACGCGCGCGACCGCGCGGGAGATCTCCAACCGTTATCGCTTGATGATCAACCGTTACCATCTGTCCCGTGGCGCAGCACAACCATCGGGGATCACGCCGCGGGCGTGGAATGCGCGGTCCGTTGTTGCCGCCGACCGTCCCCGGCTGGCGTAGCCGCGCCGAGCGATTCGACATGGCGGTCCTGGAAGCCTACGAACCGATCGAACGCCGGTGGCACAGTCGGGTCGCGACGTTGGACGTCGCGGTGGACGAGATTCCCCGCATCGCACCGAAGGATCCCGAGAGCGTGCAGTGGCCGCCCGAGGTCGTCGCCGACGGGCCGATCGCCCTTGCCAGACTGATCCCGGCGGGGGTGGATGTCCGCGGCAACTCCACGCGGGCACGAATTGTGTTGTTCCGCAAGCCAATCGAGCGTCGCGCCAAAGACACCGACGAACTCGCCGACTTGCTTCACGAAGTTCTGGTGGCGCAGGTGGCCACCTATCTGGGAGTGGATCCCGACGTCATCGACGCACCGGCCGACGACGCCTGACGCCGAGCGTCAGATGATGCCGCGCTTGAGGCGCCGACGCTCGCGCTCGGACAGTCCGCCCCAGATGCCGAATCGCTCGTCGTTGGCCAGGGCGTACTCCAGGCAGCGGTCGCGAACCTCGCAGCCCTGGCAGATGCGCTTGGCTTCGCGCGTCGAGCCGCCCTTCTCGGGGAAGAACGCCTCGGGATCAGTTTGCGCGCAGAGGCCGCGCTCCTGCCACTGATCATCATCGTCGTCGGACGGCGCGGCGAGCTCGGCGCGGTCAGACACCAGGCTCAGCTGCGGACGCGCGATGACATCGTTGGATTCCGGACCGGCAGCGGTGTGCGGTGCGCTGCCCACTGAACCGAGCATCCGGTTGTCGAACCGGAGCACGCGGTCGAGATCGACCTGCTCAAAAGACATGTTCCGCCTCCTCACCTACTTGATTGTTCCCCACGGGTGGAGCCCCTGCCGGATCGTGAAAACGCAAACCCCACCAGCACTACCCCAGCTATCACTATTGTGATGTCCGGCCACCCCATTCGAACAGATGATCGAATGTCGGTCTGCGCCACCGCAACCGGCGGCGAACCAGGAATGACACTGATGTGATTAGACACTTGTTAGCTGTCTCGGTCAAGCGGAATGGCTAGTTTTCATACCATCTCGTGACGTAGATCCGGCGTGTCCATGCTCCGGCGTGTTCGCCACACCCCGGGTGGCGACGACGCGACGGGCCCACTGGCCTAGGGTTTGAAGTCGTGAAGGTCACCGTTCTGGTCGGCGGCGTGGGCGGCGCCCGGTTCCTGCTCGGGGTCCAGCATCTGTTGCGGCTGGGCCAGTTTGCCGACCCCTCCGGCACGCCGGTACACGAGGTGACAGCCGTGGTCAACGTCGGTGACGATGCCTGGATGTTCGGCGTCCGCATCTGCCCGGACCTTGATACGTGCATGTACACCCTCGGCGGCGGCATCGACCCCGAGCGCGGCTGGGGGCACCGCGACGAAACCTGGCACGCCAAGGAGGAACTGGCGGCCTATGGCGTGCAGCCCGATTGGTTCGGGCTCGGCGACCGCGATCTGGCCACCCATCTGGTGCGCACCCAGATGCTGCGGGCGGGCTACCCGCTCTCGCAGGTCACCGAGGCGCTGTGCGCACGATGGCAACCCGGCGCGACGTTGCTGCCGGCCAGCGACGACCGCAGCGAGACCCATGTGGTGATCACCGATCCCGACGGGGAGCGCAAGGCCATCCACTTCCAGGAGTGGTGGGTGCGCTACCGCGCCAAGGTGCAGACACACAGTTTCGCGTTCGTGGGTTCGGACAAGGCAACGGCCGCACCGGGTGTGGTCGAGGCGATCACCGGCGCCGACGTGGTGTTGGTCGCGCCGTCGAACCCGGTGGTCAGCATCGGTTCCATCCTCACCGTCGGCGGGATCCGTGCCGCGCTGCGCTCCACGCCGGCGCCGGTCATCGGCTACTCCCCGATCATCGCCGGAAAGCCCCTGCGCGGCATGGCCGACGAGTGCCTATCGGTGATCGGCGTCGAATCATCCTCGGAAGCCGTGGGACGGCACTACGGCGCACGCAGCGGCGTCGGCATCCTGGACGGCTGGTTGATCGACCAGGGCGACAGCGCCCAGATCGACGGCGTCACCGTCACCCAGGCCCCGTTGCTCATGTCCGAACCCGCCGTGACCGCCGAGATGGTGCGCGCCGGGCTGAATCTGGCGGGGCTGACGCTGTGAGTGCCGAGCACGGCAGTGCGGGTGCCCTAGAGATCATCCCCGTCACCGGTCTCGGTGAGTTCCGGCCCGGTGATGATGTGGCCGCGGCCGTGGCCGGCGCCGCACCGTGGTTGCGTGATGACGATGTGCTCGTCATCACCAGCAAGGTGTTGTCCAAGGCCGAGGGGCGTATCGTCGCTGCACCCACCGACCCCGAACAACGGGATGCGTTGCGCCGCAAGCTCATCGACGACGAGGCCGTGCGCGTGCTAGCCCGCAAGGGCAAGACGTTGATCACCGAGAACGCCATCGGGCTGATCCAGGCCGCCGCCGGGGTGGACGGCTCGAATGTCGACGCCGCCGAATTAGCCCTGCTACCGGTGGATCCCGACGCCAGCGCCGTTGCCCTGCGCGACGGTCTGGCGACGCACCTCGGCGTGCGGGTGGGTGTCGTCGTCACCGACACCATGGGACGTGCCTGGCGCAACGGACAGACCGATGTGGCCATCGGGGCCGCCGGACTGACGGTGCTGCACGGCTATGCCGGCGCCCACGATGTACACGGCAACGAGTTGGTGGTGACCGAGATCGCGGTGGCCGACGAACTCGCCGCCGCGGCAGATCTGGTCAAGGGCAAGCTCACCGGGATCCCGGCGGCGGTGGTCCGCGGGCTGACCGTGCACGACGACGGCTCCAACGGCCGCACCCTGGTGCGCAGTGGGCAGGACGACCTGTTCTGGCTCGGCACCGCCGAGGCCATCGAACTCGGCCGCCACCAGGCGCAGTTGTTGCGTCGGTCGGTACGCACCTTCGACACCGCAGAGGTGCCGCCCACGCTCATCGAGGCCGCCGTCGCCGAGGCGCTGACGGCACCCGCACCCCACCACACCCGACCGGTGCGGTTCGTGTGGGTACGCGACCACCCGACGCGCACCCGGCTGCTGGAGGCGATGCGGGCGCGCTGGGAAGCCGACCTCATCGACGACGGCCGCTCCCCCGAGGACGCCGCACGCCGCGCAGAACGGGGCCGGTTACTCTACGACGCACCCGAACTGGTCATCCCGTTCATGGTGCCCGACGGGGCGCACAGTTACCCCGACGCACATCGCAGGGCCGCCGAACACACGATGTTCACGGTCGCCGCGGGGGCGGCGGTCCAGGCGCTGCTGGTGGCGTTGGCGGTACGCGAGATCGGCAGCTGTTGGGTCGGCTCGACGATCTTCGCCCCCGATATCGCCCGACGCGAGCTCTCCACGCCGCAGGACTGGGAACCGTTGGGGGCCATCGCCATCGGCTATCCGGCCGAGCCGCAGCCGGCACGCGAGCCGGCGCCGACCGACGGCCTGCTCGTCGAGCGATGAGACTGCACGCCTCGGTGGTCGACGCCCTGACCGGTTGGCAGCCAACCGATTCCGCTCAGGATGCGCTGCGCCACGCGGTGCTGGCGTTCGTGCTGGCCCGGCCCGACGCCTGCCGGCGATCGTGCGTCCCCGGGCACATCACCGCCTCGGCGCTGGTGCTCGATCACAGCGGCACCCAGGCTCTGCTGACGCTGCACCCCAGGGTGGGCCGATGGCTGCAACTGGGTGGGCACTGCGAGGACGGTGATCCCGATATCGTGGCCGCCGCACTGCGCGAGGCGACCGAGGAATCGGGTATCGACGGCCTGCACATCGACTCGGAACTCGTTGCGATACATGTGCATCCGCTCACGTGCTCGCTCGGTGAGCCCACCCGACATCTGGATCTGCAGTTCGTCGTGCGCGCTCCGGCAGGCGCCGAGATCACCCGCAGCGACGAGTCACTGGATCTGCGCTGGTGGCCGCTGGAGGCCATGCCGCCGGGCGACCCGTCACTGGACGCGCTGGCCAGGGCCGCGCGATACCGGGTCGCCGAGACCACGGGGCACGACGCCGAAACGGCGGACGCCCCGAAGAACCCGTAGTGCGCCTGCGCGCTCAGACGTCGGTCGAGTAGCGGATACCGCCGTCGGGGATCGTCACACCGGGCCACACCCGGGCACCGCGCAACAGTTCACACCGTGCCCCGATATCGGCACCGTCACCGATGACACCGTCGCGGATCAGGGCGCGCGGTCCGACGCGGGCGCCGAAACCGATGATCGAGCGTTCGATCACGGCACCGGCCTCGACCCGCACACCGTCGAAGATCACCGCGCCGTCCAGCCGTGCGCCGGCGCCGATCTCGGCGCCCCGGCCGATGACGGTGCCACCGATGAGCAACGCCCCCGGCGCCACCGCAGCGCCGTCGTGGACGAGGAATTCACCGCGCTGGCCCTGCAGCGCGGGTGACGGCGCGATGCCGCGCACCAGATCCGCCGAGCCACGCACGAAGTCGTCGGGGGTGCCCATATCGCGCCAGTAACTGGCGTCCACATAGCCACACACCTTGCGGTCCTCGGCCAACAGGGTCGGGAACACCTCGCGCTCGACCGAGAGCATCCTGCCTTTGGGAATCTCGTCGATCACGCTGCGGCGGAACACATAACAGCCGGCGTTGATCTGATCGGTCGGCGGATCCTGGGTCTTCTCCAGAAAGGCTGTCACCCGCTGGTTCTCGTCGGTGGGCACACAACCGAATGCGCGCGGATCGCTGACGCGCACCAGGTGCAATGTCACATCGGCTTCGTGCGCGGCATGACAGTTCAGCAGCGCCCCCAGATCGGCACCGGAGAGCACATCGCCGTTGAACACCAGCGCGGTGTCATGGCGCAGCTTGTCCGCGACGTTGGCGATGCCTCCGCCGGTGCCCAGCGCCTCCTCCTCGACGACGTACTCGATCTCAAGACCCAGCTTCGATCCGTCGCCGAAGGCGGCCTCGAACACCTCGGCCTTGTACGAGGTACCGAGCACCACGTGGCGGATGCCGGACGCGGCGATGCGGGAGAGCAGGTGGGTCAGAAACGGCAGACCGGCCGTCGGCAGCATGGGCTTGGGCGCGGACAGGGTCAGCGGCCGCAACCGGGTGCCCTGGCCACCGACCAGGATGACGGCATCGACCTCCGCGGGATTGACCATTGCTCAGTGCCGTCCTTTCGCCTGCTTACGTCGAGAATTCCGGACCACCAGGCCGGCTCGGGTCGCCAGCGCACCCTTGATGGTCCACCGTAGCGGGGCCTGCCACCACCGCGGATGCCGATCGGCGAGGAAAGTGTAGGTGCTGCGATGGTGTGCGGCCAGATTGCGCGCGGGGTCCCGACCGGTGGAATGTCCCTTGTCGTGCAGGATCTCGGCCGTCGGGACGTAGACGTTCTGGTATCCGGCCAGCGCCAGCCGATCCCCCAGGTCCACATCCTCCATGTACATGAAGTACCGCTCGTCGAACCCGTTGATCCCGTCGAATGCGCTGCGGCGCAACAACAGACACGCACCGGAGAGCCATCCGACGGTCCGTTCGCTGGGTTCCAGCCGCTCCTGGCGATAGGCCGCCGTCCACGGGTTCGACTTCCACACCGGCCCGACCACGGCGTGCATACCGCCGCGGATGAGGCTCGGCAGATGTCGCGCCGACGGGTAGACCGTGCCGTCGGGGTCACGGATGAGAGGGCCGAGGGCACCGGCATCGGGCCAGCGTTCGGTGGCGGCGAACAATTCGTCGATGCTACCCGGTCCCCACTGCACATCCGGATTGGCCACGATGAACCAGTCACCGTCGGTGACGTACTTCTGCACCGCGCGGTTGACGGCGGTGCCGTAGCCCAGGTTGCCGCCGGTGCGCAGCAACACCGCGTTCGGATAGCGCTGCTCGGCCTCTTCGGGTGCGCCGTCGGTGGACCCGTTGTCGGCCATGATGACGGTGACGGGGCGTTCGGTGGCATGTGCGAGCGAGGCCAGGAAGCGGTCGAGATGCGGTCCCGGTGAATATGTCACCGTCACCACGGTGAGTTCGTCAGCCACGCTGCCCAGCCAGTTCATCACGCACGCTCGTAGATAACCGGTTCTATCCCAGCGCCGTCAAGGCGGCGGTCAGGGCGTCCTGCCAGGACCGCATCGGTGTGTGGGCAGCGTCATACCGGGCCGTCGACAGCGCCGAGTAGCCGGGCCGCGGTGCGGGACGGGGGTGTTTGTCGGTGGTCACCGGCCGAACCCGGTCCGGGTCGGCGCCGATACCGGCGAACACCGCCCGGGCCAATTCGTACCGGCTGACCGGACCGGTGTTCGCGATATGCCACACCGGCCGGGGATCCGGATCGTCGGCCAGCACCAGCAGCGCCTCGACCAGGTCGGCCACGTAGGTCGGCGAACCGGTCTGGTCGGCCACCACCTCGACGGTGTCGCGCTCGGCGGCCAGTCTGCGCATGGTGCCCACGAAATCGGTACCGGATCCGGTGTACACCCAGGCCGTGCGCACCACCTGCGCCGACGGCAGCGCGGCATGCACCTCGTGCTCGCCGGCGAGCTTGCTGCGGCCGTAGACACTGACCGGAGCGGGCGGATCGTCGACCTCGAACGGCCGCGGTTGCCCGCGCGTCGCGGCCCCGCCGAACACATAGTCGGTGGAGATGTGGATCAGCCGCGCCCCGGCGGCAGCGCAGGCCCGCGCGACATGGCCGGCGCCCGCAGCGTTGACGGCGTGGGCACGCGACTCGTCGGCCTCGGCGATGTCGACGGCCGTGAGAGCCGCGCAGTTGACGACGACATCGCCGGCGACCAGCAGATCACGCCCGGCGGCCGGGTCGGTGATATCCCACTGGGCGGAGGTCAGGGCAAGCAGATCACGGCCCTGGCCGGTGAGCACACCGGCCAGGCACCGTCCGACCTGTCCACCCGCACCGGTGATGACGATCCGGGCGGTCACCTCGCGCTATTTGGCGAGGACGCCGGCGGCCACCTTGGGCTGCCAATCGGTGGTCAGCAACGCGCCGTAGTTGGCCTCCCGGTCGTTGCGGTTACCGGTGTCCAGGTCACGCACCGCGTGGATGAACGCCGGCCCGGCCCAGCCGACCGCGGCCGCGGCACCGAGCACGTCGACGATCTGCTTGGCCTGCTCCTGCTGGCTCACGCCGTCGCCGGGGATATCGCTGGTGGAGGCGCCCATCTCGGTCAGCCAGATCTTCTTGCCGCCGTCGCCGTTGGCGACCATCACATCATGCATACGCAGCACATCGGACCAGCCGTTGTTGCTGTCGGCAGCCATTCCACCGGGGAAGACGTAGGGGTGCGCGGCGGCGGCGTCGAAGGAACCCTTGGCGCCGGCGTCATACATCTGCTGCAGGAATCCGGGGGGCGAATCGGGACCGGCGAGCGGGCTCAGGCCGGCGGCCACCACGGTGGCTCCCGGGTTGGCGCGCTTGATGGCCGGGTAGGCGGCCTTGAGCATGTCGGTGTAGCGGACGGCCTTGTTGTCGGCGAACCCCATGAACAGCGGCAGGTTGGGCTCGTTCCAGATCTCCCAGGCGTTGATGCGACCGGCGTACCGGCTGGCGGCGGCCGCGGCGAAGTCGCCGAATTCGCCGTAGTCCTTCGGCGGCGCCGACGGGAACAACTTCTGGGCGCCATCGGTCCTGGCCCAGAACGGGGTGTTGGAGATCAGGCCGAGGATCCGCAGTCCGTTGGCGCTGGCGGCGTTGACCAGGTTGTCGAAGTAGCCCCAGTTGTACTGACCGGGGCCGATTCCGACGATCCCCCAGTCCAGCGGCAGCCGCACCCAGGTCGCCGTGGTTTTGCCGACCGCGGCGATCTCGCGGGCCGAATCCGCCGGGTTACCGGTGGCCCAGGTGTAGCCCTGGGCGAATCCGTACCCGTCGGCCGGGGCCACCACCGCGCCGGCCGTGGCCGGATTCACCCCGACCATCGACGCGACCAGAGCGACCATTACCGCCGCACGGCCGAAGACCCTGCCCATTGTTTTCCGCATACCGGTCAATTTACCGGACCTCCTGTGCACTCTTGGACCGAACGCCCTGCCCAGGAGGGTGAACGCCGATGTCGGCCGTAATCGGTTCGTACACAATCTTTCGTTCGCTGAGTGGTTCTCGTTACCGGCCGAGGTGAGCGCGGGACGCGGTACGGACCGGTTGGCACGCCGACGCGCCTGGACGGACATCGAAGCGGCGGACAGTAGCCTGGGCAGATGCAGAATCGGCTGACCAGGACCGTTGGCGTGGCTGCCGCGGTCGCGGTCGTGTTGTCCACCGGGGTCGCCTGGAGCACGGTCCGCTCGTTCGAGGACGGTATCCACCACGTGAACTCGGCGGCCCTCGGCGGCGGCGGCGAGGACGGCGCCATCGACATCCTGCTCGTCGGCGTCGACAGCCGCACCGATGCGCACGGAAATCCGCTCTCGCCCGAGGAACTGGCGACCCTGCGCGTCGGCGACGATGTCGCCACCAACACCGACACCATCATCTTGATCCGCATCCCGAACAACGGGAGGTCGGCCACCGCGATCTCCATCCCCCGCGACACCTACGTCGAACTGCCCGACAACGAGGGCAAGATGAAGATCAACGGGGTCTACGGCGACGCCCGGCTGGCGACGATGAAGCAGCTCATCGAGGTCGAGGGCATGGACCCGGTCGAGGGTGAGAAGGAAGGCACCGAGGCCGGGCGGGAGGCGCTGATCAAGACTGTCGCGCACCTCACCGGCGTCACCGTGGACCACTACGCCGAGATCGGGTTGCTGGGTTTCAGCTTGATCACCGATGCCCTCGGCGGGGTGAATGTCTGTCTGAAGAATCCGGTCTACGAACCGCTCTCGGGTGCCGATTTCCCGGCGGGCTGGCAGAAGTTGGACGGTCCGCAGGCATTGAGCTTCGTGCGACAGCGCCACGATCTGCCGCGCGGCGATCTGGATCGGGTGACCCGCCAGCAGGTGGTGATGGCGTCCCTGGCCCATGAGGTCATCTCCGGCAAGACCCTGTCCAGCCCGGCAACCCTGAACCGGTTGCAGACCGCGGTGCAGCGTTCGGTCGTGCTGTCCGATGGTTGGGACATCATGGATTTCATCAAGCAGCTCCAGGATGTCGCGGCGGGCTCGGTCGCCTTCGCCACCATTCCGATCCTGCGCGAGGACGGCTGGAGTGACGACGGTATGCAGTCCGTCGTCCGCGTCGACCAGGACCAGGTCAAGCAGTGGGTGGACGGCCTGCTCAACGAGCAGGAGGAGGGCAACACCGAGAAGGTCGCGTACTCACCCGAGAAAACCACCGTCGACGTGGTCAACGACACCGATATCAACGGGCTGGCCGCCGCAGTCTCCCAGGTGCTGACCAGCGGCGGATTCACCGCGGGCAACGTGGGCAACCACGACGGCGAGCGCGTCGCCAACAGCATGGTCAGGGCGCCCAGCGTCGATGATCTCGGTGCGCAGGCCGTCTCGCAGAAGTTGGGCAACCTGACCGTCGTCGAAGATCCCTCAATGGCGCCCGGCACCGTGCAGGTCGTGCTGTCCGACGATTACTCCGGCCCGGGCTCCGGGCTGGAGGGCACAGGCGCGTCGGCCGATCCCGCGGGCAGCGACTGGTACCAGGGCTATCAGGGCGATGACCTGGTTTCCACCAGCGAGACCGCTCCCCCGCCGCCGTCGCCGATCATCACCGCAGGCTCGGATGACCCCCAATGTGTGAACTGAGGTGACCGACACCGTCAGCGCCGCCCTGCTCGATCCGTTGCTCAAGCGCGACCCGGTGGGCCCGCGGATCACCTACTACGACGACGCCTCCGGCGAGCGCATCGAACTGTCCGCGGTGACGCTGGCCAACTGGGCCGCCAAGACCGCCAACCTGCTGCGCGACGAGCTCGGCGCCGGCCCCGGCAGCCGGATCGCGGTGCTGCTGCCCGCGCATTGGCAGACCGCCGCGGTGCTGCTGGGCATCTGGTGGATCGGCGCCGAGGCGGTGCTGGGGGCCGATGTCGGGGACGCCGAGATCGCGTTGTGCACCGCCGACCGGCTCGACGAGGCCGACGCGATCGTCGGGACCGGAGAAGTGGTGGCGTTCTCGCTCGATCCGTTCGGTAAGCCGGTCGCGGACCTGCCGATCGGCGTCACCGACTATGCGACCTCGGTGCGGGTGCACGGCGACCAGATCGTGCCCGAGCGCGCGCCGGGGCCGGCACTGGCCGGTCGCAGCCCGGCGCAGGTGGTGGCCGCTGCCACCGCAGCCGCCGCCCGAGCGGGTCTGACCGACCGGGACCGGGTGCTCTCGACCGCATCCTGGAACACCCCGGGCGACGTCGAGGAGCACCTGCTGGCGGTGCTGACCGCCGGATCGTCGCTGGTGCTGGTGGTCCACCCCGACGCCGACCGCCTCGATCGCCGGCGCGAGATGGAGAAGGTGACCCGGGGCTGACCCGCCGTGCGAGGCAGGTCGCGAAGTGCCCCGAGCGTCAATATTTGCGCGTGATGGGTCTTTTACACCCGCTATGAGTACCCTGTGACACGTGGAACGCAATGGCCTGAAGTTCGCTGCATATCGCCATATCGGGCATCGTCGGGTGCAGGGCTATACGGAGACCGCTGCCATCGGGTTGCTGCAAGCCGTCGACGAGTATCAGCGTGCGGCAGGCATCGGTGGTCCGATCGCCGAGATCGGCGTGCATCACGGGCAGCTCTTCATCGCCATGAAGCTGCTCCAGCAGCCCGGCGAAGCGGCCATCGCGATCGACCTGTTCGAGGATCAGGACGCCAATATCGACAAATCCGGCCAGGGTGATCGGGACCGATTCCTGGCACACCTGGATTCGTGGACCGATCGGGACGGCCTGATCATCCACCAGGGTGACTCCACCCAGATCTCCCCCGGGGAGATCGCCGAGATGTCCGGGGTGCGGTTGTTCTCCGTCGACGGCGGGCACACCCAGGAGATCGTGCTCAGCGATATGCGACTGGCCGAGAAGAGCCTGACCGAGGGTGGCGTCGTGATCGCCGACGATGTCTTCAACCAGCAGTGGCCGGGTGTCTGCGTGGGCACCGTGCACTACCTGGAGAAGGGCGGCGCCCTGGTGCCCTTCTACATCGGTTACAACAAGGTGCTGTTCACCCAGCCCGAACACGCCACGCGTTACCGGCAGGCCCTGGACGCCGCCTACAGCGGCAGAACCATGACCGCCGTGTTCGAGTCGTCGTTCGTCGGCCATCCGGTCAGCGTCCTGGTGCCGGTGCCCAAGCACCCGGTGCACATCGCGCGGCGCAACGAGACGCTGCGCAGCACCTACCGCAAGATCACCAAGGGGCGCTAGACGCGAATGGCCGGTTATCACACGCCCTTTCGAGGAAGGCGTGCAATAACCGGCCGGTCGGCGCCGACTCAGGCCGGCGGGGTCACTTCAACAGCTGCCTGCTCATCACGACGCGCTGGATCTGGTTGGTGCCCTCGTAGATCTGGGTGATCTTGGCATCGCGCATGAATCGCTCGACGGGGAAGTCGACGGTGTAGCCGTACCCGCCGAACAGCTGCACGGCGTTGGTGGTGACCTCCATGGCGACATCGGAGGCGAAGCACTTCGAGGCCGAGGCCAGGAACTGCAGGTTGGGCTCCATCCGCTCGGCGCGGGCGGCGGCGGTGTAGACCATCAGCCGGGCGGCCTCGATCTTCATCGCCATATCGGCCAACATGAACTGGGTGTTCTGGAAGTCCGCGATCGACTTCCCGAACTGCTTGCGCTCCTTGGTGTAGGCGATCGAGGCGTCCAGCGCGCCCTGGGCGATGCCGACGGCCTGCGCACCGATGGTGGGCCTGGTGTGATCCAGGGTGGCCAGCGCGGTCTTGAAGCCCGTGCCCGGCTCGCCGATGATCCGGTCGCCGGGGATACGGCAGTTCTCGAAGTACAGCTCGGTGGTGGGCGATCCCTTGATGCCCATCTTGTGTTCCTTGGGCCCGGCGCTGAACCCCTCGTCGTCTTTGTGCACGATGAACGCCGAGATGCCGTTGGCGCCCTTGTCGGGGTCGGTGACGGCCATGACGGTGTACCAGGTGGACTTGCCGCCGTTGGAGATCCAGCACTTGGTGCCGTTGAGGATCCAGTCGTCACCGTCGGCGACGGCCTTGGTGCGCATGGCGCCGGCATCGCTACCGGCCTCGCGCTCGCTCAAGGCGTAGGAGGCCGTCGCCTCGCCCGCGGCGATCGAGGGAAGAACCTTGGCCTTGAGCTCCTCGGACCCGCGCATCAGCAGGCCGGTGGTGCCCAGCTTGTTACAGATCGGGATCAGCGAGGACGACGCACAGACCCGCGCGACCTCCTCGATGACGATGCACGCCGCGACCGCGTCGGCGCCCTGGCCGCCGTACTCCTCGGGGATGAAGACGGCCGAGAAGCCGGAGGAATCCAGCGCTGCCAAGGCCTCGTCGGTGTAGCGCGCCTTGGCGTCCACATCGGCGGCGTGCGGCTCGATTTCCTTCTCGCACAGGTCGCGCAGCACGGTGCGCAACTCGTTGTGCTCGTCGGAGAGCTGGAACAGGTCAAAGGACGGGTTGGCAACCATGGGGATCTCCTCGCTACTCGCCAGTAACCTTAGCCGGTTAATAGCGATTCACTCAATTGCCGAGTAGGCGATTGCGCAACGCGGCGTCTTTCTCCAGCACCATCTGCTCCAGACCCGCCTGGAAATCCTCGATCCGGGAGCGCAACGCGGGATCGGAGGCACCCAGGATCCGCACCGCCAGCAGGCCCGCGTTGCGGGCACCGCCGATCGACACCGTCGCCACCGGCACCCCGGCCGGCATCTGCACGATCGACAGCAGCGAGTCCAGGCCGTCCAGTCGCGCCAGCGGCACCGGCACACCGATGACCGGCAGCGGCGTCGCGGCGGCGACCATGCCTGGCAGGTGCGCCGCCCCGCCCGCACCGGCGATGATGATCTCGATACCGCGCCCGGCGGCGCTCTGCGCGTACTCCAGCATCCGGCCCGGGGTGCGGTGGGCGGACACGACACCGATCTCGAACGGGATGTCGAACTCGGCCAGCGCGGTCACCGCGGCCTCCATCACCGACCAGTCGCTGTCGCTGCCCATGATGACCCCGACGCGGGGCCGCAGTTTCTCGGTCAACTCAGTGTCCATCCCATCCGTCGGTCCACTCGGCATGCGACAGCCAGTGCGCCGCACGCTGCGCCCGTTCCCGCAGTGCCGCAACATATTCCGCATTGTCCGGCGAGGCGTGACCTGGCCCTGCCCAGCTGCCTCCCACGATGTTGACGTGCCCGATCTTGCGGCCCGGCCGCTCCCCCTTGCCGTACAGGTGGATCTTGGCATCGGGCATCCGGCCACAGAGGTGGTGAACGCGCTCGTCCATCGACATCGAAGGCGTCTGGGCCGCGCCCAGGACATTGCCCATCACCGTCACCGGCGCCAGCGCCGAGGTGTCACCGAGCGGGTAGTCCAGCACCGCGCGCAGGTGCTGCTCGAACTGGCCGGTGCGGGCACCGTCCATGCTCCAGTGCCCCGAGTTGTGCGGGCGCATCGCGAGCTCGTTCACCAGGATTTGGCCGGCCTCGGTCTCGAAGAGCTCGACGGCCAACACACCGACGACACCGAGCTCCTCGGCCAACCGCAGCCCCAGCGCCTCGGCTCCGGCGGCGAGCTCGGGCGCCAACCCGGGTGCCGGGGCGATGACCTCGACGCAGATCCCGTTGCGCTGGACGGTCTGCACCACCGGCCACGCCGCGCCCTGCCCGAACGGCGAGCGCGCCACCAGCGCCGAGAGCTCCCGGCGCCAGGCGACCCGCTCCTCCAGCATCACCTCGACACCGTCGGCCAGGTACCCGGCGACGGCCTCGCGGGCATGGGCCAGATCACGCGCCAGCACCACCCCACGACCGTCGTAGCCGCCGCGGACGGTCTTGATGACGACCGGGGCGCCGGTCCGCGCGGCGAACGCGTCGACATCGTCGACGTTGTGCACTGCGGCGTAGGCCGGGATCGGCGCACCGAGGGCCTCCAGCTTGCGGCGCATCACCAGCTTGTCCTGGGCGTGGATCAGCGCCTGCGGCGGCGGGTGCACCGTCACCCCCTCGGCGACCAGCTGCTCGAGGTGTTCGGTCGGCACGTGCTCGTGGTCGAAGGTCAACGCCGCCACACCCTGGGCCGCGCGGCGCAGGGCGTCCAGGTCGGTGTGGGCGCCCAGCACCACCTCCGGTGTGACCTGAGCGGCAGGGTCGCCGGGATCGGCGGCCAGCACGCGCAGGGATTGCCCCAGCGCGATGGCGGCCTGGTGGGTCATCCTGGCCAGTTGACCGCCGCCGATCATCACGACGGTGGGCGCTCGGGAGACAGAGGGCGTTCGGGACACGGCTACCTATGTTGTCATGCCGGGCGCAGGGGCCGAGCGGACCGCCGGTACCAGGACTGACCTGCAGCGGTTCACGTTGGCCGGGTTACTTGCGTAGACTTCATCCCCGTGTCCTTTGCTGATGCCACGATCGCGCGGCTGCCCCGCGCCTTCCGGCCCTTCGCCGAGCGGCACCATGAGCTCATCAAGTTCGCCCTGGTCGGCGCGACGACGTTCATCATCGACTCGGCGATCTTCTACACACTGAAGCTCACCGTCCTGGAGCCCAAGCCGGTGACGGCGAAGATCATCGCGGGCATCGTCGCGGTGATCGCGTCCTATGTCCTCAATCGCGAGTGGAGCTTCAAGGACCGCGGCGGCCGGGAGCGCCATCACGAGGCACTGCTGTTCTTCGGCGTCAGTGGCGTCGGGGTGCTGCTGGCCATGGCACCGCTGTACTTCTCCAGCTATGTGCTGGGTCTACGGGTGCCCGAGGTGTCGCTGACGGTGGAGAACATCGCCGACTTCATCTCGGCGTACGTCATCGGCAATCTGCTGCAGATGGCCTTCCGGTTCTGGGCATTCCGGCGCTGGGTGTTCCCCGACGAATTCGCCCGCAACCCGGAGAAGGCGCTGGAGTCCACCCTGACCGCCGGCGGTATCGCCGAGGCCTTCGAGGACCATGTCGAGGCCGGTCACAACGGTTCGGTCACCCCACTGCACCGCGGGCTCGCGGGACCGGATCAGCTGGGCGATTCCTCGGAATCGAGGGTGTCGAAGACCTCGTGATAGAGCAGGGAATGCACCTGCTCCACGCGCGGGATATCGGAGAATTCCAGCGGGTCCTGTGACGCGGATTCGATGATCAGCGTGCCGGTGCGCAGCATCCGGTCGAGCAGCCCGTGGGTGAACTCCACGCTGTTGATCCGCGCCAGCGGGATATCGATACCGCTGCGGGTCAGCAGGCCGTGGCGGAACATGACGCGGCGGTCGGTGATCACGAAATGTGTTGTCCACCACGTCAGGAACGGCCACACCGACAGCCAGCCGACCAGAATCAACCAGATGGCGGCGAGGACGGCGAAAATGATCCGCTTGGCGTTGTCGTCCCAGTCGGTCTGATTCACCCAGCCGGCGGCGAAGGCCGCGGCGGCACTGGCCAGCAACAGCACCGAGATCGCCCCGAGCAGCCGCTTCCAGTGCGGGTGCCGGTGCAGAACGACGTGTTCATCCCTGGCCAGGACGTTTTCTGGATAGCCCACGACAGTGGACTCTACTCAAACACCTCACCGGACAACGGGCGCAAATGCACAATATCGGCCGCAGCGACCACCTCGGTGCCCGCCCCGGTGTCGATACACAATCGACCCTGCTCGTCGACGCCCGTCGCGGTGCCCGCGATCTCGCGGCCGCCCGGCAGCAGTGCGCGCACGGATCGTCCCAGGGTTGCCGAGCGCGTCCGATAGTCGGCCAGCAGCGCGGCACCGCCGCCGGCCTGCCATGCCGTGATCCGAGAGCCCAACTGCTGCAGCAGGATGCGTGCGATCTCGGTCCGGTCGGTGGGACCCCCGAGAATCTGGATCGAGGTGGCATTGGCCTGGCCGAGCTCATCGGGGCTGACGGCCACGTTCAACCCGATCCCCAACACCACCACCGGCTGCGGCGAGGCGACCTCGGCCAGGATGCCCGCGATCTTTGCTCCCCCGACCTGGACGTCGTTGGGCCACTTCAAACCCGCGGTGATACCGATGGCAGCCATCGTGTCCACCACCGCGACGCCCGCCAGCAGCGGCACCAGGCCCCATTGCTGTTCGGGGACTCCGGCGGTGGAGATGCCCACCGACACGATGACCAGCCCGCGGGGCACCGCCTCCCAGACGCGTCCGCCACGGCCGCGACCGGCGGCCTGATGCTCGGCAAGTAGCACCGCACCGGCGATCGGTTCGGTGGCGGCACGGGCGATCAGGTCGGCGTTGGTGGACCCGGTCTCGTCGACGACGTCGAGACGCTGCCAGGGTGCGGCCAGGCCTGCCCGTAGCGCCGCGGCGTCGAGGGCGATTCGTTCAGCAGTCATTGCGCACCGGTTGATCGGCGAATCTCGTTGCCATCCAGTTCAACTGGCTCACCAGGTCAACCTCCGCGTGCCCCTTGTCCGGCTCGAACTGGACCGTCACCGTGCCACCCAAGGCACATGCGCGTTTGATCGCGTCGGCGGTCCATGCTGCGTCGACCAATGTATCGGCACCGCCGTACCAGACCGACATCGGCGCCGACAGCGCCCGCTGCGGCAACGCCCAGGCGCGCAACAACTGGCGCAACCGATCGGCGGCCACCCCGTTGCGCGGTGCCACGTCCTCGGGCCGCAGCTGCTCGGCGGCCGCACCGCGCTGGTAGATCTCGGGCGCCTGGCATGCTGTCAGCACCGACCAGTTCTCGGTGGCCGCCCCGCCCCGGAAATCGTCGCGGTTCAGATCGGTATGCACGCGGGCCAGCGCCTCGACGATGACGGGCATCGCCAACAGCTGATCTGAGGTCAGGGTGCCCGCCAGCGCCTTGTCGACGAACCCGCTGACATCGGCGGCCGGAGCGGCCGCCACCGCCCCGAGCAGGTGCAGTTCGGGTGCGTACACGCCCGCCTGCTCGTCGGCCGCCCAGGTGGCGGCTCCGCCCTGGGAGTGTCCGAAAGCCATCCAGGTTCCCGAGACGTCGGCGAAGGTGTGCCGCAACGCGCGGACACTGTCGATCATGTTCAGCCCGGCGGTCTTGGCATCGAGATAGGGATGAATCCCCTTGGCGCCCAACCCCTGGTAGTCGGGCACCGCGACGGCGTAGCCGCGATCGATGAACGGCGTCACGAACGCCAGCGCGCCCAACATGGTGTCCGAGAGCGATGGCGCGCACGGCTCGTCGATACCGACGGTGCCGTGCCCGATCGCGACCACCCGCCAACCGCCCGGCGGCGGGTCGCCCAGCGGCGTGAACACCGACCCGGACACCACGGTGGGTGCCCCGGAATCGCCGGAGGTGGACCGGTACAGCACGCGGGCGGCGTGCATGTTGCGGGCCTCCACGCGGCGGGTCACACCGGGCATGGTCGTGGCCGACACCAACGATCCCGGTCCGCCGACGTTCAGATCCGCCGACGGGATGGGGGTGGGCGGACCGCCAGGGCCGGGAAGGGTGTTGACGACCGCGAGTCCGATCGGCACGGCGAACGGCGCCAACGCCGCGTACACGGCCAGCTGGGCGATCAGGGCGACAGTGAGGGCGATGATGCCGAAGAGCCGGCGTGGTCGGCTGGATCTGACCTCGGACGGCACGAACTCCACGCTACCGCAGCGCCGGTGCCGTTCCTGGTGGCCGTCAGTAGGCGCCGGTACCGCCGAGCACGGTGCGCACGGTCTTGACCGCGATCAGCAGATCGCTGCTGATGGACCAGTTCTCGACGTAGGACAGATCCAATCGCACGGAGTCGTCCCAGGACAGATCCGCCCGACCGCTGACCTGCCAGAGCCCGGTGATGCCCGGCAGCACGAGCAACCGACGCCGCACCTGGTCGGTGTAGGCATCGGCCTCACTGGGCAGCGGCGGCCGCGGCCCGACGACACTCATTTCCTTCTTCAGCACGTTGATGAACTGCGGCAGCTCGTCGATGCTGTACCGACGCAGGATCCTGCCGACGGAGGTGACGCGCGGATCCTGGCGGATCTTGAATAACACCCCGCCGTCCATCTCGTTGAGCTCGGCGAGGCCGGCCACCATCTTGTCCGCGTCCACCACCATGGTGCGCAGCTTGATCATCTGGAACGGCTTGCCGTCCAGTCCGATCCGCTCGGACAGGTAGAAGATCGGTCCACGGCTGGTCAGCTTGATGGCAATGGCACTCACCAGCAGCAGCGGGAACGCCGCCAGCAGCACGCTGACCGAGACGAAGATGTCGAAGGCACGCTTCTGCAGCTTCTTGGTTCCGCTGTACTGCGGCTTCTCGACGTGGATGAGCGGGAGGCCGGCGACCGGGCGCATGGTCAGCCGCGGTCCGGCCACGTCGACCATCCCCGGCGATACGACCAGGTCGACGCCCAGGCGGTCCAGATCCCAGGACAGCTCGCGGACACCATCGGGGCCGAGGTGTTCGGTCGTGGTGAGCGCCACGGTATCGGCATTGACCTTGGCGATGGCCTCTTCGACCTGATGCTCGTCACCGAGGATGGGCAGCGGCCCGACACCGGGGACATCGAGGGTGCCGCCACCGGAGCGGCCGGTGAGGCAGACACCGACCACCGAGTAGCCGTAACCCCAGGACCGTTCCAGGGACTGCACCAGGCTGCGCACCGCCGCGGCATTACCGACGGCGACGACCGAGGTGATGCACTGCCCGCGCTTGCGGTACCAGGACAGCACCCGCCGGCACGCGCTGCGGCCGACGAACAGGAACACCAGACCGAGCGGAAACGCCAGCGCCAGGTATCCGCGTGCATATTCCGGCCGGAAGATCATCAGGGTGACAGCCACCACGCTGATGGTGGACAACGTGGCCGACAGGACCCGGCGGTACTCCTCCATGCCGGCGCCGACGATCCGGGGCGAGCGGGTGCGGTACGCGGCCAGCAAACCCAACCAGATGAGACCGAAGATGACCGAGAGCAATCCGAAGTACTTGGTGAGCGGGTCGAAGTCGGTGACCGGCCGACCCAGCCGAACCATCTGCGCGCACGCCATCGCCGTCCCGACCACCACGATGTCGGTGATGAGCAGCGCACGACCGTACCGCCGCTGCCACAGCAACCCATCGTGATCTCGAACGGGCGCCGGGTCCGTCAGGGTCACCGGCGCTTCCGTCTCTCTCACCAACGTCACTTGCGCGTCCACCTTCGTTTGCTGCACCACTCACTGCGTGCTGGATAAGACTATCGCTTTGTTTCCTGATACTTGCAACATTTTGGCCCAAATTTCTGGCCACCGGCTGACGCGAGCGCAAATTCGCTCGCCCAAACGATCTTGATTTGCCCGCGGCCGCCACTCCCCCGTGCTGACCAAAAATGACGCTCGCGACTATTTGACCAGGCAGTTAGCGTAAACCGCCCGTGTTAATAAGACGTACTGAAGACTTTTCGTCTGGGTAGCCGAAGCGTTACATCGGCACCGAGATCGGTCGAACCCTGGTCACGGACCCGGAAAGCCATTGCTGAAAATGCGATCCCGCGCACACTTGCGACAACCCCCGCTTAGCCGCGTGGCAATCGGGCTCCGGCAACCCCGCCGGTTCCGCCCCCCTCGCGGCACCCGGCGGCGGCGCAACGCCGGCGTGTCCGCGGCCGGCGACGCAGCTCACGCGCCGTCACCGGGCTGCGCGCACCAGGACAGCGGACGGACGATGTGGCCGGTCGAGCGTCCGCACAGTGCGCAAACACGCTCCTGGACACGCTGTGGGACGGCGAGTGGCCGGCTCGGCGGCGGGTGGACCGGCAGCGAATGGGATCAGGCGCACCCGGAGGCCGCCGGCTGCCCGGCAAGGCGCTCGCTGAGCCAGCCGAGCTGATCGGCGACGTCGAGATCGCCATGCCCCTTGTCGGGCTGGAAATCGGCGACCACGTTGCCACCCAGTGCACACGCCTGCGCAATCGCGGCCTCGGTCCACGGCGGATCGATGTATTCGTCCCTGCCCCCGTAGACGACCGACAGCGGGACCGCCAGCCGCTGCTGCGGCAGCGCCCATGCCTTCAGGTACCCGCGCAACCGATCGGCGGCCGCCGGTGAGGTGGGCGACAGGTCATCGGGTTTGAGCTGATCGATGAATCCCTCGCGATCATGCACCGCCGCGCCGGAACAGGCGATCAGGGTGTCCCATTGGGCCGCCGCCACGCCGTGGCGGTAGTCGTCGCGATCGATGTCCGGGTGCAGGCGGGCCAGCGACTCGATGATCAGGATCAGCGCCGCGCCCTGCTCCTTGGTCAGCGTCGCGTCGACGGCCTTGTCGACCAACCCGGCGACATCGGCCACCGGCGCCAGTGCCAGCACGCCGCTGGGCAGCATGTCCGGGGCGTAGGTACCGGCCTGCTCGCCGACCGCCCAGACGGCGCCGCCGCCCTGGGAGCCGCCGAGAGCGGCCCAACGGTCCGACACGTCATCGAAGGTGTGACGCAACGCGCGCACCGAGTCGATCATGTTCAGACCCGCCGTCCGGGAATCCAGGTAGGGGTGCACCCCGGGCGCACCCAGGCCCTGGAAATCGGCGAACGCGACCGCGAAACCGAGATCGGTGAGTTTGACCACCCAATCGGTCATCCCGAGCAGCGTCGCCGACAGCGAGGGCGCGCACGGCTCGTCGATACCGACGGTGCCGTGCCCGAACGCGACGACGGGCCAGCCGCCCGCCGGCGGGCTCCCGCGCGGGATGAAGACCGACCCCGACACCTCGGTGGGTACCCCAGTGTCTCCGTCGGTGGATCGGTACACGACGCGCGCGGCGCTGATCTGCGAGCCCTGCGGGCTGCGACTGAACTCCGGCATCGTCATCGCGCTGATCAGTGATCCCGGACCGGTCCCGGACAGATCGGCTCCCGGAATCGGCTCCGCTCGGGCGGCGGCCGCGGGCGGGTCGGACAGGCCCAGCTGTTGGCGGACGGTCGGCGATACGGCGACGGTCACACCGGCGACGAGAACCAGCACGGCCGCCAGTGCACCGCCGATCAGCAGATTGCGACGCATCAACGCTTCCGGAACCGCTTGACGAGGTCCAGCCCCGGACGTTCGACGGTGTAGTAGGTGATCGTCGCCACGACGATCGTCACGATGGCCACCACTGCCACGTTACGCAGCATCCCGCCCCACGAGTCGCCGGCGGCCAGACCGTAGCGGCCAAGCAGCAACAGGATCGGGTAGTGCCACAGGTAGACCGACAGCGAGATCAGCCCGACGAAGTAGAACGGTTTGGCGTCGAGGAACCTGGCCAACCGCGAATCCCTGCCGCGCGCCAACGGGAACACCACGATCGCGATGAACACCGC
Organism: Mycobacterium sp. VKM Ac-1816D; assembly: GCF_000416385.1. Taxonomy (NCBI): domain Bacteria; kingdom Bacillati; phylum Actinomycetota; class Actinomycetes; order Mycobacteriales; family Mycobacteriaceae; genus Mycobacterium; species Mycobacterium sp. VKM Ac-1816D. The sequence continues at coordinate 168,360 of NZ_AOHQ01000146.1, forward strand.
GGAGACGAAACCGATTCCGGCGGTGGCGAATACGGTGCCTGCGAAGGTCAGCGCCAGGGCACCGACAAACGACACCATCAGCAGCGGGAAGCACAGCAGATAGATCCGCTTGGCCGCCGGTGCCGAGAACACGCCCTGCTCGATCGCCACATAGATGATGGCCGCGAACATGCCGTAGGCGAACAGGTCGGCATTGGTCAAGAAACAGCGCATGAACACCGCGGCCCAGGTTGGTCCCCAGTTCTGCATCGTCACGGTGTCGGCGCCGGTCGCGGCGAACACCATCGGCGCGAACAGCCGCCCCACCACACCGATCGTCAGCAGGATGACCGGTGCGAGACAGGCCAGCACCAGCGGCATGACGTCGGTGCGCCTGCGCAGTGTGAACAACAGCAGACCAAGCAGCGGCAACGACGCGTAGAACGCGATCTCCAGGGTCAGCGACCAGGACGGACTGATCCCGGTCTGCACATAGTCCGGGAAATAGGTCTGGGTGAGCGTCAGGTTGGCCAGCAGTTCCCACGGGTCGGTGATCATCCCGGTGCCCGCGTCGGTGCCGTGCGGCTGGATCGCCGAGTTCTCGACGTAGGCCACCTGCAGCAGGTAATTACAGATCAGGAAGATCACCAGATAGCCGGGGAACACCCGGAAGATCCGGTGCAGCGCGTACTGCTTGGTGTCGGGCATCGCGGCCGCCGACCGGTCTTTGGTGAGCCGCCGGATATAGGGCAGGAAGAGCAGGAAACCGCTGAGGACGAAGAACAGGATGAGCGCCAGGCCGAGCACGCCCAGGAACGCCTTGTCGTGGGTGACCGGCGAGTAGGCCAACGCCACATGGCCGACGACGACTGCGAGGCAACCCAGACCGCGTATGCCGTCCAGCCCGATGATCCGGGTCTGGGTCGGTGAGCTGGCGACCACCTGGGACTCGATGGCCGGCGCAGGCGCCTCACCGCGTGCCGCGTTGGTATCTGTCATGAGCGTTCTCCGGTCGAGCGACGTTCGAGGTTCGGTTCCTGCATCGGCCAGGGCCCGTCAGACACTCTTGAGTATCGACGGACCGCCCTCGACGTTGCATGTGCTGTCGGCGGGTGCGTCGGCGAACCGCTTGATGATCCAGTCCAACGCGACGATGGGATCGAAATCGCCGTGTCCGCGGCCACCAGCGATGAACGATGCCACGGTGTCGCCCATATTGCAGGCTCTTTGCACGGCCTCGGAGGTCCAGGCCACCGGCACCACATCGTCGGCGTCGCCGTGCACCACGAACATCGGGGCCGCGGCCGGCGCCTTGGGCAGGCCGCTCATCTGCTGCAGGTATCCGCGCAACCGGTCGACGGCCTCCGGGGTCGCGGGCCGCAGATCCTCCGGCGGGATCTTCTCGGCCACCTCCAGCCGTTCCTCGGTGGCGTCGACCGAGCAACCCGCCAGCAGATCCCATTTCTCGGCGACCAGACCGCGCCGGTAGTCGTCGAGATTCAGATCGGGGTGCGCGTTCTGTAGCGAGGACAGGATCAGCACCATCGCGATGCGCTGCTGGGCCGAGAGCGTGCCTGCGGCGGCCATGTCGGCGAGGCCGGTGATATCGGCGGCCGGGGACACGCTGACCGATCCGAGCAGCCGGGTGTCGCGGGCGCCGTAGGTGTTGAACACCTCGTTGGCCGCCCAGGACGCCTGCCCGCCCTGGGACACCCCGAAGGCCACCCAGCGATCCGACATGTCCGGGACCAGATGCTTGGCCGCGCTCGCCGCGTCGACCATGTTGTATCCGGCGGTCGTGGCATCCAGGTACGGGTGGTAGCTGTTGGTGTTGCCCAGCCCCTGGTAGTCGGGAACGACCATCACGTAACCGAGGGTGACCAGCGCCCGGATGGCATCGACGGAACCCAGCAGCGTCGGCGACAGCGAGGGGCCGCATTCGGAGAGCACGCCGGTGGTGCCGTGCCCGAACACGATGGTCGGCCAGCCGCCCTCGGGCGGAGTGCCGTCCGGGACGAACACACTGCCGGTGACCACCTGCGGACTGCCGTCGACCCCGGAGGTCGAGTTGTAGGAGATGCGCGCGGCGATCGAGGTGATCCGCAGCAGTCGGCGATCCACGGTCGGCAGCCGGGTCGCGCTGACCAGCGCGCCCGGCCCGTCCGCGGAATAGTCTGCGGGCAGCTGGATCTCGGTCGCCTGGGGCCCCGGCGGTGGGGTCTGGGGTCCCGCGCACCCCGCGACCACCAACGCGACCGCCAGCACCGAGCTCGCCAGCATCTTCTTGGGCACCAACTCAGAAACTCCTCGGACTCAAGTGGACATCGTGCCGTTGACGACGTCGACCAGTTGGCCGCGGGTCAGCACGTTGTCGCGAGCGATACCGACGGCCAGCACGAGCACCGCGCTGAGCGCGAAACCGACCCCAGCGGCGATGATCAGGGTGTTGGTGACATCGGGTTGCACCTTGTGGGCGGCCGCGGCGGCGTCGACGGGCACGAGTTGGGCGACCGGACCGGTGTACTGGATGGCGTCGGTGGGTTCGGCCTGGATCCACTCCAGCTCCCCGGAGAGCTTGGCCAGATTGACCGCCAGCGCATTGACGGCCGTGACGGTCTGATCGGGGTCGGCACCGGAGACGGTCACCCGCAGCAGCACCGAGCTGGGCATGCCGAATCGGTTGATGCCGTAGGGCTCCCAGGTGGCGGTGGTGCTGGCGGCCAGTTGCTCGGCGGTCATCGGCAGGCCGGTCTCGTCGATGGCGCGCTGGCTGATCACCCGCGACTGGGCCAGCGAGGAGTACGTGGCCATGCGGGCGTTGGCACCGAGCCCGCCCGCGTAGGCGGAGTAGGTCCCGGGATCGCCTGCGACCTGGGCGAACAGCAGCGCCGACGCGGTGTAGCCCTTATCGAAGGTCAGTTTCTGCACAACATAGGCCGCGCCGGGGGCCAGCAGCGTGGCGAGCAGGATGATGACCCAGCCCCTGGCCAGGATCGTCAGATAGTCCCGAGCCCGCGGGACGTCGACCGGCGCCCTCAATTTCGGCTCAGGCAATCATTCGGTGGCGGATCGGCCCCGTCGAGTCGATCCATCAACCAGGGCAGCGTGAAACCACTGTCCAGGTCGGCGTGCCCTTTGCCGACGCCCTTCTCTATCTGGATATAGCTGCCCATGGCACAGGCGCGGTCGAGGGCCTGCTCGAACCAGGCCTGGTTGACCAGCATGTCCTGGGTGCCGTAGCCGACCACCATCGGCGTCAGGTTGGGCGCCTGGGGCACCGCGATCTCGGCGAGCCGGTCACGCAACCACACCACGTCCTCGTAGGTGGCCGGTTTGAGGTCTTCGTTGGTCATCAGGGCGCGCACCCTGGCGATATCGTCGAAGTTGGGCGGGATGCAGTCCAGCAGGGCATCCCAGTTCTGCGCGGTGACACCGCGACGGTAATTGTCGAGGTTCATCTCGGGGTGGAACCACTTCAGCGACTGCAGCGCGAACACCAGGGTGACCCGCTGGTCGGGGGTCAGCGTCTCGTTCCACGCCGCGTCGGCGAGACCGGCCATATCGGCTGCCGGTGCCATCGCCACCGTGCCGAGCAGATCCAGGCCGCGGCCGTAGGTGGGCGCCTGTTCGGCCGCCGCCCAGACAGCAAGCCCACCCGCGGAGTGGCCGTAGGCCAGCCAGCGGCCGGTGGTCGGAGCGCCGATGCGCTGGGCGGCGCGCACCGAGTCGATGACGTTGTACCCGTAGGTCTTGGCGTTGAGGAACGGGTGCTGATAGCCCTCGACGCCGGCGCCCTGGAAGTCCGAGACGGTCACCAGGAATCCGGCCCGCACGAAGACCGACATGGTCCAGGCGTTCAGCGGCAGGCTGCTGTACAGACTGCTGGCGCATTTGTTGAGCACACCCTTGGTGCCCTGCCCGAACGCCAGGATGGGCCAGCCGCCCTTGGGCGGGTCGCCCGGCGGGATCGCCACCGCGCCGGATACCTCGGTGGGCTGGCCGTCGACGCCGGAGGTGGACCGGTACACCACCCGCATGTACGTGGCGTCGTCCTGGTTGAGCAACTCGCTACCCGACATGGGTTCCACCGAGATCAGCGAGCCCGGCCCGTCATCGGTCATATCGGGTGGTGGCAGCCGGGGTTTACCGTCGAACGGCGGGGTGAAGGTCTTGATCGCCGGCGGGGCCGCAGCCTCCGGCGGGGGTGCCGGTTCCGCCGGCGCGCAGGACGTGACCAGCACGACCAGGGCGCACAGCGCAGCCGCGCCGCGGAACGGGCTCGGCGCCACTCCTACCTCTTGGCCGAGGCCGGGGACTCGGCCTTGGCGGTCTCGTCGTCGGTATCGCGCGCATCGCCGGTCTTGGCCGATCCCGCCGCCGCCCCACCGTGCTTGCGGTCGGCGGACAGCTCCCGCCGGTGCCCGGGTTCGAAGGTGGCGACGACACCGAGGACGGTGGCGTGCGCGGTCTGCAGCGCGGTCACACCCTGACGCAACGCCGAGGCCTTGGTGTGACCGATGCGACCCAGCACCAGCGCACCGTCGCCGAGCGCGGCGGGCACCGTCCCGTCGGCGTATTTGGTCAGCGGCGGTGTGTCGATGATCACGTACTCGAAGTGCCCGCGCAGCAGCTCCAGTACTCGCGAGGTGCGCTGATCTCCCCACAGATCGCGGCGCACCGACGGCACCGGCCCGGCGGGCAACAGCGCGACCCGCGACCCGGGCACCTCGATCAGCGACTCGGACAGATCGTGCTGGCCGGCCAACAGGGTGCTGAACCCCTTGGTGCCTGCCTGCTTGACCGCGGCACTGTCGAGGGCCAACAACTCGGGCAGATCCGGCTTGACCAGGTCACCGTCGACCAGCACCACGGAGTGCCCGGCCTCGGCGAAGGAGGCCGCCAGGTCGATCGCGGTGGTCGAGCGGCCGTCCTGCGGGGACGGGCTGGTCACGGCGATGACACGCGGGTGCTGGCCGTGGGCGTTGCGGGCGAACTGGACGTTGGTGCGCAGTTCGCGCAGCCGTTCGACCGCCAGTCCCCCGGCTTCCAGGTCGATGACCCCGGTGCGGTCGTGTGCGTCGGCGACCAGGGTGCCCAGCAAAGGCACACCCGTGACGTCCTCGATGCGCTCGCGGCGACGGACCTTGCTGTCGGAGATGCCGAGCAGAACCGCCACCAGCACGCCGAGTACCAGACCGCCGACCGCGCCCGCGGCCAACCGGATGGGCAAACCCATCGACTCGACCTTGGTGCCGTAGCTGGCGTCGTCGACCAGCACGGCGGCAGCGGCGGCCTCACCACCGCGGCGGGAGGTCTCCAGCTCGGCGGTCACATTGACCAGTTGGTCGGCCACCGCGTTGGCGTAGCGCTGAGCGGCCGCCGGATCGGGATCGGTGGCGGTGATGTCGAGCAGCACGGTCTGCGGCAGCGGCATCGCGGTGATCTTGGCGCGCAGTTCGTCGACCGAGATCGGCGCCTTGAGCTGGGCGATGGCCCGCGCCGCGACCTGGTCGCTGGTGGCCAGCCCGGCATAGGAGAACACCCGTTCCTGGGAGAACAGGTTGTTCTGGTAGGCGTCACCGACCGAGGTACCGCTCTGGGTGGTGACGAACAACCGGGTTGTCGAGGAGTACTGCGTCGTCGACATGAACATGGTGGCGTACCCCACAGCAACACCTATGAGCGTTGCCAGCAGGACTACCCACCAGAACCGGCGAAAGATTCGCAGGTAATCACCGACGGCCAAGGGAGCACTCCATTCGCTTCTGGATCGCCACGACAATGCAACGATAGCGTCAACTACAGCAGCCGCCCAGTTTGCGGCTGGCACCCTAGGTGGCGGCGCCAGCGAAACCGATGCAAGGATAGTTAAATGCAACAACGGTGCAGTAAAGCCGTGAGGATCATTCCGCAATGAAGACGAGTCCGCAATGAAACTCGGCGCGCCGTCACGCGGCAGTGTGCTGCTCGGCGCGGCAATCATTGCGCTGACGGTGCTGTTGGCGACCGCGGTCGCTCTCGCGGGCAAGCCGGCGATCATGGCCATCGCGGCACTGATCGCCATGTCGGTCGGCCTCTACATCGGCCTGCGACATCCGCTGTGGCTGTACTGGGGCATGGCGGTGGCCATCGGCACGCTGCCGTTCGGCTATTTCCCCGGCGTGCACCTTCCGCTGTATCTCCCGTTCGCGGGCGGGGCGCTGATGGCTGCATTGATCCATCCCAACGCCGCCAAGCGTTTCCCGGTGCTGGGCAGCACCTTGGCCAAGGCCGTGTTGGTGCTGGTGATCGTGTCCGGCATCTCGATGATCGTCACGTTCTCCTCGATCGTGAACATCCTCGACTACACCAAATGGGCCATCGCGACCGGCGCGTTCTTCGCCATCCTCGCACTGCCGCGCGAGCACCTGGCCAAGTTCGGCCGGATCTTCGCCTACGCCGCGGCGTTCAACGCCGCGTTCGGCATCGCGTCGATCCTCATGGGATCGAATCAGATTCTGCTGCAACCGTTTCGGATCTTCGGGTATGCCGTGGCGAACACCGAGCGGTTCTTCTTCACCGGCGGCACGCCGACCAATGTGCCTCGCACGGACCGCTTTCAGGTCGCCGCCGACAGTCAGGCATTCAGCCGCCTCGGCGGCCTGTGGCTGGATCCCAATGCCGCGGGCATCGGGCTGGTGATCTCGTTCGTCGTCGCCATGATCGTGTTCGCGGGGTGGCGGCGGGTGCTGATCGTCGGGATCATCGGCGCGGCAATTGCCCTGACGCTGAGTCGATCCGCCATCGTCACGGTGTTGGTGGGTGTTGTTCTGGTGTTCATCTTCCACCCGATGCGGGCCCGAGACCGCCAGCTGCTCATCGGCACGATGACCCTGGCCGTGGTCGGTGCATTCATGGTGCCCTCGGTGCGCACCCGATTACTCGGGACGCTCAGCGAGAACGACGCCGGGGCCACCGACCGCGTCGATTCGATCCGCGAGTTCCCCGGCCGGATGGACGGGCACTGGTTGTTCGGGTGGGGTTGGTCACAACGCGAGTTCAAGGACGGCGCCTACGCGTTCCTGGAGAACTTCGTGTCGAACGCGCCGCTGATCGCGATCCACCGCGGCGGCATTTTTGTCGGAATCGCTTTCCTGGCCGTCGTCGCTATCGGTTGCTTCATCGGCTATCGGCTGCTGCGGGCAAATTCACTTCCGAGCGCGGTTTATGGCGGCGTATTCATCGGGTTTTCGTTCGTGGCGCTCAATCTCGATCACCCGGTGGTGATCATCCCCCAGATCGTCTTCCTGTACACGATCTTCCTGGTCTTCCTGGTCTATGCCGATCAGTTGCGGACCGAGAACCGGGAAGCCGATGAGCTGACCGCGCGGATCGAGCAGGCCAGAAAACACCAGGACGCGCCGGTCCCGGTGACGGCAGGCGGCTAGCCGAGCAGCGCCGACACCGCGCGATGCGGACGGCGCTGGTCCCAGAATTCGCGGTTACGGGCGTACAGCCGCTCACCCGCCGAACGCGCTTGCTCGACGTCCAACAGCAAACTCCGGCAGGCCGCGACGAAGTCATCGTCGTCGTCATGGGTGCCCAGTTCCAGCAGCTGCGCCAGCGAGCCCACCGCCGCGGTGGTGCCCACCACCGGTAGCCCCATCCTGGCCGCGTCCAGGATCTTCACCCGCACACCGCCGCCGGTGCTGATCGGCGCGATCATCGCGCGGCAGGTCGCCAGGAAACCGCCGAGGTCGTCGACGAAGCCCAGATCGCGTACCCCGTCGGGATAGACCGGGTCTCCGGCCTTCCCCGACTTTTTGGCGCCGATGATGCACAGCTCGGCGCCGTCGATCCCAGCGGCGATCCGCGGCCACAACCGCAGCGCGGTCAGGAAGGCCTCCTGGTTCGGGGGCCAATCCCTGGTGCCCATCAGCACCAGCCGGCGCGGGGTCGACGCCACCGGCACCTGCGTCGCCGGTGGCAGGGTGAGGTCCAGCCATCGCGCCGACGGCACGCCGTTGGCCCGATAGAACTCGGCCTCGTCGGCGTCGTAGGTGCCGACCGCGTCGGCGGCCCGAGCCACCCGCAGTTCGTCACCCAACAGCCGGCCCTCCTGCTGCCTGCCCAGCAGCCCTCGGGTCGCGCGCCACACCAGAGATTCACTGACATGGGTGTTGACCACCAGGCGCGCCCGGCCGACCTGGGTACTGCGCAGGAATGATTCGGCCATGTAACTGTGCTCGGCGACGAACACGTCGGCGGTGGCCGCGGAGATGGCCGCCACCAGCGCATCGCTGTCGAACCGGGCGTGGGTCAGGCTGCGGCCGGTGCGCAGGGTGTCGACCAGCAACCGCACCGGTTGCACACCGGTTTTCCCGACCCGCACCAGTGTCATCCCGCCGGCGACCAGCTCGGTCTCGACCGTGCCCGCAGGCTCATGGGACAGGCAGATGGCCGATACCTCGCAGGAATCGGCCGCCAGCCGGATCACCAACCGGGACAGCTCGACGTCGCCGCCGTGGTCGGCGACCGGATCCTTCGACAGCAGGAACACGGCCCTGGTGGCTGCGGCGGTCATGATGATGTCGTCCTGCCTGTCGGCCTGCGGTACAGGATGTAGGCGTAGATGCCGAGCAGCAGCGCATCGGCGATCACGGTGGCGATCGCCGCGCCGACAGCGCCGGCGAAGGCCAGCAACGCCACCAGGCCGAGCTTGACCGGGAGCAGGCTCAGGTTGGCGACCAGTCGGGTGGTGTCGCGGCGCTGCAGATAGAGCACCGCCTGGAAGACCGAGGTGATGGTGCGCATACCGCAGAACATCGCCATGATGATCATCGCGGCGGCCAGCTCGTTGGGGGCGGGGGTGAACAACATGACCACCCCGACGACGAGGACGAGCAGCCCGGCCAGCGCACCGAGGATCAGCGTGCTCTTCAGCGGCGGGCCCGCCGAGAGGTGACCGTCACCCTCGCGCAGTGCCCGGTTGTAGGACATCCCGAAGGACTGGCCGACGGCGACGATGGCGATCGTCACGGTCACGGTGAGCGCGTAGTAGCCCACCGTGGTGTCATCGGTCAGCCAGCCCAGCAGCAGCACATCACCCTGCAGATAGGCGGCCAGCCCGAGCATCTCGCCGATCAGGATGGCGATCAGCTTCGGCGGCCCCGGCATACCGGGGCGGTGCGGTAATACGACGAATCCGACCACGATGGCGATCACCACGTACGGCGCCACCAGGAACAGGCTGGCGATGTGCAAGGTGGGCTGGTCGGCCAGGAAGACATACCCTGCAGCGCATGCCACGCTGGCAACCTGGCGGATGGTGTCGAGCTGGGCGACCCGCTGGGGCTGACCGTCGCGGGCCCAATGACTCTGGTAGGCCTTCAGCACGATCTCGCCGCCCGCGACGAACAACCCGAACCAGGCGATGTAGCTGACCTCGACCAGGGCCGCGCCGGCCACCATGAGGGTGACGCCGAGCAGATAGCGGCTGGTGCGCTCGGACAGGAACCGCTGCTCGGACTCCCGCACCGCGCGGACGGCGAAGGGATTGTCCAGTGGCGGCCCGATCAACGAGAAGGCCGCGTACGCCATGCCGTACTGACCGTAATCGGCGATGCCGAGCTGGGCGATGATGACGGCCGTCCACAACAGTCCGACACCGCGTCCGCCGTAGAGCCAGAACACCGCCCACAGCGTGCGCATCAGGTGATTCGAGGTGGGCGCCGGACCGGCGGGAGCCGGCTGCGCGGGATCGGTCACCGGCCGCTCGCGGACCACTCGGCGAGCACCTTCGACCAGATCTGCGCGAAGGCCTCCGCGGTGCGGGCGGCCGACCGTTCCTGGCGGGTGCGGTCGGCGTTGCGCCCGAGCTCGGTCAACCGGTCGGCATCGTTGAGCAGGGTGGCGATGCCATCGGCCAGTCCGGCGGCCACGGCATCGTCGCCACCACCACGCGGGGCGACGTTGAGCACGCCTTGGTCGGTGCCGAGCTCGGCCAAAGCGCCGTAGCCGGTGCACACGATGGGTGTGCTGTAGGCCATGGCATGGGCGACCACCCCGGAAGCCGGGTAGGTCTCGGCGTAGAAATGCCGCTTGCCGTAGGGCACGACGATGGCGCGCACCGATTCGAAGAAGGCGTCCTCCTGCGCTCCGTCGACACCGCCGAGGATCTCGATGCCCTCGGCCCGCGGCAGCTCCTCCGTGCCGCGACCGGCGACGCGGATCGCGATGTCGCGGGGCAGCAGCTCGCGGATCCGGGCGATATGGTCGAAACCCTTTCCGCGGTAGACGAATCCGAAGAAGCCGACGGCCTTCGGACGATCCTGGGCCGGTGCGATGGCGGGACGGCTGCGCACCAGGTGCGGCACGCAGTAGGTCGACGTGTCCGGGTAGGTGCGCGCGATCGACTGCCGCCCCGTCTCGGTGAGCGCGATCAGCGTGCGGCCGGCATGCACCCGCCCCTCGACGGCGCGGGACAGCGGGCGCAGCGGGTAGTGGATGCCATGGGTCAGCAGCCGAGACGACGCGATGAACTTCGTGCGCGCCAGGAACCACAACCCTTGGGGCGGATCGTGGATGGTGGCGGTGACGGGCACATCGTCGATACCGGCGGTGGCCCAGAACGTCGGCAGCACCCCGGTGGACAGCTCGGCGTGCACCAGTGTGCGCCCGGGCGGGCCGTCGGCGATCAGCCTGCGCACCCGGGTGCGGTGCCGCCGGATATCGGCAAGGGTGTCCGAACCCGGTCCTGCGGTGCGGCACTCGACGATCTCACCGAAATGCGGCCGCAGCGCGGTCACCAGGTCCTGCGCATAGTCCCCGACCGCGGTCTGCCCCTCGTCCGGGGCGACGAAGACGAGCCGGTGATCGGGGAACGACTCCGAGCCGGCCGACATCAGTAGAACAGTGGGCGGTGATTGTTGGTGTAGCCCAACGATTCGGCGGGCCGCTTGCCGATCACCTTGGCGGGCACCCCGCCGACGATGTCGAGTTCGGCGACATCCTTGTTCACCACCGCATGCGCGGCCACCACCGCACCCCGGCCGATCAGCGACGGCAACACCATGGCGCGGCTGGCGATCCACACGTAATCCTGGACGACGGTCGGAATCGGCACCGGCAGGAAGTCGGGATGGTTGATGTCATGGCCGCCGCCGATGAAGTGCACGTCACTGGCGATCGTCACGTTGTCGCCGATGTAGAGCCCGGCGCGGGAATCCAGCAGGCAGCGGAAACCGATGGCGACCCCGTCGCCGACGGTGAGGAATTCGATGTCCAGCACGGTGGTGCCGCGCAGGATGGACGACCGCTTGCCGATCCGCGCACCCATCAGCCGCAGGTAGCCCTGCCGGATGGTGTGGGAGGGGATGTAGGTGATGAAGCTGTTGAAGAACAACTCACCGAGCCGGTTGCGGATCTTGCGGAACCGGGTCATCCCTTGCATCTTGTAGTCGATGACGCGGTTGTTCTCGTCGAGGATCCACTCCGGCGGCGGTGGCATGTGCAGCGCCGGAGCGGCGGCCAGCTTGCGGGCAACGTCTTCCGGATCAGCCGACGCGGGTACTCCGGTCATGGGTATGTGCTCCTTTGCGATTGCGCGTCCACCATAGCCATCAGGGCCGTGGTGTCACCTGGTTCGGATTCACGATCTCGTCGACGGCGGCGTACAGCGACTCCGCATAGCGCGCCTCGGTGAAGCGCTCGGCGTGGGCCCGCAACCGGTCGGGGTCGAACTCGCCGGCTTCGAAGCGATCCAGCGCCTCGGCGATGGCGGCGGGCTCGGGTCGGTCGAAGAAGACCCCGGTGCTGCCTTCGACGACGGTGTCCAGGAATCCGCCCCACCGCAGCACCACACTGGGCTTGCCCGATACCGCGGCCTCGATGGGCGTCAGCCCGAAGTCCTCGTAGCTGGCCGCGATCAGTGCCCGGCAGGATTGATACAGCCAGGCCATCTGTCCGTCGGTGAGTGCCGACAGCAGGGCCACGTTGGGCGTCTTGAGCCGTTCCAGCCGGGCCGCCTCCGGTCCGTGCCCGACGACGACGAGCCGGCGGTCGGTGTGGGCGAAGGCCCCGATGACGGCGTCGACGTTCTTGTAGGCCATCAGGCGAGAGACGCACAGATAGAAGGGTTCGCCGCCATCGGTGAGCCAGTGCGCCACCTCGGGCACGGGTTCGGCGGGGGCATCCGGGCGCATGGAGATCGGCGACGGCAGCACGCCGGCGTCGATACCGTAGGCGGTCCGGATCCGGTCCTTGATGGCGGTCGAGACCGCCAGGTAGCGGTCCACGGTGGTGGCGGCGCGCTGATCCCATGACCGCAGCGCCGGCGAGCCGACCTTCAACACAGCGCGTTTGAGTTTGTCGCCGTCGGGTTTGAGGTAGTGCTCCAGTGCGTAGAGCCAGTGCGCCGGGGTATGGCAGTGCACCAGCTTGGCACCGTTGGTGCGGAAACCGTGCGCCCAGCCGCTGCTGCTGGTGACCACGACATCCGCGTCGATGAACATCGCACTGGCCGCGAACGGCAGCACCGGCAGCGCGGCCCGGTGGTGCTTGCGGAACAGCGACATCCGGTTCAGCGGGGACACCCGCACATCGCGCTCGGCGAACTCCGGATAGGTGCCCGCCGGGTCGTAGAGCAGCGTGTAGATCGGTGCGTCGGGGAAGGCCTTGCTCATCGAGAGCACCACCTTCTCGGCGCCGCCCCGCTGGGTGAGGTAGTCGTGTGCGATCGCCACCCGCGGGCCGTCGACACCGTCGAAACGCCGCGGGGCTCCGCTGCGGTCGTCAGACACGAACGAATCCTCCTGAGTAGCCGGCACGCCGACCGCGGCGATGCATCCGGACGCCCCGGAATTTACCAAAAGCGTCAATTGCTGATATGCCACGCAGCGAACACCGCACCGCATCGCCAGGTGGCGCCGCCTGCAGGCTCAACCTCGTCAGCCCTTTCACTCGACGCCGGGGTATCCCCGTGACGTTAGCCGACCTAGTTCACCATGCAGACCCGACACCCGCCACCGGCGACCAGGTCGGGTGGGCAAAGACACGGCCGTTGGCCGGTTCGCTCACCGTTGCGCGGTGGTACCGCCACCCGCCTGCGCCAGCCCGGCCAGATTCTCGGCGACCTCCTCGGCCCAGATCCCGTAGGCGTGGGTGGTGTCGATCTCCAGCTCGAACCGGTCGGTCATATCGGCGGTGACATCGGCCGCGTCGACGTAGAACTGCTCATACCAGCGGCGGTGCTGATAGACCGCACCGTCCTCCTCGGTGAGCAGCGGGTTCTCGATCCTGGTCTTGTGCCGCCAGATCTCGACGTCCTCCATGAAACCCTCACCGAAGGATCGGCTCATCGCGCCGGCCAGCTTGGCCGCCTTGTCGGCGGGCAGACCGGGCATCTGCTGCACCGCCACACCCCACTGCAGGACGAACGAGTCGTGGGACACCGGGTAGTGGCAGTTGATCAGCGCCACTTCGACGGTGAACCCCGGCGCCAGGTCGTTGTGCAACCAGTTGATCATGTATGCCGGTCCGAAGTAGGTGGCCTCAGAACGCAGATATGTTCCCTCCCAGAGCTTTTCGGGGTCGGCGATGTAATCGGGCCGGGGTTTGGACTCCATGAACTGACTGGCGGTGTGCCCCTCGATGACGTTCTTGAAGAACGTCGGATAGGCGTGGTGGATATAGAAGAAATGCGCCATGTCGACGTTGTTGTCCACGATCTCGCGACAATGTGAACCCTCGATCAGCACCGAGTTCCACTGCCACGGCGACCATCGGCCCTCGGGATAACCCTCGATCGTGGGCGGCAGGAGTCCCGCCGGCGGCGCCGAACCCTCCGGATCGTGCCAGACCAGCAACTGCCCGTTGACCTCGCGGGTTTCCCAGGCGCGGGTGCGCGCCAGCCGCGGTGTCCGCTTGGCGTAGGGCACCAGGGCACATCGTCCGTCGGCGCGCCAGCGCCAGTCGTGGAACGGGCAGGCCAGGTTGTCGTCCTTGACCGAACCGCGGGAGAGGTCACCGCCCATATGCCTGCAGTACGCGTCGAGCACGTGCAGAGCACCGCCGGTATCGCCGAAGACCACCAGCTTGGAACCGAACGCCTCGATACCGTGCGGTCGCCCGTCGCGGAAGGTCTCGGCCAGCCCCAGGCAGTGCCAGCCACGGGCGAACCTGGTCATCGCGACGCCGGCGTCGATCTCGCGGATATCGGTCATCTGATCTGCCTAGCACGTTCACGTCCCGGCCGCGGGAGATCGCCGACACCCTTCAGACGCGGGCCTGCCTGCCGTGGGCGTCGAACTCGGCGTCCAGGGCGTCCCTGCCGTCGGCGTCGAGCAGCTCGAACACCACCGGCCTGCGCCCCGACCATCGGTACACATCCTCGTCGGTGTGCCAACGCTGTTCTTGGAGCTCGTGTTTGACGATCTTGTTGGAACCGGTCATCGGTAGCCCCGCCGAGACGCGCAGCAGCCTGGGGACGGCCTTCGCCCCAAGATCGGGCTGGCCGCTCAGGTATTCGGCGAAGGCCGCCGCGTCGAACTCCGCCGGCCGGGCCACCTCGATGGCGGCCATCACCTGATCCCCCGAGCGTGGATCGGGCACCGCGTAGGCCGCCGCGGCGATGACCGCCGGGTGGCGGCGCAGCACATGCTCGATGGTCAGCGCCGACAGGTTCTCGCCATCCACCCGGATCCAATCGCCGCGCCTGCCCGCGAAATAGATGAACCCGGCTTCGTCGAGATAACCGAGGTCCCCGGTCCAATACCACCCATTCCGGATGCGCTCGGCGTTGGCCGCGTCGTTCTTGTAATAGCCCTCGAAGGAGCGGGTGCCGAACTTGTCGACGATCTCGCCGACCGCCTCATCGGGGTTGCGGACGCGTCCGACGCCGTCGAGTACCGCGGGTGCGCAGTCGCGCAGCGTCACCGGGTCGACGATGGCCACCCCGTCGTGCGCGGGCCGGCCCAGTGCACCCGCGGGCGCGTCCGGGTGCAGGACCACCGCTCCGCCGCCCTCGCTGGAGCCGTAGCCCTCGTAGAGCTCGGCGCCGAACCGGCGCCGGAACCGGGCCTGATCATCCGGGGAAGCCTCGGTGCCGAACCCGCGCCGCAAGGGATTGTCGGCATCATCGTCGCGCTCGGGCGTGGCCATCAGATATCCCAGCGCCTTGCCGACGTAGGTGAAGAAGGTGGCTCCGAAATAGCGGACGTCGGAAAGGAATCCGGACGCGGAGAACGACGGCGCCAGGCACACCGTGGCCCCCACCGACAGCGCGGGCGCCCACAGCGCCATGATCGCGTTGCCGTGGAACAGCGGCATGCTGCAGTACTCGACATCCTCGCGACGGTGGCCGAATTTGTCGCGCGCGGCGTAGGCGATGCGGGCCAGCCGACCCTGCGTGCAGCGCACCGCCTTCGACGCACCGGTGGTACCCGAGGTGAACAACAACAGCATCAGGGTGTCGGCGCCGACGGGATCGGCTCCGGTGGGCAGCGGGGCGCCGCGATGCGCGTCGAGCGCGGCGCGATAGGACGCGTCACCGACCACGAGTATCCGGTGTGCGGGCACATCCAGATCCACCGCCGCCAGCCGGGCGGCGCCCTCGGTATCGGTGATGATCAGCCGGCAGTCGGCGAGCCGTATCTCGGACGCCATCTCGGCATCCCCACGGGTCGGGTTGATACCCACCACAGTCATCCCGCCCAGCGCCGCGGCGCCCAACCAGAACACGAAGTCGGCCACATTGGGCAGCAGCACCCCGATATGCGGCGCCATGTCGGGCTCGTCGTCCAACAGCTTCCGGCCCAGCCCGGCCCTGGTGATCGATTCGGCGACCACCTCGTCCCAGGTCCAGTTGTTCTCACGAGTGCGCAGGCCAGGGTGGGTATCGCCGCGGCGATCGAGCAGCATGGCGGCGATGTGGTCGCGATTCTGATCGGTCGTCGGCACCGCACCAGCTTCGCGAAAGGAGCGGACACGATGGCCGAACTGCGACCTCTCTTATGCAGTTCTTAGAAGGACAGCTAGCATCGCTACCCATGACGAGCACTATCGAGCCGGCGGCAGAGCACGTAGTCGATATCCACACCACGGCCGGCAAGCTGGCCGACCTGCGCAAGCGCGCCGAAGAGGCGCTGCACCCGGTCGGTGAGGCCGCGGTCGAGAAGGTGCACGCCAAGGGCAAGCTGACCGCCCGCGAGCGCATCTACGCACTGCTGGACGAGGACTCCTTCGTCGAACTCGACGCGTTGGCACGCCACCGCAGCACCAACTTCGGGCTGGAGTCCAACCGCCCGCTCGGCGACGGCGTGGTGACCGGCTACGGCACCATCGACGGCCGCGAGGTCTGCATCTTCAGCCAGGACGCCACCGTCTTCGGCGGCAGCCTCGGCGAGGTCTACGGCGAGAAGATCGTCAAGGTCCAGGAATTGGCCATCAAGACCGGCCGCCCGCTGATCGGTATCAACGACGGCGCCGGCGCCCGCATCCAGGAGGGTGTGGTCTCCCTCGGCCTGTACAGCCGGATCTTCCACAACAACATCAAGGCCTCGGGCGTCATCCCGCAGATCTCGCTGATCATGGGCGCCGCGGCCGGCGGCCACGTCTACTCCCCCGCGCTGACCGACTTCGTGATCATGGTCGACCAGACCAGCCAGATGTTCATCACCGGTCCCGATGTCATCAAGACCGTCACCGGTGAGGACGTCACCATGGAGGAGCTGGGCGGCGCCCAGACCCACATGTCCAAGTCCGGCACCGTGCACTACGTGGCCTCCGGCGAACAGGACGCCCTGGACTACGTCCGCGACCTGCTGAGCTACCTGCCCGCCAACAACTACGCCGATCCGCCGCGCTACCCGGCGCCGCCGCACCCGGGCGCCATCGAGGACAACCTCACCGATGAGGATATCGAGCTCGACACCCTGATCCCCGATTCGCCGAACCAGCCCTACGACATGCACGAGGTCATCTCGCGCATCCTCGATGATGACGAGTTCCTGGAGATCCAGGCCGGTTACGCGCAGAACATCATCGTCGGCTACGGCCGTGTCGACGGCCGCACCGTCGGCATCGTGGCCAACCAGCCGACCCAGTTCGCCGGCTGCCTCGACATCAACGCCTCGGAGAAGGCCGCCCGGTTCATCCGGACCTGCGACTGCTTCAACATCCCGATCGTGCTGCTGGTCGACGTGCCGGGCTTCCTGCCGGGCACCGGCCAGGAGTACAACGGCATCATCCGCCGCGGCGCCAAGCTGCTGTACGCCTACGGCGAGGCGACCGTGCCCAAGATCACCGTCATCACCCGCAAGTCCTACGGCGGCGCGTACTGCGTGATGGGCTCCAAGGACATGGGCGCCGACGTGGTGGTGGCGTGGCCGACGGCCCAGATCGCGGTCATGGGCGCCTCCGGCGCGGTCGGCTTCGTCTACCGCCAGGAACTCAAGAAGGCCGCGCAGGAGGGCGAGGACGTCGACGCCCTGCGCCTGGAGCTGCAGCAGTCCTATGAGGACACCCTGGTCAACCCGTACATCGCCGCCGAGCGCGGTTATGTCGACGCGGTCATCCCGCCCTCGCACACCCGCGGTTACGTGGCGACCTCGCTGCGTCTGCTGGAGCGCAAGATCAGCCAGGTGCCGCCGAAGAAGCACGGCAACATCCCGCTGTAGAGTCTTCGGACCAATCCGCGACAGGCCCTCTGCGAGAAGGACTTTCATGAGCCACGACGTCGATATCGTCGAAGTCAGCGATCCGCGCGATATGACCATCGACAACCCGGCACCCCCGGTGCCGGAGTTCCGGGTGGTCAAGGGCGAGCCGTCCGACGAGGAGCTGGCGGCCCTGGTCGCGGTGTTGTCGGCGGCCGGCGGAACCGGTCCGGGTGAACCGGGCCCGCAGGAGCTCAACCTGTGGGGCCACCCGGTGGACAAGCTGCGGTACCAGAGCCACTCCTGGCAGCGGATCACGCTGCTGGAGCGGACCCACATGCGCAGGTGACGACGCGCCTCGTCCTGGGTTCGGCCTCCTCCGGCCGGCTCGGTGTGCTGCGATCGGCCGGGGTCGACCCGCTGGTCGTGGTATCCGATGTCGACGAGGACGCGATCATCGCGCGACTGTCCGACGCCGGCCCGCACGAGGTGGTCGCCGCACTGGCCGCCGCCAAGGCCGAGCGCGTCGTCGCGCTCCTCGAGCCCGTGGTTGCCACCGATTGTGTTGTGGTGGGCTGCGATTCGATGCTCGAGATCGACGGCGTGCTGAGCGGCAAGCCGGGGACGGCGCAGGCCGCTGCACGGCAGTGGCGGGCGTCTGCGGGCCGCATCGGTCTGCTGCACACCGGCCACACCATCCTGCGGGTGGTCGACGGCGCGGTGACCGACCGCGTGCACCAGACCGGGACCACCACCCTGCATTTCGGTACGCCCACCGATGCCGAGCTGCAGGCCTATCTGGACACCGGTGAGCCGCTGTACGTGGCAGGTGCGTTCACCCTCGACGGGCTCGGCGGCTGGTTCGTCGACCGGATCGAGGGTGACCCGTCGAATGTGATCGGGATCAGCCTGCCGCTGGTGCGAAAGCTGTTGGCCGGGCTAGGCATATCGGTGGCCGCGCTGTGGCAGGACAACGGATTCACCGGCGGCGCCTGATCCGGGGCGCCTCCCGAAACACGTGTGTTGGATCTCCCGGCCTCGGGTATCACCCCGCCATGCCTGACACCGCAGTCCTTGTCACGGACATGATGAACAACTACCGCCATCCCGATGCCGAGCCGCTGGCGGCCAGCGCCGCCCAGATCATCGAACCATTGGGCGAGCTCATCCACCGGGCCCGCGCCCGCGATGACGCCACCGTCATCTACGTCAACGACAACTACGGGGACTTCACCGCGGTCTGGGATGACATCGTGCGCGACGCATGCAACGGTGCGCATCCCGAGCTGGTCGAACCGATCCTGCCGACCGAGGACTGCCTGCGGCTGAACAAGGTACGACACAGCGCCTTCTATGCCACGCCGCTGGATCACCTGCTGAACCGGCTCGGGGTGAGCACGGTGATCATCACCGGCCAGGTCACCGAACAGTGCGTGCTCTACACCGCGCTGGACGCCTATGTACGGCACTACGGCGTCGTCGTGCCGCCCGATGCCGTCGCCCATATCGACCCCGCGCTGGCCGAGGCGGCTTGCGAGATGATGCGCCGCAACATGCGGGCCGAGCTGGTTGCGGCGCAGGACTGTCTGCTCGAGCCCTGATCGGTCACCCCGAGCATGCGAACGGCAGCCCCGACATGAGTAGGCTCTTTGGCGTGTCGCTGCCTGCCGATCCAGACCCTGCCCTCGCCGCCTACGCGCACCCCGAACGCCTGGTGACCGCGGACTGGTTGTCCGCCAACCTCGGCCGCCCCGGGCTGTCCATCGTCGAATCCGACGAGGACGTGCTGCTCTACGACACCGGCCACATCCCCGGCGCGGTGAAGATCGACTGGCACACCGATCTGAACGATCCGGCCGTTCGTGACTACATCGACGGTGCCCAGTTCGCCGAGCTGATGGACCGCAAGGGCATCTCGCGCGATGACACCGTGGTGATCTACGGCGACAAGAGCAATTGGTGGGCGGCCTACGCGCTGTGGGTGTTCACGCTGTTCGGCCACCCAGATGTCCGGCTGCTCGACGGTGGCCGCGATCTGTGGGTCAGCAACGGCCGCGACACCACCCTGGACGTGCCGAGCAAGCCGAGTTCGGGCTATCCGGTGGTCGAGCGCGATGACACCGCCATCCGCGCCTTCCGTGAGGATGTGCTTGCCGCGCTCGGCGAGCAGCCGCTGATCGATGTCCGCTCGCCGCAGGAGTACACCGGTGAGCGCACCCACATGCCCGATTACCCGGAGGAGGGTGCGCTGCGCGGCGGGCACATCCCCACCGCGGTGTCGATCCCGTGGGCCAAGGCCGCCGAGGACAGCGGCCGGTTCCGCAATCGCGCCGAACTGGACGCGCTGTACGGCCACCTCACCGCCGACGACAAGACGATCGTGTACTGCCGCATCGGTGAGCGCTCCAGCCACACCTGGTTCGTGCTGACCCATCTGCTCGGCCTGCCGAATGTGCGCAACTACGACGGTTCGTGGACCGAGTGGGGCAACGCGGTGCGGGTCCCGGTGGCCACCGGCCCCGAGCCCGGCGCGGCACCCGCAGCGCGATGACAATGCCCGCGGCGCTCGCCGAGGTCGTCGGCGAGTTCGGCGAGGTCAGCGGGCAGGACAAGCTGCAGTTGCTGCTGGAGTTCGCCAACGAGCTGCCTGCGCTGCCCGGTCATCTCGAGGAAGCGGCCATGGAGCCGGTTCCCGAATGCCAGTCGCCGCTGTTCCTCGATGTCGACGCCACCGATCGCGAGCACGTCCGGCTGTACTTCAGCGCGCCCGCCGAGGCCCCGACGACCCGCGGTTTCGCGGCCATCCTGGCGGCCGGGCTGGACGGGCAGTCCGCCGAGGACATCTTGGCCGTACCCGACGACTTCTACTCGGCGCTGGGCCTGGCCGCACTGATCAGCCCCCTGCGACTGCGCGGGATATCGGCGATGCTGGCCCGGATCAAACGGCGCTTGCGGGCCTAGCCCCCGAAGTTACTGGCGCGTTCGTCAATAATGGCGGCCACGGATTTTTTCCGGGATCCATGCCAGAATGGCCCCGAGAGCGCCTGCGGGCCAGCTAGCCGAATCGATACTCATCGACGCGTGTCACGGCCCACACGGCTGTCGGCGTAGCAAATGAAGGACCAGAAAGGGGCCCGGTTCCATGAATCGGCAAGCCAGGGACGTCATTCTTTACGAACTCAACGAGGTGCCGTGGGATGTCGTCGACATCTACGTCAAGAATCGCCCCGATTCGAATCTGGCCGCGCTGCTCAAGGACGGGCAGTCGCTGACCACCATCCACGAGGACCGCGAGGAACTCCAGGGCCTGCAGCCGTGGCGCACCTGGCCGACACTGCACACCTCCAGCTACGAGCACAATTCGTTCGACCTCGGCCAGGACCCCTCGACGTTCAAGGGTGACCCGATCTGGAACGTGGCCGAACGTGCCGGACTCTCGGTGGGCCTGTTCGGTCCGATGCAGAGCTGGCCGGCCCGCCCCTTCGCGCACGGCGGCTTCTATGTCCCCGACACCTTCGCCTCCGATGCCAAGACCTATCCCCCGGCTCTGGAGCGCTTCCAGGCGTTCAACCTGGCGATGACCGGCGAGAACGGGTTCTCCCCCGATTCGGCGCTGAGCCCCAAGGCGCTCGCCGGGACGGCGGTGGATCTGGTCCGGCTCGGACTGACCCCGCGGTCCACCGCGACATTGGCCACCCATCTGGTGAAGGAGCGAATCGACCCGCGCTACAAGGCATTCCGCTCCGCCATGCAGGCGCCGCTGAGCTTCGACCTGTACTGGCGTCAGCACCGCAAGAACCAACCGCGACTCTCGGTGTTCTTCACCAACCACGTCGCGGGCATGATGCACCGGTTCTGGGGTGACGGGATGCCCGGCTACACCGACAAGTACGAGTACGACGCCGACGAGGTGTACGGCAGCTTCATCGTCGCCGCCATGGACATCACCGATCGCCAGGTCGGTCGCATCCGCAAGTACCTGGCCAAGAATCCGCAGTCGATGCTGGTGATCTCGGCGAGCATGGGACAGGGACCCGTCGCGGTGCCCAAGCTCGACGGTGGGCGCTTCGTCCTGGACGATCACAGCAAACTGATCACCGCGCTGGGTCTCAAGCCGGCCGATGTCGCGCTGGCGATGTACCCGATGCTGTCGCTGGTCTTCGAGTCCGAGGCCGACGCCGCCGAGGCGGTAGCACCGCTGGAGTCGGTCCTTGTCAACGGAACCGACCGGTTGTTCGCCCGGCTGCGGGTCGAGGGCAAGACGGTCACCTTCGGTATCGATTACACCGTGCCGGGCGAGGACACCACGAAGTTGACGATCCGGCCGTTCGGGGCCGCGGCCGACACCACTGTGCCTGCCAACGATCTGGGGCTGAGCGTGCACTCGCGGATCGGCGGGGTCAACACCGGCTACCACATCCCCGAGGGCATCCTGCTGGCTGCGGGCGCGGGTATCACCGCCGACCCGTCGCGCAAGGAGGTCGACATCCTCGATGTGGCCCCGTCACTGTTGGCCAACGCGCTCGGCGTGGAACCACCGCCGTCGATGAAGGGCATCCCGACCCTGTTCGGCTGAGACATCTCGACAGCTGTCAACGACGGCGGCGCTCCCCCTGGGGCGCCGCCGTCGTGCATTGTCGGGCGTTCGCCCAGCGCAGCTGATACCGCACGTCAAACGTACTGACCGGTAACAAAGACGCGCCGCAGAATTGGGGGTCCGACTCACCACCCCCGGGATTGGACACTTAAACTTCGCCCGATACATTCTTAAAGACGTTTCTTAGAGAAGATGCCACCAGGAGGCGCAGTGCCAAGTCACGCCAGCTCGAAGATCTCCAAGGTCCTCGTGGCCAACCGCGGTGAGATCGCCGTCCGTGTGATCCGAGCCGCCAAGGATGCCGGCCTCGCCAGCGTGGCCGTGTACGCCGAGCCGGACGCCGACGCACCCCACGTACGGCTGGCCGACGAGGCCTTCGCACTGGGCGGACAGACCTCGGCGGAGTCCTATCTGGTTTTCGAGAAGTTGCTCGAAGCCGCCGAGAAGTCCGGCGCCAACGCCATCCACCCGGGCTACGGCTTCCTCTCGGAGAACGCCGACTTCGCCCAGGCGGTCCTGGACGCCGGGCTGATCTGGATCGGGCCCAGCCCGCAGTCCATCCGCGACCTCGGTGACAAGGTCACCGCCCGCCACATCGCCGCGCGCGCCGACGCTCCCCTGGTCCCCGGCACCCCCGACCCCGTCAAGGACGCCGACGAGATCCTGGCGTTCGCCAAGGAGCACGGCCTGCCCATCGCCATCAAGGCCGCCTTCGGTGGCGGTGGCCGCGGCATGAAGGTCGCCCGCACCCTCGAAGAGATCCCCGAGCTGTTCGACTCGGCCACCCGTGAGGCCGTGGCGGCCTTCGGTCGCGGCGAGTGCTTCGTGGAGCGCTACCTGGACAAGCCGCGCCACGTCGAGGCCCAGGTCATCGCCGACACCCACGGCAACGTGGTCGTCGCGGGCACCCGCGACTGCTCGCTGCAGCGTCGCTTCCAGAAGCTCGTCGAGGAGGCCCCGGCGCCGTTCCTGACCGAGGCGCAGCGCAAGGAGATCCACGAGTCCGCCAAGCGCATCTGCAAGGAGGCCGGTTACTACGGTGCCGGCACCGTGGAGTACCTGGTCGGCCAGGACGGCCTGATCTCCTTCCTCGAGGTCAACACCCGCCTGCAGGTGGAACACCCGGTCACCGAGGAGACCTCGGGCATCGACCTGGTGCTGCAGCAGTTCAAGATCGCCAACGGCGAGGCGCTGGACATCACCGAGGACCCCACCCCGCGCGGGCACTCCTTCGAGTTCCGTATCAACGGTGAGGATGCCGGCCGCGGCTTCCTGCCCGCCCCCGGCCCGGTCACCAAGTTCGAGCCGCCCACCGGCCCCGGCGTGCGCATGGACTCCGGCGTGGAGAGCGGATCGGTCATCGGCGGCCAGTTCGACTCGATGTTGGCCAAGCTGATCGTCACCGGCGCCACCCGCGAAGAGGCACTGGCCCGTTCACGCCGCGCGCTGGCCGAATTCAATGTCGAAGGCCTGGCGACGGTCATCCCGTTCCACCGCGCCGTGACCGCCGACCCGGCGTTCATCGGTGACGGCTCGACGTTCGACGTGCACACCCGGTGGATCGAGACGGAGTGGGACAACACCGTCGAGCCGTTCACCGGTGGCGAGCCCATCGACGAGGACGACAGCCTGCCCCGCCAGACCGTCGTCGTCGAGGTCGGTGGCCGCCGTCTGGAGGTGTCGCTGCCCGGCGATCTGGCCCTCGGTGGCGGTGCTCCCGCGGCCGGCGGTGTTGTCCGCAAGAAGCCCAAGGCGCGCAAGCGTGGCGGTGGCGGCGGTGCGGCGGCCTCCGGTGATTCGGTGACCGCTCCCATGCAGGGCACCGTGGTCAAGGTCGCCGTCGAGGAGGGCCAGCAGGTCTCCGCCGGTGACCTGGTCGTGGTCCTGGAGGCCATGAAGATGGAGAACCCGGTGACCGCGCACAAGGACGGCACCATCACCGGCCTGTCGGTCGAGGCCGGTGCGGCCATCACCCAGGGCACCGTGATCGCCGAGATCAAGGACTAGTTTTTTCACCGAGTGGCCGCTCATTCTTGAGATGAGCGGCCATTCGTCATTTCTGGAGGACTGATGGAACCCGTCGAGATCAACAACGGCCAGTGGTACCTACGCGGGCTGCGCTGTGATGACCGCGTCGACGACCGCCCCGCCCTGACCGATATGGGTGAGGATGACCTCGACTATGTCCACGACGCGGCCGACGGCTGGGCCGACGAGACCCGCTACACGTGGGCGGTGTGCGAACCCACGACCGGCGAGATGCTCGCCGAGATCGCCCTCGATCCGGTCTCGGGCCACATGTCCAGCCGAGCCAGGCCGGGGTTCGAGGATGTCGCGGCGATCTCCGAGGACACCGTGCGCCGCTACGCCTCGGCCGCGCTCGGCCTGGAAGTGCACACCTGAGGAGTCGGAACCGCGGTGGTTACGCCTCGCGCTGAGGAACATCGATATCGGCACCGGTGGCCAGGTCACCGCATTCGACCGCGATGACATCGTCGCGGGCCCGCAGGAAGGGCCCGGCGCCGACGTCCCCGTCGAGCTGTTCGGTCAGCGCCGGCCAGTGTCTGCCCGCGATGACGACGGGGTGGCCGGGCCGCCCCCCGAAGACCGCCCTGGCCAGCCCGGATGTCGAGGTGGCGGCGGCGTCCAGAACCCGGCGCACCACGTCGGCCCCGACATCGGGGGTGTCCACCACGGTGATGACGGCGAAATCGACGTCGTATCGCGATACCGCCGCCAGTCCGGCCCGCAGCGAGGCCGAAAGCCCCTGCGCCCAGTCCGGCGCGAGAACCGCGCACGCCGGCGCCGGCACACGCACCTGCGCGGCCCCGAGCACCACGAGCACCTCAGCGCAACCGCCGCCGTGTAACGCGTCCACCGCAGCAGCCAACCACTCCCCTTCGGCGGCAAGCACTTTCGGCATTCCGAACCGTGTGCCCGCACCGGCAGCCAACACCACTCCGGCGGCATATCGCACGGCCATCGGTCCAGTCTGCCCGGTGCCGGCGCCCGCCGGATTCGGCGGGTAGGTGTCCGACCAGCAAAATCAGGCGTAGTGTCAGGTCAGGTTGAGCCCGCAGCCTATCGAGTCCACTGTCGGAGCCGCCATGACCACGCCAGACAACATCGCCATCGCGATATCCCCACCGCGTGCGGCGCGTGGCACAGCTGTCTACACCGTCCGCCACCTGCCGCCGTCCACGACCGTCGTCGAGGTGTGCGGCCAGCTCGACGCCGCCAACGCGCGCCGGTTCAGCAACTACGCGCTCACCCACCTCGCGCACACCGAACAGCTGATCGTCGACCTGTCCGCCATCGATTTCTTTGGCACCGAGGCGTTCTCGATGTTGCACACCGTCAGCGTGACGGCCGCGGGCAAGGCTGCCCGGTGGGTGCTGGTGCCCAGTGCCGCGGTGCGGCGGCTGCTGCGGATCTGCGATCCAGACGGTGTCCTGCCCACCGCCGAGAGCACCACCGAGGCCGCCTGCCGCCTCCAGGGACAGCCGCTACTGCAGCTCGTCCCGCAGTTTGGCCAGTGAGCGGGCCAGCAGCCGCGACACATGCATCTGCGAGATGCCGACGCGTTCGGCGATCTGGGACTGCGTCATGGACTCGAAGAAGCGCAGGACCAGAACGGTGCGCTCACGTTCGGGCAGTTTGGACAGCAACGGCCGCAGCGCCTCGCGGTTCTCGATCTGATCCAGCGCATCGTCCGGTGAGCCGAGAGTATCGGCGATAGCCGGCGCCTCGTCGTCACCGGAACCCCCGCTGTCGATGGACAGCGTGTTGTACGAGCTGCCCGCGATCAGGCCTTCGACCACCTCTTCGCGGTCCATGTCCAGCTCGGCAGCCAACTCCGACGGTGTGGGTGCCCGGCCAAGGCGCTGCGACATCTCAGCCGTCGCGGCGCCGAGACGCAGATGCAGTTCCTTGAGCCGGCGCGGCACCTTGACCGACCAACCGTTGTCCCGGAAGTGCCTGCGTACCTCGCCCATGATCGTCGGCACCGCATACGACGCGAAGTCCGAACCGGCCTCGACGTCGAACCGGTTCACGGCATTGACGAGGCCCACCCTGGCGACCTGGACCAGGTCGTCGCGCGCCTCGCCGCGACCCTCGAACCGTCGGGCGATGTGATCTGCCAGTGGCAGGCAGCGGGTGACGATGCGTTCGCGCTGCCGCTCGTACTCTGCCGACCCATCGCGCAGTTCGCCGAGTACGCGAAACATCTCGATGACGTCGGCGTATTCGGAGTTCACTGCAACAGACTCGCTCGCCGCGCAGTGAGCGAGATCCCGAATATCTGGCCACCGTCGCCGTGCTGGCCGTCAGAGAAGGTGTTCACCTCGTCGGTCAGTGAGCTGAGCACGTGCCAGCTGAAGCTGCCCGGCGCGACGATGGCGTCCTCGTCGCTGCTGCAGGTCGCCGACGCCGTGATGACCACAGCATCCTCGCGCGGCTGGACCGAGACCACGAGCGGCGAATGCGGTATCGCGGCCTTCACCAGCCGCGTGCAGGCCTCGTCGACCGCCAGCCGTAGGTCGGAGACGGCGTCGAAATCGAGATCCTCGAACGTGGCGGCTGCGGCGATCAGCACGCGCAGTACCGCGAGGTTTTCCAGGGTTGCGGCAACCCGGAGCTCCACCGACCGATCATCATCTGTCGCGGCTGCATCCGCGTCCGTTCCCTGCTGCACCATGTGGCCTCCCGGCATGTCCGCTGGGAGGTTACCCCACGCGGGTCGGTGGCTAACCAATGCAACCACCTCCTACCAGGACGCCCTGGGGACGGGCATCCTGACCCGCGGTGAGTTCGGTTCCTCGTTCACGTGAGCAATGCATGCGTGGGGCAGTACCCGGAGCCCAGTCGTCACCAAACCACGACCGCACGCGGTTTCCCGTTGTGCACCATGGGTAATCAGCACGCATGAGTACTCCTCATGTTCCCGATGACGTGCCCGTTGCCGATGCTGTCGAGCAATCCCGCGACGTCGTGGACGCCGATCCCGATGGTGGCGTCGACACCCCCGGAGAGGCCGCCGCACCGTCCCTTGAGACACCCGATGCGGACTGGCAGGAGCAGGCGGTGGAAGTCGACCTCGACGATGACGAGCGCGCGGGCTACTGATACCTGACGTCGCCGGGCTCGCGGTGGTTTGCCGTCCCGTTGTGGTGGGAACATTCACCGGCATGTTGGTACGCAGAATTGCCCGCCCGTTGTTGTCCGCCGCGTTCATCGGTCAGGGAATCGAGGCCCTCCGGGACGTCAAACCCGCGGCCGAGGTCGTCCAGCCCACCTTGGACGGTCTGCAGTCGCTGCCCGATTCGGTGGCCCAGAAGGTTCCCGACGATCCGATGACGGTGGCCCGCATCACCGCGGCCGCTCAGATCGGCGGCGGACTGCTGCTGGCCACCGGACGCGTTCCCCGCGTTGCCGCCGCGGTCCTGGCGGCGACCGTGATTCCGGCCAATCTGGGCAGGCATATGTTCTGGGAGGAGACCAACCCCGCCCTCAAGGCCGAGAAGCGCCGGGCATTCCTCACCGATGTGAGCCTCATCGGCGGCTTGGTGCTGGCCTCGGCGGATACCGCGGGCAAGCCGTCACTGGGCTGGCGCGGCCGTCGCGCCGGACGCAAGGTCGTCCAGGCGGTGTCGGAACGGCTGCCCGGATCCGATGATTCGATCCTGGATTCCGAGCTCGCCGACCGACTCGGTCACGGTCTGCACATCGGTGTCGAGCGCGGCCGTGAGCTCGCCGACACCGCACTCGAGCGCGGTGTGCCACTGGCGGCGTCGGCGTTCGAGACCGCGGCCGAGTCGCTGGGAACCGCCTACGATCGCGGGGCGGCCGCCCTCTACAAGGGCGCCGAGAAGAGCGCGCCGATCGCCAAGAAGGCCCGCAAGCGCGGTGCCGAACTGGCCGAAACCGCGTTGGACCGAAGCGCCGCGGCCCTGGAGCGTGGTGCCGAGAAGAGTGCGCCGGTGGCCAAGAAGGCCAAGGAACGCAGTGCCGAACTCGCCGAAACGGCCCTGGATCGCAGTGCGGCAGCGCTCGAGCGGGCCGCCGAACGCGGTGCACCGCTGGCGGCGGAGGCCCGCCGGCGCAGCGCGGAGTTGGCCGAGACCGCGCTGGAGCGGGGCAGTGACGAGGCCAAGTCGCGGTGGCGCTGGGCACGCAGCAAGGTGTGATGCTCGACAGCACGACCTGTACCGGCCGGATGCGCGTTCAGCGCATCCGGCCGGTTCTCATTGGCCCCCTACGATTGCCCCCACTCCGATCGCAGCGCCGACAGCAGCGGTCCGGCGGCCTCGGCGAGGAACTGCTCCTGGCTGTCCCCGCCGATCTGGATCAGCGCCACATCGGTGAATCCGGCCTTGGCGTACTCGCTGACGGCTTCCACGATCGGATCGAGATCGGGTCCGCACGGGATGGCCTCGGCGACATCCTGCGGCCGGACGAATTGGGTCGCACCGGCGAATCCCGCCGGTGTCGGTAGATCGGCATTCACCGACCATCCCCCGGCGAACCACCGGAACTGATCGTGGGCGCGCGCAATCGCGGCGTCGCGGTCGGGATCCCAGCAGATCGGCAGCTGTCCGACCACCCTGCCCTCGGGCAGACCCATCGGCTGGCGGACCCGCTTCCAGCTTTCCACGACGTCACCGTCGGGGGACGTGTTGATCAGATGGTCGGCGAGCACCCCGAGTGTCTCGATCGTCCGGTCACCGGTGATCGACACCCCGATCTCGACGGGCTCGTCGGGAAGATCCCAGATGCGCGCGGAGTCCACCGAGAAGTGGTCGCCGTGGAAATCCACGAGGCCACCACCGAGCAGTTCACGGATGATCTTGATGGCCTCGGCGAGCATGTCCAGGCGGCGCGCCGCCGCGGGCCATCCGGCGCCGACGACGTGCTCGTTGAGATTCTCACCACTGCCGAGCCCGAGGGTGAATCGGCCGTCGGCCAGGATCTGCACGGTCGCCGCCTGCTGCGCGACCACTGCCGGGTGATAGCGCATGGTCGGGCAGGTGACGAACGAGTACAGACCCACCCGCTCGGTCATCGCCGCGACCGCTCCCAGGACCGCCCACGCGTTCGGGGCGTGCCCCTGGCTGGTCAGCCACGGGCTGAAGTGATCGCTGCAGACCTCGAAATCGAAACCCGTCTGTTCTGCAGAAACCGCATACCTGACAAGGTCTTTCGGTCCCGCCTGTTCCGTCATCAAGGTGTATCCGAATTGCGTCATGAGCCCCGGCATACCCGGGCACCATGGGCGACAAACGGTTGGTCAGTCCGGTGGCCCGGGACGCGTCCGCAACCACAGCGGCAGGACCACCCAGAAGACCGCGATGGCCAGCGCGGTGACCGATCCGGCGAGCACACCGGCCGAAAGGTCATCGACCGCACCGAAGATCAACACCATCACGCCGGCCAAAGTCAGTGCGAGGAGGAGGATTCCGGCGTAGGCGAGGCGGTGCGCGGTGGTGACCACGATATCGAGCCGGTGCCTGCGGAACATTGCCCGGTGGATGCCGATGGGGGCGATCAACAGCACGGTCGCGGCGATGGAGCACGACACCGTGGCCAGATAGACGCTCCGCAGTTCGGCGCGCAGATCTTCGAATCGGTCATGGAATGGCAGCGTCAAAAGCAGGCCGGTGAGCAATTGGACACCGGTCTGCACCACCCGCAGCTCCTGCAAAAGGCTGGACCAGTTACGGTCCAGCCTTTGCATGCTCGTCTCGTGCCGAGCCGCCTCGTTCCAGTGGCGGTCGCCCTCCAGACTTTCCATCTCCGGCCGCCGTCGTCGACCGATACGGCGTCAGTACCAGGCGCGCCGACCCGCCACCGGGCGACCGATCGAACCCAGCAGCCAGAACACCGCGCCGGCGACCAGCAGCACCACACCCACGACCCACAGCAGGTAGACGTTGAGCACGAAGCCAAGGATCAGCAGAATTGCTCCGAGAATTATCATGACACCCTCACTTCCATGGTCCCCATCGAACTCGGTTGCGGCAGGCGGCAATCCGTTACCTTCGGATTGACGCCAGCGTAGTTGAGCGGGCCCGCGACAACGGTCAGCGCAATGGAACCCGCAGTAGCGCAATTTGTTTCACCACCGGAGAAGTAATCGCGCTGCCAGGCGGCGAACACTCCGATCAACAACCAGACCAGCACCACCGTGCCGATGAGTCCACGCCCCATGGGATCCTCCGTCGCTTATCGGTTGCAGGTTGATCGATTGCACCGCAGGAATACCCTGCTGACGACGGCGTCAAACGCCGATCGTCACGACGCGCACCGCACCATGGCGGTCAGCGTCCGAAACCGCCGATCGACGGCAGCCCCATGGTCAGAACGAGCAGCATCAACAGCATCAGGAACCAGCCGGCACCCTGCCAGGCCCACCACGAGCCGTTTCTCTTCCATATCCGGTAGGTACGCACGAATGCGCGGACACCCGCCGCGAACAGGATCACCGGCGCCCCCAGCGCCAGCACCAGCCGTTGCGGACGCCCGCACGCGGCGGTATCGGTGACAAGACCGTCACAACCGCGGGCAAGCACCGCGGCGATGATCAGGAACGCCACCCCCACCACCGCGGCGACGAGGCCGAATCGGATCGCCGATCGGGTTTCCGGTGCATCGCGCATGGACATGCGCCCGGATTGCCCACCACCGCCCCCCACAAACGTCAGGAATCGGCGCGCAGGTGGGTGGTCAGCAGCAGCCGGTCGAACACGCTGCGGTGCGGCAGCTGCTCGTGGTAATCGAGCTCGAGGAAGTCCTTCACCAACTGCTGCGACAGCGACTTCAATCGGGTGTTGGTTTCCTGCGAGCGCCATCTCAGTAGTTCGAAGGCGGCATCCCCATTGATCCGGTAGATCAGCATCAGCATGCCTTTGGCCTGTTCGATACCGCTGCGCGCCTCGGTGATCTCGGCAGCCACCTCACTCACCTGGTTCTGCTGTTCGCGCGACGGGGCTGCCCGCGGCGGCGTCAGGTCGATGTAGAAACCGTGGCTTCCGATCACGGCTTCCCCGGATTCGTCGAACAACCGGTCTCCGACGACCACGACGTCATGGGTATCGCCGCGGGTGTCGACGATGCGGTGCCGAGTACTGAAAGCCGTTGCGGTGCGGCGAACCCCGGCCAGCGTCGCGGCGACCTGGCCGCCGTCTTCGGGGTGTTTGTGCGCGAGCACCATCTCTGTCGTCGGCCGTGCGGTGCCGGGCTCGTAGCCGTGCATCCGTTCGACTTCCGGTGACCATTCCCACCGTTCGTCGGCGAAGTAGAACCGGTACCAGCCGACGCGCCGGGGCCCACCGTCGGCGAGTACGCACTCGACCGCCGGATGCTCCTGTGGTGTGTCATCGGCCATCTCACGTCGGATTATGCCCGCTACGACAGCCCTTCGGCGATGCGCTTGATCGCCATCAGGCGACGATCCCATTGCTGACCGATTGCGGTCAGCTCCGCACCCAGGGCGCTCAGCTTCGCACCGTGTGCGCGGTAGCGGATCTCCCGCCCGGCGGGGATCGCCTCCACCAAGCCCGCGTCCGAGAGCACCGAAAGATGTTTGGCAATCGCCTGCCTACTCACCGGCAACCGAGCCGCCAGCGCGCTGGCGGACATGTCGGCCGAACCGAGCTCGGTCAGGATGCGCCAACGTGTGTCGTCGGCCAACACGGCGAGCATGACCGGAGGTGCGCCCGTCACGCTGCGACCCCGAGCATCCGCACGAGGTCGTCGAGTTCGGTCCGCCATCCCCCGGTGTTGTCGGAGTGCGCGGTCGCGGGGTCGTCGAGTTCGTCGAACCCGGTCTCCACCAGCGCCAGTCGCGTGCCGTCTGCGGTCGGCGTGAGCTCGAAGCGCACCACGGTGGAGTTGCCCGGCACCGGGTCCACGTCGATCTCGCGGGCCCACCGGTATACCAGCAACCTCGGCGCCTCGATTTGTTCCACCACCACCCGGAAACGGCCGTGCGTCGACCAGCCGAAGTACCCGACGCCACCGGGCACCGGGTCGAATTCGGCGCTGTCGCCGAACCATTGGGTGATCAGGTCTTGCTCGGTGAGCGCGGCCCACACCGCGGCCGGGCTGGCGGCGATGTCGACGATACGGGTGATCTCGAGTGCGGTGGTCATCTGCGTTCCTTGGGTTGCTCCGACAATGTGCAACTCAAGGGTTGCATATCGGACCGTCGAACTGCAACCCCCAAGTTGCATGTCGGGGTGCCCACTTAGGATCCGGGCGTGCGCCTGACGACCTTCCTGACCATCGGCATCATCGCCGGTGGTGCGGCGCTGCTCTACGGCGCCGGTGCCATCACGGCGGTCAGCACAGGGTTGGCAGTTCCACTGCTCGCCGCCGCGATGCCGCACTTCCTGACCGGTCTGCGCACACCGTCAACCGGGGAGAATCCGATCGACACCATGTCCGGGGTGGAATTCGAGGATTACGTCGCTCGGATCGCGCGATCCTGCGGCGTATCGGTGATCATGACCTCGACCACCGGGGACTGGGGTGTCGACCTCATCGTCGGCAGGCGCCCGGACCGGCTCGCCATCCAGTGCAAGCGGGTGGCCCGGCCGGTGGGCACCGGTGCAGTCCAGGAGGTGGTCGCCGGCGCCGCCATGCAGGAGTGCACGCACACCATGGTGGTCACGAACAACGGTTTCACCCCGGCGGCGCGGAAGCTCGCCGAACGCCACGGCTGCATCCTCGTCGGCGGCGCCGATCTGCCGCGGTTGAAAATACTGATCCGCGAACGTGCCGCGCCCGCCCGCTGACTAGAGTCCCGACAACACCTCACGCACGGCGTCGACCGCCGCGTCGAGTTCGGATAGCGAGACCGTCAGCGCAGGCCGGAAACGCACCGAATCCGGTCCGCTGGCCAACATGATGACCCGCCGGTCCCACAACCTGCGCACCAGTTCGTCGCGCGCGGCGGTCGAGGGCAGACTGAATGCGCACATCAGTCCGCGACCACGCGGGTCGAGCACCTTATCGGGGAATTCGGTTGCCAGCCAATGCAACCTGCCGAGCAGGTGCCGACCGGCGTCGGCGGCATGCTCGATCAGGTCTTCGGCCTCGACGACTTCGAGGATGCGCCGCGCGCGCACCATATCGGTGAGGTTGCCGCCCCAGGTCGAGTTGATCCGGGAACTGACGGTGAAGACGTTGTCGACGACGTCATCGACGCGGCGACCCGCCATCACACCACACACCTGGGTTTTCTTGCCGAACGCCACCACGTCCGGGACGACTCCCAATTGTTGGTAGGCCCAGGCACTTCCGGTGATACCGCAGCCGGTCTGCACCTCGTCGAAGATCAACAGCGCATCGAATTCATCGCATAGCTCGCGCATGGCGGCGAAGAACTCCGGCCGCATGTGCCGGTCGCCGCCCTCGCCCTGCACCGGCTCGGCGATGAAGCAGGCGATGTCATGGGGGTGGGCGACGAAGGCGGCCCTGGCCTGCCGCAGCGATTCGGCCTCCAGTTCGGCAATATCGGCCCCGGGCCGCAGGTAGGGGGCGTCGATGCGCGGCCAGTCGAACTTGGGGAACCGCGCCACCTTGTTCGGGTCGGTATTGGTCAACGAGAGGGTGTAGCCGCTGCGCCCGTGAAAGGCACCGCGCAGGTGCAGCACCCGGGTCCCCAGCTCCGGGTCGCGACCGTTGGCCTCGTTGTGCCGACTCTTCCAGTCGAATGCCACCTTGAGCGCGTTCTCCACCGCCAGGGCTCCCCCGTCGACGAAGAACAGATGCGGCAAAGCCGGATCGCCGAGCACCCGCGCGAAGGTCTGGACGAATCGCGCCATCGGCACGGTGTACACGTCCGAATTGCTCGGCTTGTTGACCGCCGCCCGCGCCAACTCGGCGCAGAACGCCGGGTCATCAGCCAGTGCGGGATGGTTCATCCCCAATGCCGACGATGCGAAGAACGTGAACATGTCCAGATATCGGCTGCCGTCCCTGGCATCGACGAGCACCGATCCGCGCGAGGCTTCGAGGTCGAGCACCAGATCCATGCCGTCGGTGAGCACGCTGGCGCGCAGAACATCGTGCACCCGGTCGGGCGTGACGGCCTGGTCGCCGGCGGCAGGTGAAGTCAGAACAGCGGTCATGCCGCGATCCTAACGCAATTTTTACGGTGCAGTCATCTCGAAACAGGAACTATTTCGGTAGGTATGCGCGTCCATCGTAAAATGTCTGTAAGATGATGGTGCTTCGCGTGCGGACATTGGCGGCTGTCCTGATTCGCTGCAGCAGGTCTTCCAACGCCCGCGCCGATGCGACACGCACCAGGAGCACATAGCTTTCGTCGCCGGCGACGGAATGGCATGACTCGATTTCGTCGATATGGCGCAGTCGGGCAGGAGCATCATCGGGTTGAGAGGGGTCCAGCGGAGTAATGGCAACGAACGCCGAGAGCATGTGCCCGACGGTCTCCGGGTTGACCCGCGCGGTGTATCCGAGAATGACCTCACGGGACTCCAACCGACGCACCCGCGACTGGACGGCGGACACCGACAGTCCCGCGGTGGCGGCCAGATGCGCCAGCGTCGCACGCCCGTCGGCGACCAACTCCCTTACCAGCAGCCGGTCGATCTCGTCGAGATGCTCGATGTCGGTCATGGCCGCACTGTATCGGAGGTCCCGTGACCGGAGGTCCCGTGCCGCGCTGTGAAACCTGGCAGCTACGGGCACAATTCGCCGCGGCGTTGTCCCGGATGTACGGCTCGGAGGTGCCGGCCTATGACACCCTGGTGGAGGTGAGCGCCGAGGTCAACGCCGCCCACCTGCGGCGTCATCCGCAGGACCGGCGACTGGGATCGTTGGAACGCGTCACCGCGGAACGGCACGGGGCCATCCGGGTCGGCAACGCCGACGAGCTGCGCCAGGTCGCCGATCTGTTCTCCGCCTTCGGCATGTACCCGGTGGGCTTCTACGACCTGCGGACCGCCGCCTCCCCCGTCCCGGTGGTGTCCACCGCCTTCCGGCCGATCCATGCCGACGAGCTCGCCCGAAACCCGTTCCGGGTCTTCACCTCCATGCTGGCCACCGCCGACACCCGCTTCTTCGCACCCGATCTGCGCACCAGGGTCGAGACCTTTCTGAACGGGCGCCGATTGTTCGGTGCCGAACTGCTCTCGACTGCGCGCCGGATAGCCGACGAGGGCGGCTGCCCGGCCGACGAGGCCCGGGACTTCGTCGCCGCCGCCGTGGCCTGTTTCGCCTTGTCCCGCGAACCGATCGACCGCGGCTGGTATGACGAATTGTCGGCCGTCTCGGCGGTGGCGGCCGATATCGCCGGCGTGCGCAGCACCCACATCAATCACCTGACGCCGCGGGTGCTGGACATCGATGCTCTGCAAGGCTCCATGACCCAGCGCGGCATCACGATGATCGAGGCCATTCAGGGTCCGCCGGCCGTCGACGGTCCCGAAGTCCTGTTGCGGCAGACCTCGTTCCGCGCACTGGCCGAGCCACGCCGTTTCCGCGCCGCCGATGGTGCCCTCTCCGAGGGATCGCTGCGGGTGCGCTTCGGCGAGGTCGAACAGCGCGGCGTGGCGCTGACACCGCAAGGTCGTTCGCGCTACGACGCGGCGATGGCCGAGGCCGACCCGGCTGCTACCTGGCACCGCCATTTCCCGGCCACCGACGCGCAGATGTGCGCCGACGGGCTCGCCTATTACCACGGCGGCGATCCGACCAGACCCGTTGTGTACGAGGACTTCCTGCCCGCCTCGGCCGCGGGGATCTTCCGCTCGAACCTCGACCGGGACGCCCCGGGCACCGATCGCCCCGACGATACGCAGTACAGCCGACATTGGATGGCCGACCGGATCGGCCACCACATCCACGACCCCTACGAGCTCTACGAGAAAGTCGCGTGCACATGACCAGCGTCCTGACATCCTCCCTGCCGACCGCCGACGAACTGCGCGCCCAGGTGCGCGCCGCGCTCGACGCACTGGGCTGCACCACCGCACTGGCCGGTCCGGGCGCACCGGGCCTGCCGGCGAGCACGCCGATCACCGGTCAGGTGCTCTTCACGGTCCCGGAATCGAGCTCGACCGACGCGGACGCGGTCATCACCTCCGCGGCAACGGCTTTCGCCACATGGCGGACCACCCCGGCGCCGGCGCGTGGCGCCCTGGTGGCCCGGCTCGGCGCGCTGCTCACCGAGCACAAGGCGGAGCTGGCCACCCTCGTCACCGTCGAGGCAGGCAAGATCACCTCCGAGGCGCTCGGCGAAGTCCAGGAGATGATCGACATCTGCCAGTTCGCCGTGGGGCTGTCCCGACAGCTGTACGGCAAGACCATCGCCTCCGAACGGCCCGGGCACCGGCTCATGGAAACCTGGCATCCGCTCGGCGTGGTCGGTGTCATCACCGCCTTCAACTTTCCGGTGGCGGTGTGGGCGTGGAACACCGCGGTGGCGCTGGTATGCGGCGACACGGTGGTCTGGAAGCCCTCGGAGCTGACGCCGTTGACCGCACTCGCCTGCCAGGCCCTGGTCGAGCGGGCCGCCGCCGATGTCGGCGTGGCCGGCACGGTCTGCGGACTGATCCAGGGTGGCCGCGATATCGGTGAGCAGCTGGTCGACGACCCGCGTGTCGCACTGGTCAGCGCGACCGGCTCGGTCCGGATGGGCCGCGAGGTCGGACCGCGAGTGGCCGCCCGGTTCGGCAAGGTTCTGCTCGAGCTGGGTGGAAACAACGCCGCCATCGTAACCCCGTCGGCCGACCTGGACCTGGCTGTGCGGGCCATCGTGTTCTCCGCCGCAGGTACCGCCGGGCAGCGCTGCACCACCATGCGTCGGGTCATCGCGCACCACTCGATCGCCGACACCCTGGTGCAGCGAATCGCGACCGCGTACCGCAGCCTGCCGGTCGGCGACCCGGCTGCCGAGGGGACACTGGTGGGCCCGCTGATCCACGAGCGCTCCTACCGGGACATGGTGGGTGCGCTGGAACAGGCCCGCGCCGATGGCGGCGAGGTCACCGGCGGCGAGGGCGTCGACCTCGGCACCGACGGCCACTATGTGCGACCGGCGGTGGTCCGGATGCCTGCCCAGACCGCGGTGGTGCACGCCGAGACGTTCGCCCCGATCCTGTACGTGCTGACCTACGACGATCTCGACGACGCCATCGCGATGAACAATGCGGTACCGCAGGGTCTCTCGTCGGCGATCTTCACCACCGACATCCGCGAGGCGGAGCGGTTCATGGCCGCCGACGGCTCCGACTGCGGCATTGCGAACGTCAACATCGGCACCTCGGGCGCGGAGATCGGTGGCGCGTTCGGTGGCGAGAAGGAGACCGGCGGTGGGCGCGAGTCCGGCTCCGATTCGTGGAAGGCCTACATGCGGCGGGCGACCAACACCGTCAACTACTCCTCCGAGCTCCCCCTTGCCCAGGGGGTCCGGTTCGGCTGAGTCGGCGGGTTTTAGTATGACCGCGTGAGCGAGCAGGTCGAACAGAGAGAATTCCAGGCAGAGGCGCGTCAGCTGCTTCAGCTGATGGTGCACTCCATCTACTCGAACAAGGACTCGTTCCTGCGGGAACTGGTGTCCAATGCCTCCGACGCGCTGGACAAGCTGCGGCTGGCGTCCTACCAGGACAAGGACCTGGATGTCGATACGTCGGATCTGCACATCGACATCGATCCAGATGCCTCCGCCAGGACGCTGACGATCCGCGACAACGGCATCGGCATGTCGCGCGACGAGGTCGTCGACCTGATCGGCACCCTGGCCAAGTCCGGCACCGGCGAGCTGCGCCGCAAGTTGAGCGAGGCGAAGCAGGCCGGTGACACCGCGGGCGGGCGAAGCGGGGCGGGTGATGTCGACGATCTCATCGGCCAGTTCGGCATCGGGTTCTATTCGACGTTCATGGTCGCCGACAAGGTCGACCTGGTGACCCGCAAGGCCGGCGAAAGCACAGCAACGCGTTGGGAGTCCAGCGGGGACGGCACATACACCATCGCGACCGTCGACGAAGCCCCGCAGGGCACTTCGGTCACGTTGCACCTCAAGCCCGAGGACGCCGACGACGAACTGCATGACTACACCGCGCCGTGGAAGATCAGGCAGCTGGTCAAGAAGTACTCCGACTTCATCTCGTGGCCGATCCGGATGGAGGTCGAGAAGACCGTCCCGGCACCCGAGGGTGCCGACGAGGGCACCCCACCGACGGTCACCACCGAGATCGAGACCATCAACTCCCGCGTCGCACTCTGGGCCAAGTCCAAGAGCGAGGTGTCCGACGAGGAGTACAAGGAGTTCTACCGGCATATCGCGCACGCGTGGGATGAGCCCCTCGACGTCATCGCGATGAAGGCCGAAGGAACTTTCGAGTATCAGGCGTTGTTGTTCATCCCGTCGCAGGCGCCGTTCGATCTGTTCAACCGCGACGGCAACACCGGTGTGCAGTTGTACGTCAAGCGCGTCTTCATCATGGGCGATTGTGACGAGCTGGTGCCGGAGTATCTGCGCTTCGTCAAGGGTGTCGTCGACGCCCAGGACATGTCGCTCAACGTGTCCCGCGAGATCCTGCAGCAGGACCGCCAGATCAAGGTGATCCGCCGGAGCCTCACCAAGAAGGTGCTGTCGGCGATCAAGGACCTGCAAGCCAACCGTCCCGACGACTATGCGACGTTCTGGACGCAGTTCGGGCGCGCCTTCAAGGAGGGGCTGCTCTCCGACGCCGACAACCGCGACACCCTGCTGGCGCTGTCGTCGTTCGCCTCGACGCATTCCGAGGACACCCCCACCACGCTGGCTGACTACGTGGGCCGGATGAAGGACGACCAGGAGCAGATCTTCTACGCCACTGGCGAGTCCCGGCAGCTGCTCGAGCGCTCCCCGCACCTGGAAGCGTTCAAGGCCAAAGGCTACGAGGTGTTACTGCTCACCGACCCGGTCGACGAGGTCTGGGTCGAATCGGTGCCCGAGTTCGACGGCAAGCCGCTGCAGTCCGTGGCCAAGGGCGAGGTCGACCTCGGCGGTGACGAGGCCGACAAGCCCGAGAGCGGAGATTTCGCCGAGTTGCTCAGCTGGCTACAGGAGACCCTCGACGAGCACGTCAAAGAGGTGCGATTGTCGACGCGATTGACCTCGTCGCCGGCGTGCCTCATCACCGACACCTTCGGCATCACCCCGCAGCTGGCGCGGATGTACCGGGCGTCCGGGCAGGATGTACCGGTCGGCAAGCGCATCCTGGAACTCAACCCCGAGCACGCCCTGGTGACGGGCTTGCGGGACGGCTTGACCTCGGGCGCCGAGGGACTCAGCGATGCCGCCGAGTTGCTCTACGGCACAGCACTTCTCGCCGAGGGCGGATCGCTCGACGATCCCGCCCGCTTCGCCGCCATCCTGGCCGACCGATTGGCCAAGACCTTCTAGCAGGCCTCCTGACACGTCGGCCCGACTTCACTGTTCAGTTGTCAAGGTGCGCTGCAGCTTTGGGGCCTTGGGGCTATGCGGCGGTGGGTAGGTCGGTCATGGTGCGTCGGTTGTGGGATCGCAGGTGTGCCGGTTCGGGCCCGCCGGGTGTGTGGGGCGGGATGAACCAGGGGTGGCGGTCCCTACCGAGGTAGACCTGCCAGCCACCGTGATGGA